>DATEXG010000150.1:0-9732 GCA_035257225.1 Candidatus Limnocylindrales bacterium
CCGCGCCAGCCTCAATAGGAAAGCCGGAGCAGGGCGTCGCGGAAGGCCCGGAGAACGGTCTGGGCCAGCTCGTTGTCGCGCATCGTCAGGACCCGTGCGGGCTCGAATCGGAACCCTGCGAGCACTACGAGCGGGGCCTCCCAGGGCGCCTCGTCGTCCGGCGGCGGTTGGCCGAGTCGCAGCCGGAGCTGCTGTCGGCCGTCCTCCTCGAGGATCAGGCCGGACATGGTTCCCGACAGTCCGGGGCCGAGCCGCATGAGCGGCGACCCGGGCGGAATGCCGTATTCGGGTGCGAGGTTGCTGAAAGTGGCCAGGGAACCTTCCCGCTCGCACCAGAGCAGGGTGACCCACCACCCGTCGGCGAGGATCTGAGGTTGCGACATGCCCACTCGATGAGGGTCGCCGGGGCGAAGCTCCATTTCGCGCAGGAAAGATGGTCCAGGGACCGCGAGTCGCCTGGCGGGGTCGGTCACGCCGGCGGCGTACGGCGCCGTCGTGGGGCCGGCGGGGGCGCGGCATCCGGCGCGGCTTCGCCGTCGGACGTAGGAGAGGGCGGTTGCGGCACGGCCGCGGTCGAGTCCATCGCTGCAGTTGGAGGCGCGGACGGACCAGCGTCCGGCAGAACGACCCCGGCAGCTGACTCCGCCCTGGCAGCTATCT
This sequence comes from Candidatus Limnocylindrales bacterium, assembly GCA_035257225.1. Lineage (GTDB taxonomy): Bacteria > Chloroflexota > Limnocylindria > Limnocylindrales > CSP1-4 > Fen-1039. The sequence continues at coordinate 661 of DATEXG010000150.1, forward strand.
CCGCATCGAGGCGGAGCATCTCCGCACGAACGGCAGCGCTCGGCGGACGCAGCGCGTCCGGCTCGCTCAACTCCGGGAGGTCGGCGGCTCGAGGGGCGCTGGGGCTGTTGAGCAGAATGGACAGCGAGCTACGCTTCTTTCTGCCCGCCCGAACCTGCTCGGCGTAGGCGCGCAGCTCGGGCGAGACCTCGGTCAGTCCGGGAACGTGGATGCTGTCCGTGGTCTCGTCAGGATCGACGGTTGCGTGGCAGGCTGGGCATGTCGAAGCGCCAGCCGGTATACGGGCCGAGCACCACGGGCAGTCGCGATCCGAAGTGGACCGCAGGCGCGGCGCGGTACGGCGTCCGGCAGGCTGAACCAGCTCCGAGACTTGGCTCTCCGGGCGGGTCGCGCCGCCATCCCCGACCTGGCTCTCCAGCCCGGTTGTGCCGCCATCCCCGACCCGGACTCCGGGGCCGCCCGTGGCCTGGCCGGCTCTGATGTCCGCGGACACGGAGTCCACGTGGGTCAGCCAGCCGCCGAAGGCCACCAGCGCCGCCCCGGGCAGAAGCGGTAGCCCAAAAGCGCGGCCCAGGTCGTCGGGCATCAGCCCGAGTCCGACGCAGGCCATGACCGCCGCCGTGGCGTACGTCCCTCGGCGCGTATCCGGCGTCAACATGGCTAGCCCCAAAGGCAGCGCCGCCAGGAGGGCCGCGCCCACGAAGACCCACAACACAACGGCAGCGGGGAATACGTACACGGTCTGCGGCCGGAGGGTGCCGTCCGCGTTGGCCAGGCCAAGGAACCCGGATCTGATCAGCCCACTGAAGACACCCAGGCAGATGCACAGCCATCCGCCGAGGATGGCGATTGGTCCGCGCGCTTTGCCCACGGCGCTTCTCCCTGCGGGATGCTACCCGCGCTCTTGGTCGACTGGGCCCGACCGTCGCGCCGTTCCCCGCCGCGACTCGTGTTGGCTTACTCCCACTCGATTGTCGCTGGCGGCTTGGAGCTGATGTCGTAGACGACCCGATTCACGCCGGGCACTTCGTTGACGATCCGAGAGCTGATCTTGCCCAGCAACTCGTACGGAAGCTTGGCCCAGTCGGCCGTCATCGCGTCCTCGGATGTGACGGCTCGAATGGCCACGACGTTGGCGTAGGTTCGTCCGTCGCCCATGACGCCGACGGAGAGGAGCGGCGTCAGGATCGCGAAGGATTGCCAGACGCTGCGGTAGAGTCCGGCGGCCTTGATCTCGTCGATGACGATCCAGTCGGCTTCGCGCAGCGTATCGAGCCGCTCGGCCGTGACCTCGCCGATGATTCGGATGGCCAGGCCCGGTCCCGGGAAAGGCTGACGCTGGACCATCGAGTCCGGCAAGCCGAGCTCCGTCCCAACCGCCCGGACCTCGTCCTTGAAGAGGTAGCGCAACGGTTCTATCAACTCGAAGGTAAGGTCGTCCGGCAGGCCGCCCACGTTGTGGTGGGTCTTGATCTTGGCCGCGGACTTCTCCTTGGCGGAAGTGGCCGACTCGATAACGTCGGGGTAGAGGGTGCCCTGGGTCAGGAAGTCGATCCGGCCGAGCTTGGCGGCCTCTTCCTCGAAGACCCGAATGAACTCGGCTCCGATGATTCGGCGCTTCTGCTCGGGATCGGTGACGCCCTCGAGCTTGCGCAGGAACCGGTCGCGGGCTTTGACGACGGTGAATCGAACGCCCAGCTGTTCGAACGCCGTCTGGAGCAACTCGGTCTCGTTCTTGCGCATCATCCCGTGGTCTACGTGGACGCACGTCAGGTTGTCGCCGACGGCGCGGTGGACGAGGGTCGCGGCCACGGCCGAATCCACTCCCCCGGAGAGGGCGCACAGGACCCGGCCGTCGGTGCCGGTGGCGCGGCTGTGCTCGTCGACCCGGCGCCGGATCTCGTCCACGCTGGAGGCGATGAAGTTCGCGGGCGTCCAATTCGGTCTGGCGCCGGCGATGCCGAGCACGAAGTTGCGCAGGATCTCGCGGCCGCGCTTGGTGTGGGCCACTTCGGGGTGGAACTGGATGCCGTGCAAGCGGCGGCCGGGATCCGCCACGGCTGCGTAGGGGGTCGAATCGGTTCGGGCGGTTGGGCGGAAGCCGTCGGGGAGTCGAGCGATCGAATCGCCGTGACTCATCCAGACCGGCTGCTCGGGCTCGATGCCGGCGAACAGGCCCTCCCCTTCGATCACTGAAACCACCGCCGGCCCGTACTCCTTGCGGGCGAACGATTGGACCTGGCCGCCGAGCGCCTCGGCCATCAGATGCATGCCGTAGCAGATGCCGAGGATTGGGATGCCCCCGGTCCACAGTGCCGGGTCCGGATGCGGCGAGCCGGCTTCGTAGACGCTGTTGGGCCCACCGGAGAGGATCACCGCTTGGGGGTGGCGGGCCGCGATATCGGCCCACGGAGTGTCGAACGGGAGGAGCTCCGAGTAGACGTGGAGCTCGCGCACGCGCCGGGCGATCAGCTGGCTGTACTGGCTCCCAAAGTCCAGCACGACGACCGAGTCCGCGTTCGCTCCGACTGGCACTTCGCCGCCGGTACTCGCCAGATCCGCCACTCGTCCCTCGCTCAACGCAGACCTCCGCTGATGCCCGCGTCAAGTCTACCCGGCCTTGGTCGGTGGCTGGCTCCTATGGGCGCACGGTCGGGTAGCCCTGCCTCTTCCAGACCTGCAGGCCGCCGTGTAGCTCCTTCACCTTGAAGCCGTACGACTCCAGTCGGTCGGCGGTCTTGGTGGATGCGTGGCAGCTGGCGTTCCAGCAGTAGACGACGTACTCGGCGTCGCGCGACAGGTGGGCCGTTGTGCTCTCGTCTATCTCGCGCCAGGGCAGGTTGATCGCGCCCGCCAGATGCTCGAGATCGAAGGTCTCGCGGTACCGCGCGTCGACGATCACGAGGTTGGGCGCGCCGGCGACGATGTCCGCGAAGAGATCCTCCGGATGGCGGTAGTCGACGAAGCGTCCGATCCAGTGGATCCGTGCAGTTGGCTCCGCCGGGATCGCGACCTGCGCTTCCGAGTCCGCCGGCGACGGCACGATGTGGAGTTCGGGCGGATCGGTGGCGGTCGCGGGCTCGGTGGCGTCGATTACCGGCGCGGTCAGCATCGGCAGGCTCTCCAGTCGCTTGGCGTCGTTCGGGAATAGTAGCGACTCACGTCAATACCCCGCGTGAAATAGGTGCAGTGCTGCACGCAAATCCGGTGCCCGAAGCAGGGCCCAGCCTGCGGGCCTGCTTCGTAGCCCTAGTCGTCGTCCAGGTTGGGGGCGAGCCAGCGGGCCGCCTCGTCGAGCGACCAGCCCTTGCGGCGGGCGTAGTCTTCGAGCTGGTCGCGCCCGATGCGGCCGACGCCGAAGTAGTGCGCTTCGGGTCGCCAGAAGTAGTAGCCGGAGACCGAAGCCGGCGGGAGCATCGCGAACGACTCGGTCAGAGCGATCCCGGCCTGCGTTTCGGCGTCGAGCAACTCGAACAGGGTCGCCTTCTCGGTATGGTCCGGGCACGCCGGGTAGCCCGGCGCCGGTCTGATCCCCTGATACGCCTCCGCGATCAACGCGGCGTTGTCCAGGGCCTCATCGGGGGCGTAACCCCACAACTCACGGCGGACCATCTCGTGCAGCCGTTCCGCGAATGCCTCGGCCAGCCGATCGGCCAGAGCCTTGACCATGATCGCCGAATAGTCGTCGTGGGCGGCCTCGAACTCGGCGACCAGCTCGGCCGAACCGGTGCCCGCAGTGACCGCAAACCCGCCCAGGTAGTCCGCGGCGTCGGTCGAGCGAGGAGCGACGAAGTCGGCCAGGGCGATGTTGGGACGTCCTGGCGGCTTCTCCATCTGCTGTCGGAGGGTGTGGACTACCGCCAGCGACTCTGCCCGGCCGGCGTCGGCGTAGAGCTCGATGTCGTCGCCCACGGAGTTGGCCGGCCAGAATCCGACCACTGCCCGCGCCCGAAGCAACCGCTCGGCGGCAATGCGCCCAAGCATCCGGCGGGCGTCGTCGTACAACGGCCGCGCCGAATCGCCGACCCCCGGCGCGTCGAGGATCGCGGGGAACTGCCCCTTGAGCTCCCAGGCCTGGAAGAAAGGCGTCCAGTCGATCCGATCGGCCAGTTCTCCGAGCGGATAGTCGTCAAAGGCGCGAACGCCCAGGAACGCCGGTCGCGGCGCCGCCGGCCCGAAGTCCACTCGCGCCCGATTGGCCCGGGCGGCCTCGATCGAGATGCGGGTCACGCGCTCGCGCCGGCCGGCTCGCTCCACGCGCGTTCGCTCCTGGTCCTCGAGCACGGACGTGGCGTAGGCCGCGGCGCCGTCGCCGAGCAGCTCCGAGACCACGCCCACCGCCCGCGACGCATCGACCACGTGGACCACCGGCGCGGAGTAGCGTGGCGCGATCTTGACCGCGGTGTGGGCCCGAGAAGTCGTGGCTCCGCCGATGAGCAGCGGGACCCGGAACCCCTCGCGTTCCAGCTCGCCGGCAACGTGGGCCATCTCTTCCAGGGACGGTGTGATCAGGCCGGAGAGCCCCACCACGTCCACCTTTTCGCGGCGCGCCGTTTCCAGGATCCGTGCCGCCGGGACCATGACGCCCAGGTCCAGCACCTCGTAGTTGTTGCACCCGAGCACGACGCCGACGATGTTCTTGCCTATGTCGTGGACGTCCCCCTTGACGGTGGCCATGAGGATCTTGCCGCGCGGCCGAGAGTCCCCCAGGGCAGCCTTCTCCGCTTCCAGATAGGGCACCAGATGCGCCACCGCCTTCTTCATGACGCGGGCGCTCTTGACCACCTGGGGGAGGAACATCTTCCCGGCCGCGAAGAGGTCGCCGACCGTATTCATGCCGGCCATGAGGGGGCCTTCGATCACGTCGATGGGGCGGTTCGCCGCAAGGCGGGCTTCCTCTGTGTCCTCGACGACCCAGGCGTCGATCCCCTCGACCAGGGCGTGCCGCAACCGTTCCTGGACCGGCAGCTCCCTCCATCGCGGGTCCGCCTCGGGTGCGATCGTTCCCTGCCCCAAGTAGCGGGTCGCGACCTCCAGCATTCGTTCCGTGGCATCCGGCCGGCGGTTCAGGACCAGATCCTCGACGCGCTCCAGCAACTCGGGAGGGATCTCCGAGTAGACCGCCAGCTGCCCGGGGTTGACGATGCCCATATCCATGCCCGCGGCGATGGCGTGGTACAGGAAGACGGCGTGGATCGCCTCACGTACGGGATCGTTGCCGCGGAATGCAAACGAGACGTTGCTGACGCCGCCACTGACACGAACGCCCGGCAGCTCGGCCTTGATGCGGCGAGTTGCCTCCAGGTATGCGACGGCGTAGCCGGCGTGCTCCTCGATGCCGGTGCCTATGGCGAAGACATTCGGATCGAGGACGATCTCGTCCGGCGGGAAGCCGACCTGCTCGGTCAGGAGCCGGTACGCGCGTCGGCAGATCGCGACCTTGCGCTCCACCGTGTCGGCCTGGCCCTGTTCGTCGAAGGCCATGACGATGACGGCCGCGCCGTAGCGGCGGGCGAGTCTGGCCTGGCGCAGGAACTGCTCCTCGCCCTCCTTGAGGGAGATCGAGTTCACGATCGGCTTGCCGCCGACACAGCGTAGTCCAGCCTCGATGACCGACCACTTCGAGGAATCCACGACGATCGGGACGCGGGCAATCGCGGGCTCGGAGGCCACGAGATCGAGGAAGTGGGTCATGGCCGCCTCCGAGTCGAGGAGGGCCTCGTCCATGTTTACGTCGATCGCCTGGGCGCCCGCCTCAACCTGGCGGCGGGCGATCTGCAGCGCGCCGTCGAAATCGCCGTCCACGACTCGGCGTGCGAAGGCCCGCGAGCCGGCGACGTTAGTCCGCTCGCCGATGTTGAGGAAGAGGCTGCCCTCGCCAACGTTCAGCGCTTCAAGGCCGGCCAGGCGAAGCGCGGTTGGACGCTCCGGTACCGGACGCGGGGCGAGCCCCACGGCTGCCTCGGCGATGGCGGCCACGTGCGCCGGTCCGCTCCCGCAGCAGCCGCCGATCACGTTGACCAGACCCGCCTCGGCGAACTCGCGCAGGGTCGTGGCCATCGCCTCCGGCGACTCGTCGTAGCCACCGAACTCGTTGGGCAGTCCCGCGTTCGGATGTGCGGCGACGAATGTGTCGGCCAGTCCGGACAGCTCCTCCACATGCGCCCGAAGCTGCCGGGCCCCCAGGGCGCAGTTCAGCCCGACGATCAGCGGCTCGGCGTGGCGGATAGCGTTCCAGAACGCCTCGACGGTATGTCCGGAGAGAGTGCGGCCGCTGGCGTCGGTGATCGTGCCGGAGATCCACAGCGGGACTCGGACGCCCAACTCGTCGAACACGCCCTCGATGGCGTAGATGGCGGCTTTGGCGTTGAGCACGTCGAAGATCGTCTCGACCATGAGCATGTCGGCGCCGCCACGGATCAGGCCACGGGCAGCTTCGGCATACGCTTCGGCCAGTTGCTCGAAGGTGACCGAGCGAGCGGCCGGGTCGGCCACGTCCGGCGAGATGGAGGCCGTCTTGTTGGTTGGCCCGAGCGACCCGGCGACGAATCGCGGCCGTCCGGGATCTCGCGCCTCCGCGGCGTCGGCGGCGGCACGGGCGATACGGGCCGCCTCGACGTGCATCTCGTACGCGACGCTCTCCAGTCCGTAGTCGGCCTGGGCGATGCGCGTGGCGGTGAACGTGTCGGTGGTGATTATGTCGGCGCCGGCCGCAAGATAGGCGTCATGGACGGCCAGGACGATCTCCGGCCGGGTGAGGGTCAGCAGGTCGTTGTCGCCACGAACGTCTCGGGGATGGTCGCGGAAGCGCTCGCCGCGGAAGTCGGCCTCGGATAGCCCGTACCGCTGGACGACCGTTCCCGTCGCGCCGTCGAGCACAAGGATCCGCTGCGAAAGCAACGGGCGGAGCAGAAGCAGGCGCTCCTCGCGCGTCCGGACGGGGCCTGCCGGCGGCTGATCGGATGGTGTCGCGGGCATGTTCGTGGCGACCTGTTCGGACGGGATCGAGTGGATCTGAGTCTCGGTAGCGCCGCCTCCTTCTCCGCGCAGTGTACCCGGCCGGCTCAGAAGCGAGAAACGGCGGGCACCGCACCCAGGAGCGACAGGGGTCAGGCCCGCGTGCGGGGAGGCCTACCGGTCCGTCGCGCCAGCATGAAGACGGATGGGCCCGGCGTGATCGAGCCGAGCGGCTCCTGCAGCACCGACTCCACCTGCGCCAGAAGTCCGGCCGGCAGCCGGCGGCACAGGCCGGGCAGCCTGAAGAGCGAAGTGGCTCGGGTTCGGCGGACGGAAAAGCCTGCCGCCCGCAAAGAGCGGCGGACGCTCACGGGGGCGTGGTCGAAGTGGTATGGCTTGTATGCCACGGCTCCGAGATCGAACGGCGACCAGCTCTGGCGGCCCAGCAGGCGGCGCGCGATGGCCTTCAGGTTGCGCTTGTTGGCGAACTCCAGTACGAGCGATCCGCCCGGGCCAACGACTCGAGCCAGCTCGGCCAGCACCGGCCCCGGGTCCTCGAAGTGGTGGAGCATCCTGACGCAAACCGCGGCGTCGAAGTAGCCGTCGGCATAGGGCAGAGCCAGGGCGTCGCCGAGCGTCACTTCGAAGCGTGAGTCGTGGCCCAGCGTCTCGCGCGCCACCGCCACATGGACCTCGGAGGAGTCGAGAAGAACGACCTCTCGGTACGCTGCGTACTCGCCGGCGAGCCGACCGAAGCCGGCTCCGACCTCGATCAGCCTCGCGCCGCCAGGCGGCAGGAGGGCTCGCAGCGCGATCCGGTCGCAAGCGTCTTCGTAGGCGCGAGCGGCCCAGAACACATCCCGATAGCCGAGGTCCTCGTACGTGGCCATCAGCCGGACACGATCCTCCGGGATCGATTCAGTGGGTGCGGAGTCGGACGCTCCGCTCGGTCGGCCGATCAGGAGGGGCTGGCGGCGCCGACTGCCCGGCGGTGAACGGCAAAATCGTCGGCATTGCCCGACCAGCCACAATCGCAGCGGACGACGTTCGTCCGTGCGTTGTACTCCTCGATCAGGTGCGACTTCACCGGCCGGAGAGGGTTCGGAGCGACCGCCGTGCGGACAGGCCGAGCCATTGTTCCTCCTCCATCTCCCAACCCTGGCGTCGCCGGCACGGACCATCCGGTTCTACGACCGCCGCCAGACGGATCCGTGGGCGCTCAGATACGGCTACGCCGATTGGGGAGCGGTCCACATTCTACCAGAGGCCGGTCCTCGACCCTTCGCCGGGGATGCCGAGCACCGCACGGCGGTGGTTCCATCCTGCGATTCCATCTGGTCACGGCCTATACCGGGGTGTAGGCTGCGCTCGTTCTCATCGGCCTTGAGACCCGTCATGAGGCCGAATAGGAGCGAGGTCGCCGGCCGCCCGTCAAGGGTGCGTCCCGGTTATGCAGGAGAAGGAGGCTCAACTCGTGCTGAATGAACTGTGGGCGAAGGTATCCGCTCGGGAGAAGCTGGTCGTCTATGGGGCAGCACTCGCTGTGGTAGGCGTGATCGTCGGCATGATCTTCGCCTCGGTCAATGCGTGCGCCGGCCTTGGGAACCTTGGGAACCTCGGCGCTTTGTGCCCCAGCATCAACTACTTCACCTGGGATACCGCCGGCATCTTCGTGTGGCTGACTCTCATCGCCGCCGTCGCGTCGCTGGTGGTGGTCTACCTCCATGCCGCCCCCAACATGAACATCACCTGGCCGATGCCGTACGCACAGATCCTTCTGGGCGTCGCGGGCGCCACCGCTTTGTTCGCGATCCTCATCGTCCTGGGACAGCTCATCCGCGCCGGCGGTTTCGGCACCAATCCCCCGGTCCTCATGTACGTCGCGGACGTCATGGTTGTCGCCGGCGGGGTGCTCGCCGCCTACGCCGCCTACATGGACTGGACCGCCAGCAAGGTCGCGTAACCTCTCGGACGCAAAGTGGCGGTCGCCGGAAGGCGGCCGCCACTTGTTGATTCGGGGCGCGGCCGCCGGAAGACGGCCGCCGCTTATTGATTCGGGGGAGCCGGCTGCTCGTCTCCCTCGGCGTGGACGATGCGGAAGCAGTCGGAGCAGTA
>DATEXG010000151.1:0-4815 GCA_035257225.1 Candidatus Limnocylindrales bacterium
CGCGAGTGGGCGGGCGAGCACCAAGCGGCTCCGCACGAAGTGACCCTGGAATTCGCGCTCCAGGCGGGCGGCGGCCGGAAGAGGATCCAGGTCAACGGCGTTCCCCGTCGCCCGGCCGCCCTGGCGGAACACCTGCGGGCCGTGCTCTTCGCCCCCGAGGAGATGCTGCTCGTGATCGGCCCGCCGAGCCTGCGTCGCGCCGCTCTGGATGGACTGACCGCGCCCCACGACCCGCGCTACGCCTCGAACATCGCCACCTACACGCGGGCACTCCAGCAGCGCAACAGCCTCCTGCGTGCGATTCGGGAGGGCGAAGGGGATCGAGACCAACTGCGCCTCTGGGACGAGCCATTCCTGGCAGCCGGCTCGGCGATCGTGGGCGCGCGGCTGCGCCTCCTCGAGAAGCTTGCAGGGCCGCTGGCAGCCGCCCACCGCGAGATCGCGCCGGGCGAGGAGCGGCTGACGATCGGCTATTCCACGAACGCCCCGTTGCTTCCCGGAGAAGAGCCACGCGACGCGCTCGCCAGGCGACTTGCGGAGACGGCGGAGAAGGAGGCCTGGAACGGGAGCACCCTCGTCGGGCCGCACCGCGACGACCTCGTCTTCGGTATGGCCGGCCGCGACCTGGCCACTTTCGCCTCGCGTGGACAGCAGAGGACCGCGATCCTCGCCTTGAAGCTGGCCGAGCTTGACCTGCTCACGCTGCTCGACGGCCGGCCGCCGCTGCTCCTCCTCGATGATGTCTTCAGCGAGCTCGATTCTGACCGGCGTGGCCACCTGGCCCGCCGGATCGCGGACCTGCCCCAGGCGCTGATCACGACGACGGATCCGGCCGACATCGACCCGGAGCTGCGCCGCCGGGCACGGCCATGGCGGGTTGTGCCCGAGGAATCCGGAGCGCAGGTGGTGGAGGGAGAGGCGTGAGCGGAGGACACGACCGGCCTAGCGAGCCGGGGCAAGGCCGTCGAAGGCGCCTCTCCGCGAGGCGTGGAGCTCCCCAGGAGGACGCGGCCGATAATCGAAGCAATGACGGTCCGGCCGAGGACCGCCGGGAAGACGCGCCCCGCGGCATGGAGCGACTTGCCGATCTGCTGCCGCGGATCGCCCGCGAGCACGGCCTGGAGGAGCAGCTGGATCAGGCGCGCGCGGCCGTGGCCTGGGACCGGATCGTTGCCGATCGAGTGCCGCCGGCCGTCGGAGCGTGCCGTCTCGTCGACCTGCGCCAGGATGTGGCGACAATCGAGGTCGATATGCCGATCGTCGCCCAGGAGATCCGTCTCCGGACGCCGGAACTCCTGGCCGCCCTCCGTGCGGCCGTCAGAACCCCCATCCGTCAACTCCGGTTGACGACGCGCCACGTATAATCCCCACCTGCGAACGCCGGTCCGGCCGCCCGGGAAGCGGTCGGGTATCAACGGGCGCCACTAGTCCGTCGTAATCCCACCACCATTCCCGCCGCTAGCAGCCGCCAATGGCACTCCGCCTGCAGATGAACCTCGGCCTTGTGGCCGAGTCACAACGACTACCCGACTCCGCCGACACGGTAACCGTGGTCGAGCCGAACATCGGCTCCACCTCTCGCACCAAAGGGAGTCTCTTCCTGCTCGTTACGGGGGCCGGCGGGAGGAAGCTCCGCGAGGCGACCAAGATCATCGCCGAGCGCGTTCGGGACGATTACTACTACGACCTTTCGGCCGGCATCTCTGCTTGTCTGCGAAAGGCCGTCCGCAACGCCAACAACGTCCTCCTGCATTCACCCGAACGTCCGACGGTCGTCGCCGGTGAGTCGCCGCCCATCGGGCTGGCCCTGGCCGTCGTCCGAGGCAACGAGCTCTACGTGGCGACCCTCGGTCCGGCCGAGGCCTATCTCATTCGGCAGGCAAGGCTGCTGACTCTCCCCGATACCAGCCCGGAGAGCGGCCTGCCGGACGAAGATGCCGACGGGCCCGAGATCTGGCACGGTGAGATCACGATGGGCGACTGCCTCATCCTGATCTCACCGAACGTGACCCGACGCATCGGGCTAGGGCCGATCCAGGACACCGTGGGCCAGCTCCACCCGCAGGGCGCGGTCGATGAGATTCATCGCCAGTTCGGCTCGGGCAGCCTGGGCAGCACGGGTGGAGACGGCCTGATCGTCGTCGAAGCCACCGAAGTGGCCTCCACACACAGGGCTCAGCCACTGAAGCCGGTCTGGCCGAGCGACTCGCGCGCCGGGGCGCCGGAGCACTCGCCGATCCCGCTGGCAGACACCGTCGTGGGCGGCATGGCAGCCGTCCAGAGTACGGCCCGTCACGCTCAGGCCACGGCCGATGGCTGGATGCGGCGAGGCGCCTACAGTCTCTTCGACCGGATGCCGCAGAGGGCGATGTCGCGCGGCCGGGTGACGCCCATGACCGTCCGCCGGGAGCGACAGCAGAGAGCCGCACTCGCGGTCATCGGCCTGCTGGCTGTCATCGGCATCGTCGGCACGAGCATATGGTTCTTCGCGGGTGCCAACAAGACGGACAACATCGACTCCCGGCAGCGATCCGAGCAAGCGTACGCGGCTGCCCAGTCTGACCTCAACCAGGTCTACGGCAGCGGCCGCGACCTCACGCTGAGCAATCCGGACAAGGCCGCCGGGATCCTCAAGGACGCCTATACGCAACTCCAGAAAGCTCAGGACAACGGCTACCCGGCGGCCAAGCTGGCCGACTCACGGACGCAGGTCGTGGCGGGCCTGAACGGGTACTACCACGTCACCACAATCCAGCCGAATCAGGTCGCGTCATTCACCACGGACGACCTCGCGGGCGCCGTGCTCGGTCCGGACGGCGCCGCCTACGTGATCGACTCGACGGAGTCGACCGTGTACTGGGTCAACCTCCAGACGGGTACAAAGCTGCCCATCCTGCGAGCGGGCCAGGAGGTACAGGGCGGCATCGTGGGCAACCCGCGCATCCTCGCCACAGGCGGTCAGGACGTCCTGATCCTCGACGACTTCAACTCGGTCTGGCGCTGGCGACCCGCCGCCACCGACAAGACCGGCCGCGGCGCGCTGGTCAAGCTCAACATCCCCGACAGCGTCACGTGGGGCCTGGGCACGCGTGCCCTCGGCACCTTCATCATCAACTCGCAGCTTGGCCAGTACAACCTGTACGTCGTCGTGCCCAGCGCCGGTCAGATTCTGAAGTATCCGCCTGCGACCGACGGCAGCAGCTTCCCGCAGGCTGGTCGGGCCAACTACCTGAGTGTGTCCCAGGATCTGACGACGGTCGACGACATGTACGTCGACGGCAAGATATACCTCGTCGACAAGGGAAAGATCGTCCAATGGGAGAGTGGCCAGAGCAAGAGTTGGGCGCCGGACAAGCCGGGCGTCCGAACTGGTGAGCCGAACGGCGACGTCCTCCTGCGTCCGAAGGCCCCGGTCTACACCCGCCTGACCGCCGACAACCCGAACCAGGATCAGGGCACGTTCTACGCCTACGACGGCCTCTACCGGCGCATCGTCGCTTTCAAGAAGAGCGACGGCACTTTCGTCGGGCAGTACATGGTTCCGCCCACGTCGCCGTTGCTGTCGGCCCTGAAGGGCTTGTTCGTGACCACGGGGACCGGGGGAACGAACCCCGTTCTCTACTGGATCGAGAGTGGTCGCCTGTACAGCGCCTCCCTCAACCCGTCGGCAACCCCGACGAGCCCGGCGTCAGCGAGCCTGAGCCCATCACCGACGCTCTCCGGCTCGGCAGGGCCAAGCGCCAGCGTGTCCACGAAGCCCTGACCGCGCCCCGCCAGGGCCGGTCTGCAATTCCTCGGGTTCGGGGCGATAATCGGCCAATGGCAGAGTCGCTCGCCGAGGTGGTCGTCGAGAGTGTTCGAGTGCACATGCTCTCGAGCCAGCACGTAGTCCTGCTCAAGGAGACGGAGCGGGAACGTTACCTGCCGATCTGGATCGGCCCCTGGGAAGCCAACGCGATAGCCACGCGGCTCCAGGGCGCTACCGCCGAACGGCCACTAACCCACGACCTGTTCGCGGCCGCTCTCTCCGAGCTGGGAGTGACGGTCCATCGGGTCGTGGTTTCGAGCCTGGCGGACGAGACGTTCCACGCCACACTCGAGCTGGAGCTGAACGGTCGCATCTACGCGATCGACGCCCGGCCGTCGGACGCGCTGGCGCTGGCGGTGCGGACCGGCGCTCGAATCTACGCGTCTACCGAGGTTCTCGATCGTGCGGGAGTCGAACCCGAGACGCAGGTCGACCAGAAGCTCGAAGTCTTCCGCGAATTCATCAACTCGCTCGACGTCGACCTCGAGGAGGGCCACCGTGAGGGCCCCGGCTCGTCGGAGCCACCGCGCGAGTAGCGACTAGGTCGCCACCCGGCCGGGTCCGCGGGTCAACCGAGGATCGGCTCGCCTCGCCGCATCGCCGCGCCCCGCCCCGCCCACAGGCGCAGCCGAAGCGACCAGAAGTCCCTCATCGCCCGGAAGACGACGCTCGGCTTGGCGCCGGTGGGCGAGCCGGCAGTGCGCGGGTAGTGGGGCACGCCGACCTCGGCCAGAGCCCGGCCCTCGAAGCGAAGCTTGATCAGGAGCTCGGCGGTGAAGAAGGCGCCGCCCGAAGAAACGCGGATCGGGGTCAAGGCTTCTCGCCGGAACAGCTTGCAGGCGCAGTCGATGTCGCGGACGTGGACACCGAAGAAGATCCGGTTCGCCAGGCGATAGATGCGGGCGTACCAGCGTCTGATCGGCGGGTCGGCACGCTTGAGGCGATAACCCACCACGACGTCCGGTGAGTCGGGCGCGGCCAGCCGTTCGGTCAGGCGGCCGACGTCC
>DATEXG010000152.1:0-24935 GCA_035257225.1 Candidatus Limnocylindrales bacterium
CGTTCCAGGGCGAGGTCGACGAGCCGCCGGAAAGCGTCGGCGGGGGATGAGTCCAAGGCCGCGGCGATCTCACTCGAGGTGACGTTGCTCCAGAGCCCGTCGGAGCAGAGCAGGAAGACGTCGTCGGGTTCGAGCCGCTCGCTACGAACGTCGACCCGGACCGTGATGTCGCCACCGACGGATCTGGTCAGGGCGTAGCGCGCCGGATGATCGATCGCCTCCTCCGGCGTGATTATGTGGAGCCGCAGTAGCTCCATTACCTGGCTGTGGTCCGACGTCAGCAGCTCCAAGTCGCCGTCGCGGCGACGGTACACGCGACTGTCGCCCACGTGCCCAAGGTACGCCTCGCCGGGAGTAAAGACGAGCGCGCTGAGCGTGGATTGCATCTTGCGGCCTCCCTGGCCGGCAATGGCAGCATCGAGTATCGCCTGGTTGGCTCTGTTGAACGCACCGCGCAGGGCGCTGGAGACGCGCCCGCCGCCGGCAAGGGTTCGCTGCGTGTGGTCGAGACAAGAGTCGACGGCCATGCCCGAGGCGATCTCCCCGCCGCCGTAGCCTCCCAGTCCGTCCGCCACGGCGAAGACCAGGCCCTGGACCGAACTCACGGCCGTGCCGGCGATTCCCGTTTCCTCGGCCGGTGTCACGTACGGCGGCTCGCCGTCGATGGCGACCCAGCCGAGGCGATCTTCGTTGTGTTCGCGGACGTGGCCGATCACGGTCAGGCCCGCGCATTCAACGGCGAGGCTCGTAGTCACGGCCTGCATGTTGTGTGATGTGACCGGCTTGATGGGGCGGTCATGTCATCCTCGAAACGGGCTGAGACCGCGCCCTGCCGGTACCCCGGCCGAGCGCGGTCTCGATCTGCGAAGACGCCCGGGCCTATCGCTCGGGGCTGAGGTTCTGCGGTTTGACCAGCAAGCTGGTCTTCGTCGAGAGTGAGTTGAAGACGAGCCATATCGCGCCGACGACGATCCAGACTCCGACGATCGCGAGCGCGATGAGCGTGTCGGTTTGGGTGGAACCGCCGGAAGAGACGCTCATGAAGATGACTCCGACGAGCATCGCGATATTCGCCACCAGGCCGGCGACCGGGATGACGACGTGCTTTATCAGGTTCCGTTTGTGCACGCCGCCGAAAGCGAACAGGACGATCGCGTTGGTCATGCCATACACCAGGAACGTACCGGTGTTGCTGGCGAGCGTGATCTGGAGCAAGTTGTCTGCGGACAAGACGGCGTAACCGCCCAGAATGGCCGAGACGATCGCGAGCGCGATGACGCCGTAGTGGGGCGTGGCATGGCGGAAGTGCAACATGCCGAGGATGCCGGGCACTTCCTTGTCGCGGCCCATGACGTAGGTGATGCGGACGCCGGTATTGAGGCAGGCCAGCGTGGTGCCGATCAGGGCGACCAGCACCGTGGCGGCCAGGATGATCACGAGCGCGAAGCCGGTGCCGCTGAGCATCGTGTCGCCGATTACTCGGACCATGTCGCCGATGGGGGCTGCCGAAGCGGCAGCGGCACCGTACCCGTTGACGGTGGCGCCCGCGGAAGTGGTGGCCGTGATGCTGGAGTTGACGAAGAAGTTGGCGGCGACGTACTCGAGTATGTAGGCGACCGCACCCTGGATGGCCAGCGAGAGCAGCACCGCCCGCCGGACGTCGCGCTTGGGGTTGATCGCTTCGCCGCCGAGGGCGGTGACGGATTCGAACCCGACCAGGAGCAGGATGGCGATCGTGCCCTGGAAAATGACGTTGGTCAGGTTGTGCGGCAGGACGACCGAACCGAGGCTCGAGTGTGCGTACTGCAGATCGGGGTGGGTGAGCCGGAAAGCGATGGCAAGGATCGCGAAACCGACCAGGGCCGTGAGCTGGATGGCATTGATGACGATGGCCGTCATCGTCGAGCCCGAGATGCCGCGATATGCGATCAGACCCACAAGGCCGGAGAAGAGGACCGCCGCGCCTATCTCGAGCGGCGAGTTCAGGACGATCCCGAACTGGCCGAGGATGAAGACCAGCAAGGTCGCGGTGAACGCGACCATTATGCCGGGGTAGATCCAGTAGTAGAGATGCGACACCCAGCCCACCACGAACTTCGCCAGTCGGGCGAACTTGTAGTGGGCCGCCTCTTCCTTCTGCAGGAAGGCGGCTTCGGCGAAGTAGTACGACGATCCGGCGCCGGCCTCGGGGTAGATGTTGGACAGCTCCGCGTAGGAGAACGCGGTCAGGAACGCCAGCACGAGAACGAACAACAGCCCGGGGACCATGTCGAACGCAGTGGTCGCCCCACCGTTCTGCTGGACGACCTGCGCCTGAAACGTCGTCCACAGAAACGCGCCCGGCGCAATGAGCGCCATGGCGTTGATCGTCAGCCCGGTCATCGTCAGGGTGCGCTTCATCTCTGTCCCCGGCGCGGCGGCCATCGTTCCTTCTCCTGTTCGGGCAACGGCTTTGTCCCGGGATCCGATCGGTCCGATTGGTGACTGCCGTGCCTGAGCGAAGGATCGGTGACTGTCACTCGCGGGTCAGTGGTGCGGCGGGGGAGGTTTGGGAGCGGCCCGGTTGTGATTGACTCCCGCGCCGGTTGCCGCCCGGTTGCAGCGTGGGTTCGGGTTAGGAACGGAACGAGCCTCTTGCCCGGTACGTTTGAGTCCGCTGCCGCAAGCCAGCTCTCAGCCTGCCCGCCTTCTTCTGCCGCCGGACGGGTGAGAGGCCCGAAAGGTCAGCGGGCGAACGAGCCCAGGGCGATGGCCGACCTGGGCCCCGACAAAGCGAGCACAAGACCGTTCGAATTGGCCGCGACCTGCCCGCCGGTGACTGTCATCGAGGCGAGTTCCGGCGGCAGCGAAGCGACTCGGAATGCCGAATCTCTGGCGGCCAGGGAGAACGTACCGAGCCATGGGTGACCGAGCGCGTCGCTGCCGGTTGCCACGGCCCCGTCCCCGGCCGGGGCGATGGAGAAGACCGTGCCGGGCCGGACCAGGCTCGCCGAGCCGTCGAGTGGGAACCACCACATCCCATCCGGCTCGCCCAGGAGTACGCCACCGGAGATGGCCGCGCCGGCCGTGGGCTGAGTGGCCGGTCCCGCCCCGATCCGCTGCCAGGACGCGCCGTCGTCGAGCGACTCGAAGAGCGCACCGGGCCCCCAGCCAAGGAGATGCCCCGTGCTATCGAAACCGATGGGAGTCACCGTCTCCGGGCTGCTGGACCAGGTCCTGCCGGCGTCGCGGCTGAGGAACAGCCTGCCGTCCCCGGCCGCGAGGAGAGTCCCGGACTGCGCCGGATCGAAGGCGAGCCATGGCGGACTGCCGGTCGCTCCCGGAGGCAGAGGGCCGGCTGCCCAGGTGTTCCCGCCGTCTCCGCTCGAATGGCGACCGAGGTCGCAGTACGCTCCGAGTCCCGCGGCGAAGACGCTTCCAGACGATGGGTCGCCCGCGATCGACTCAACGTGTCCGGCCTGCGTGCCGAGCCACTGAGCCTGACCGGTCGAGTTGATAACGCCCGTCACGTCGGGCAGGCACTGGCGGGCTTCCGGATGCCAGTCGCTCGAGCCCTCGAAAGTGGCCACGAGCGAGTCACTTGTCGCGGCCACGTGAACGCCCGACCCGTCGATCCCGCTCTGCAGGACCGATACGGAGGTGATCGTGAGCGGAGAGGTTGGGCCTCCGAGCGGGTAGGCGGCCGTCTCCCGGCTTGCCCGAAGGTCCGTCACGCTCAGAAGTGCCACCGCGATCGTCAGCACCAGGACCGCAAGGAAGGTGTTGATGGCGAATCCCCAGCCGGAGGCTTGGGCGATCTCGTCTCGCTGCGTGGCCGCGGTCTCGGCATCGCTGAGGCCCCGCTGCAGCCGCATGCGCAAAGCCAGAGGTGTCTCTTCGCCGGGGTCGCGGGATGCGTAGATGGCTCGCAGCCGAGTCTCCAGGAGCGGGGTCTCGGTCGGTCCGTCGCCCCCCTGGAGTTCGGCCAGCCTGGCCCTGAGCCGGTCCGGCACTCCCGGCGAGCGACCGGGGGAGCTCCGGCCCAGCAACGTCCGCCGTGGCCGAGGTGATTCCTCCGCCAGGCCGTATCTCCTGGTCAGCGCCAGCCGGTCTTTCGGGCCCAAGGACAGGAGCGCTGCTGCCAGCGGTTCCGCCTGACCGCCGATCGTCTCGACGGCCGCCTCCCCGGACGTCCTCCCCGTTTCGAAGTCGATCGACTTCAGAGCCGTTCGACAGTCGGCCTCCAGTCGTCGCCGGAAGGCGCCGTCGAGAGCCGGTGCTGGCCACTCGCTGCCGACGCGCCACGCCGCCATTGCGGCGTCATAGACGACGCCCTGGGCCGCAATCGGGTCGTCCAGGGCCATCGCGACCAGCCGGTAAGCGGTCGAGAGGTTGCGCCGCAGATACCCGGCGAAGTCGCCCTCGCGGGTTTCGTGTCGGGCTCCCAGCGCCACCCTGTCTTGCACCCGATCTCCGTCGTCGATCCGGCACCGGCGCCGATCCTTGTCGGCGCAGTCTGCGGCCGCCGTCGTAAACGATAAGTCATCTGCTACTCAATGCAACCGTCCAAGTGGCGCCCCCCGGGAATCGATGAGCGCCCGCCTCCCGGCGACCGCTCATCGGGTTGGGTTGGGGACGGCTAGGCAGCCAGGTCGCGCCGCTCGAACAGGACAACGGAGATGGCCACCAACAAGGCCGTAACCCCGGCAAGCACCGCCGCGTCGGCCAGGTTCAGGCCGTTGCGGAGAGAGTCGCTGCCCATGTAGTAGCGGAACAGCGAGAGCGGCCGGATGGCGTTGAGGCCGTCGACGATGTTGGCCAGGGCGTCCGCCAGATACATCACAACCATCAGGGCCACGGCGATGCCGATCGCTGCGCCACGGTTTCCGGTGCCGGCCGAGATGGCCAGGGCCATCGCCCCGAATGCCAAACCGAGCAAGACCAGCATCACGAGGGCCGCGGCCAGGCTGTCCGCCGGCAGAACGCTGGAACTGGCGGCCGCGCCGGCAATTGCGAAGATCCACACCACGGCAGCGGCGACCACGCAACCGATCATTACGGCGAGCCACTTCTCGAGGACCAGCCGCCGCCGCGAGACCGGGTAGGAGAGCAGGACGTCGATCGTGCCGCGCGATTCCTCGCCGGCCGTGAAGCCGCTCGCCATCCCGGCCGCGAAGGCAACCATCAGGGCCGGCAGGATCATCGAGAAGAGCTCGATATGCAGGAAGCCGACGAGCGTGCTGGCGTCGCCCAGGCTCGCGCCCATGAGCTTGGCCGCGGGTCCCATCTTGGCCAGGATGGCGTTCAGGTCGATGATCTTCGAGTACGTCGGGAACAGAAGCGCGAAATAGCCGGTCATGGCACCCATGCCCAGGGCGACCCAGAAGGTCGGCCAGCGGAGGTCGCGGATCGTCTTGGTGAATACGTTACGCAGCAGCATGGCTGGCCTCCTCGGCGCCGGCACCGGCAGCGATTCCATCGCCGGATCCGTAGTAGGCCATGAAGATCTCCTCGAGGCTGGTCTCGATGCTGCGCACGTTGCGGACCTCGAAGCGCGCCGCGGCCTTGATCAGCGCGTCAACGCTACCCATGACCGTGCAATTGAGGATGCCGTCATGGACGCTCATGTCGCGGATGCCGGGCAGGCCGGCGAACACATCGGCCGGGACGGAGCCGCCAAAGTCGATCTCGAGGCGGCGCAGTGCCCGCTGCTTGAGATCGGCGATCGACTCGACCGCGAGCAGGTGACCCTCGCGGATGATGCCGACTCGGTCGCACAGGTGCTCGACCTCGGGCAGTTGGTGTGACGAGATGAAGACGGTGCGGCCCTCGGCGCGGGTCTCCTCGCAGAGGTGCTCGAACTCGAGTTGGACGAAGGGATCGAGGCCTGCGGTGGGTTCGTCGAGGATGATCAGCTCCGGCCGAATCATGAAAGCGGCGACGAGACCGACCTTCTGCTTGTTTCCACGAGACAGGCTCTTGATGCGCTTGGTCGGATCGAGCTCGACGCGCTCGATCAACTTGTCGCGGTAGGCCCCGTCGATCGAGCCGTGGAGGTTTCCGAGGTAGGTCAGGAGCTGACCTCCGGTCAGTTCGGCGTAGAGGGAGAGCTCGCCGGGGACGTAGCTCACCCGCCGGTCGATGGCCAGCCGATCGCGGTGGACGTCGAGCCCCAGGACTCGTGCGTGCCCGCTCGACGGCCGTATCAGATCCAGCAGGAGCCGGATCGTGGTCGACTTTCCCGCCCCGTTGGGCCCCAGGAAGCCGAAGATCTGCCCGCTTTCGACCGTGAGGTCGATGTCGGTGATCCCGCGCGAGCGGCCGTAGTACTTGGTGAGCTTCTCAGTCTCTATGGCGGCCGTCATCAGAAGGCCTCCTTTCGAACCGTCAAGCGTTCCTCCTCCCACCGATCGAACAGACGGGGCAGCTCACGTTCCAGAAACGCGTACATGTCTCGCACCTCCTGCAGCGGCTCGGGGTTTCCCTCGGGGCCGAGAAGTTCCAAGCCGTCGGCGGCCAGCTCCTGAAGTCGCTGCAAGAGCTCGACCCGCCACATGATCATGCGGGCCCAGGCACCGGACTTGAGCACGAAACGATCCCGCCTGTCACCGGCCCGGACTGTCCGCGCGATGAAGCGGTAGTGGATCAGCAGCTGGGTCATATTGCTGATCGAGCCCTTGCTCGCTTGCAGCGTCTCGGCCAGTTCTCCGGCCGTGAGACCGTCGGCCGGACCGAGAAGGATCGCTCCGAGCACGCGGCCGGCCATGCGCGGCAGGTGCAGAGAATCGAAGACCAGCCCGATCTCCTCGACGAAGCGCTCTGCCGATATGCGAGTGCGGCGCCGATCGCGACCCCGATCCCAGACGTCATTCATCTTCGACTGCTCCCGGAGGACGCCTCTGCGCGCGGCCGGTCGGCACGGCGCGACGAAGCTTTCGCCGGAGAGTAGTGAGTTCGTGCAGTTCAGTCAATACTGAACTGACACACACAGCGGACCGCCCGTAGGGATTCTTGTCCGGCATTGTGAGTGGCCTACTGCCGGCGGCTTAGTACCTCCGCCCGCATTCGCGGCGACGGTCCCTCCACGAACGGCGTGCTCGCACCGGGAATACCAACCCACGTGTTCCGGCCGGATGCTTACGCGCAGATCGGAGGACGAGCCCCATCCGGCGCCCGCCGATGGATCGTTCGCCAGAGAAGCAGAGATCGCAAGGATCGTCTAGATGGCAATCGCCAGCTACCCAGCAGCGGAACACAGGACGGCGAGTCGTGCGACCTTGGTGCTCGACCCGGAGCTGAGCCGGGACGATCTGGTTGGGCGCTACTTGCACCTGGTGAAGTACGTGGTGGGCCGCTTGGGCGTCTCCGTACCCGGCCTGTTCGACCACGAAGACGCCATGCAGGCGGGCGTGCTCGGTCTGCTGCGGGCGATCGATGGATACCGACCCGAGGCGGCGGCCTCTTTCGAGTCGTATGCGATCCTGCGCATCCGGGGCTCCATTCTTGACGCTGTCCGCGCCCTCGACACGGTCGGCCGGGCCGGTCGGGAGGCGGCGCGCGCGATCCAGGGCGCGATCCGCGACCTGCAGCACGAGCTGGGCAGATCCCCAACCGAGGCGGAGATCGCCGACAGGCTGGACCTTTCGCTGATCAGGTACAGGGAGCGACTCCAGGCGGCCTCGATCGTGACGGTGTCTCTCGACGAAGGGGAGGCTCGCGAAACCGACGACGAGTCGACCTCCCTGGCCGATAGCGTCCCGGACCGGAATGCCGTGGATCCGGCCGAGGAGGCGACGCGACGCGACGCCATCGTTTCGCTTGTCCGCGAGATCGGACGGCTCGGCGAACGGGCCCGCATGGTCCTCGCCCTCTACTACCAGGACGAAATGACCTTCAAGGAGATCGGTCAGGTCCTGGGCGTCACCGAGTCCCGCGTCTGCCAGATCCACACTGAGGCCGTCCTCGCCCTGAGGGGTCGGATCGTGGATGCCGACGTGGCCGTTCGCCTGGGCCGGCGGCGCGCTCGATCGTGATCCGGGGCATCGTCTAGCCCGACGCGAGCCCGAATGCCTGCGCCAGAGCGGCTCCGTCGCCCCCAGGCAACACATACGTCGAATCGATGAAGAAATGGCCCCTCTGGGGGTCAAGTCCCCACGGTACCGGCCGATTCCTAAGCTGACACCCTGGAGGACAGAGCCATCAGACTCGACAAGCCACAGTCCGTTCCCTGGTCGCCGGCGCGAAGCCGGGAGATCCGGCTGGCGCTCACGGCCGCTCTGGCCACTCCCGACGTACGGACCGACAAAGTGGCGGATGCCAGGCGGCGCATCGCCGAGGGTACGTTCATCGTCAGAGAAGACGTGATTGCCTGGAGGATGCTCGAGGCTCGAGGCTAGCGCGTTCCGGCTGGAACGCCGCCCACCAGTACCGCCGGCACGCGGGCATCGTCGCGGTCGCGATTGTCGAGCTGATCCCGGACCAGATCCAGGAAGTGATGCAGCCGGAACGGCTTGAGGATCAGACCGTTGACTCCGGAGTTGCGGGCGGCCATTTCGTCCGGTGACTGGCCGGTCAGGATGAGGATCCGCATTCCGGCCAGCGAAGGGGCCATCCGCAGGTCAGCGGCGAGCCGGTAGCCGTTGCGGTCCGGCAGACCGACGTCGACGATCGCGAGCAGCGGCCTGTGCTGCAGAGCGAGCGCCTCGCCTTCCGCCGCGGTGCGCGCCGTCAGCAGATGAACGCGCAGCCCGCGCAGCGCAGCCTCCAGAGTACCCAATACGTACTCATCGTCATCGACGATTAGTACGGACTGAGAACGGCAACTCACGGAGCGTTGTGTGCTTGGATGCAACATATGCAGCGAAGGTATCCCACCACTGGATCGCCGTACATGCGGCATTTGTATGGTCTTGGGCAGGACTCCAGTCACCCCGGACTAGCGGCGTGTCAGGGTCGCTTGTAGAAGGTCGAGCCTGCCGGCAACAGTCCGAACGTTCGTGCGTTCGGGATCGCTTCGGTTGCGCCGAGGAAGAGGATCCCGCCCGGCCGGAGGCAATCGTGGAATCGGCCATACAAGTCCGTCTTGGCCTGCTCGGTGAAGTAGATGACCACGTTCCGGCAGACGACGATGTCGAACGGACCTTCGCACGGATCGGTCACCAGATCCTGGCGGCGGAACGTTACCGGCGCCTGGATCTCCGGCCGGACCTGCCATTTTCCATCCATGCGCCGGAAGAACCGCCGTTGCCGCGTCGGCGAGACGCCTGCCATCTGAGCCTCCGTGAAGGTGGCTTTTCGGGCCTTCGAAAGGCTCGTGTCGTCGACATCGGTCGCAAGGATCTCGACTCCCGCGAAGGGCGCGATCTCGCGGGCGAGCATGGCGATCGTGAACGGCTCGAAGCCGAGCGAGCAGCCGGCACTCCAGATTCTCACCGGGGCCTGGCTGCGGAACATCGGCCGCAGGTGTTGCTCGGCCAGGGCATCCCAGGCCTCCGGGTTCCGGAAGAACTCGCTGACGTTGATCGTGAGCATGTCCAGGAACGCCTGGCGCAGGGCCACGTCCTGGCGGACCCTGAAGACCAGTTCGTCGGCGTCCAGCATGCCTCTGGCGGCCGCGAAACCGTTCACCCGCCGCCAAACCTGGGCCGGCCTATACCGGCTGAGGTCGATGCCGAGCAGGAGATGGACCTGTCGGGCCATCCGCTCGTAGGCGACCATATCCAGTTCGGGGATCGGTGCGAAGGCACGCAGCACCAGGGGCGGCCTGGGTCGCGGCAGAGTCTCCATCAATGAAGGTATCGGCGCGTCGACGGGAGAAGTTGACGGCGGTCACCGCACGTCTCAAGGGGAGTCTCAAGCAGGCCGACACCCCTTGTTGAGGGCTCAGTTGCCCATTGTCTGCGAGTGTCGATGCCAGCTCATCGGTTTCTCAACCCGGCTTTCCCAGGCTACGAGTCCGTGCCCGCCCGCCTGCTCGCGGACATCTCGACGCTCCCCTGTGACCTGCACGTCTGGCGCGGACCCCGCCCGGCGCTGTATGCGATGCGCGGCGGCGATCCCGGCAAGGTCATCGCCAGAGCCGAGCGCGGTCTGCCATTCCTGATTCGCGAAATCGACGCCGACCTCCTGCGGGGCGCCCTGGCAACGTCCCTGCCCGGGGTCCTCGGCAACCAGCGCATATCACCGATCGAGAGGAGCAAGACCGCCTACCTGATCGCCACGAAGGTGCTTGCTCCCCTCTTCGTGGGCGAGGACTCTCTCGATCGCGACGGCTTCGCCACGACCAACCGGGCGATGGAATTGGTCGCCCTCGGCCTCCTGGAGGACGAGGAGATGATCTGGGCGATGGTCGCGACGATGCAGAAGCAGGCGGCGTCGCACACCCACGCCATCAACACGGCCGTCTATGGGATCGCGCTGGCTCGCTCCATTCCCCTCGGCAGCCAAGAGGCGATCCGCAGCTTGGCTCTCGGCGGGCTGATCCACGACATCGGCATGAGCCGCATCCCGCGGGCCGTGCTAGACAAGGCGGGACCCCTGAATGCTCTCGAGTGGCAGCTGGTGCGAGGCCACGTAGAGGCCGGCTACGACATGATCGTCAGAGCGATGGGCCACCCGCCGTCCTACGCCCACATAGTCGCCGAGCACCACGAGCGCCGCGACGGGTCGGGCTATCCGGACGGGCTGTCGGGCTCGAGTATCGCCCTCGACAGCCAGGTGGTCGGGATCGTCGACGCCTTCGACGCGCTGACCACCAGGCGCCCGTTCAGGCCCGCGCTGAGCGCGATCGATGCGTTGCAATTGATGCGGCTCGGCATGAGGGGCCAGTTCAGCGACGAGCTGGTATGCGAATTCGCCGACCTGCTCGGCGGTTGGAAGGCGTTGAGCCACGACCTGAGCGGCGCCGACCTGCCGAAGGTCCTCAAGAAGGCCGGGTAGGCGCGACTGGCTCAGGCGACGCGCGTGGTCGGCCGCGCCGCTGGGCCGCTGTTCGAGGTCCGCCGCTCGATCAAAGCGGCGATGTCGACCACCAGGCCAACCGTCCCGTCGGCCAGGACCGTGGCCCCGGCCAGGCCCATCCGCTCGCCGGTGACCTTGCTGAGCGACTTGAGGACAATCTCGTGCTGACCGACGAAGGCGTCCACGGCCAGCGCCATCTCTGCGTTTCGGGAGTGCACGACGACCAGGTTGACGAAGCCGCGATCGTCGGTCTCGAGCGGCCTCGGCGGATCGCCCAGGGCACCGTCGAGCCGCTCGACCGGGATGACTCGATCGCGCAGGCTGAGGACGTTGTGGCCGCGCACACGGCCGAGCGACGCAGGCTCGATTCGTAGTGTCTCGACGACGCCGGTCAACGGCAGCGCACAAACGCGCGGCCCCGACCGGACCAGCAGGGCGCCGATGATGGCGAGCGTCAGCGGGAGCGACAGCGAAATGCGTGTCCCTTCGCCGGTGACGCTGCTGACGTCAACCCAGCCACCAAGCTTCTCGATGTTGTTGCGGACCACGTCCAGCCCCACGCCGCGGCCCGACACCTCGCTGACGTACTTGGATGTGGAGAAGCCCGGCGCGAAGATGATTCGCAGGGATTCGGCGTCGGTCAGGCTTTCGGCCGCCTCGCGGCTCATCAGGCCCTTGTCGACCGCTGCCTGCCTCAGAGCCGCGGGGTCCATGCCGCGCCCATCGTCCTCAACGGTTATGAGGATCCGCCCATCGGCGTGGCGAGCCGTCAGGCGGACGGTTGCCGGCAACGGCTTGCCGAGGGCGCGACGCTCCTCGGGAGGTTCGATGCCGTGGTCCAGCGCGTTGCGAACCAGGTGGCCGAGCGGGTCGCCCACGACTTCGAGCACGGATCTGTCGAGCTCGGTCTCCTTGCCCTCGATGATGAGCTGGACTTCTTTGTGCAGCTGAGAATCGATGTCGCGCACGACGCGCGGGAACCGGCTGAAGACCGTATCGATCGGCAGCATGCGAAGGCCGGTGGCCTGATCCTGGAGCTGGCTGGCGATGCGGGCGAACTGTTGGGCGTCCTCGTCCGCCCGGCGAGCGAGCGGGTCGTCGCCCAGGCGAGCCGCAAGCTCCTGAGCGCTCTGGGCAAGGCGCGTCTTGTGGACGACCAGCTCGCCGACGAGGTCCATCAGCTCGTCGAGCCGGGTAACGTCGATTCGGATCGTCTGCTGGGCCAGCTTGAGCTGCTCGCCGGCGATGGATGCGCGCGCGATCTGCTCGGTGCCCGCCATCTGCTCGGTGCCCGCGATCGGGATGGAGCCCTGGGGACGGTACACCTCGACACTGGGCGAGCTCTCGGCCGCCGCCGCCCGCCTGCTTGCGGAGGGAGCGTCGATTGGGGCCTCCGTGGCCGCCTCCCCGGGAGCGTCGGTCGGCGCGGCAACTACCTCGACGCTCAGAACTTCCTCGATCGCCGCGAGGCGCGCGCGCGTCTCGAAGAGTTCGAACGGGCGGCCGTGGACCAGCATCGCCAGGAGCGTGGACCCGAGCTCGCTCTCGATCTCCTGGCGGTCCGGCGCCGAGGCGATGAGAACGCCCATCTCCTCGCATTCGATGACCAGTTGGAGGAGCCGGACGGCCTGCCACTTGCTCATCGGGTCGATCCTGCAGACGACCAGCGAGCGCGGCTCGTAACCGCCGGGTGCCTCCCAGAGGAGTCGGCGTATGAGCGGCGCGAAGGTCGAATCGGAAACGCCTGCCTCGTCGGCTGGCAGGGCGCCTCGGTCGTTCGGCTCGGGCGCCCCATGTCCCGGTGTCGCCGTGGCCGCAGACAGTAGCTCGCGCAGCTGGCCGGTGAGCGACTCCGGCGCGTCGGTGAGAGTCGAACCCTGGCGAACCTCGGCGACCAGGGTTCGAAGCACGTCGATGCTGGTCAGGAGGACGTCGGCAAACGGCTTGACGTCGCGCAGCGTGCCACTGCGGAATGCCCCGAAGAGGTCCTCCATCGCGTGCGTCAGTTCCGCCATGCGGCGGTGGCCGATCATGGCAGCGGAGCCCTTCAGGGTGTGCGCCGCCCGGAAGACCTCGTTCACCACACCCGGATCCAGGCCATGCTCGAGCTCGAGGAGGCCCCGCTCGATTTGCCCGATCTGCTCGAGCGACTCGTCCGTGAAGAGACGGTCGTCGCCCGGTTGCAGATCGAAGGTCAGGCGCATGGTCTTACGCGGCCCCGGCGAGTGCGGTTCGCTCCTCGGCTCCGAACAGGCCGTCCAGTTCGAGGAGCAGGACGAGCCGGCCGCCGAGCTTTGCGATGCCCCGCAGGTACTCGCCGTCCGCACCGGAGGCGACGGCCGGCGTCTGCTCTATCGCGTCGGCAGGCACGAGCAGCACTTCCGACACGCCGTCGACGATGAGCCCGACTCTGGTGGAGGGGCTCTCTGCGACCACGATCCGAGTCTCCTTGGTCGGCTCGACTTCAGGCATCCCGAATCGCGCCCGCAAGTCGACGACCGGAATGATCCGGCCGCGGAGGTTGATCACGCCTTTCACGAAGCTCGGCGCTCGCGGCACTGGGGTGATCGGCTGGTGCCGGATGATCTCGAAGACCCGGGCTATGTCCAGCCCGTAGTGCTCGTCCGCGAGTTCGCAGACCACTATCTGCAGCTCGCCGGACTGGCCGCTGCCGCTGGACGTGGGCTCTTCGGCCATGGCACGTTCCTCCTTACGTCACGCCGGACGCGGTCCGGCTGCGGACTCTCGTAGTAGTTATCGGCGCGATTCGCGTCTGGGTAAGGCGCTCAGGAAGCGAGAATGGATCGGCGAACCGAAGGCGTGGCTCGGTGGGTGGGGGCGGGCTGCGGCTCGGTGGGTTCCTGCTCGTCGGCGGCACTCCAGGCCGCTACCGAGGACGCGATCTTTTCCAGTGGCAGGACCTGGTCCGCCAGGCCTGCCTCGGTCACGGCCCCGGGCATGCCGTATATCGTCGCCGTGGCGGCGTCCTGGGCGATGACCCTGCCGCCGTAGAGTTTCACGGCCCGAGCACCGTCTCTTGCGTCGACCCCCATCCCGGTCAGGACCACGCAGAGCAGCCGGTCGCGCCAGATCGGAGCGACGGACTGGAGGGTAACGTCCGCCGCCGGCCGCACTCCGTTCACGGGAAGCAAGCGAACGAGCCGGATGTGGCCGTTCGTCGAGCTGATCATGTGGCGATCGCCGGGCGCGACGAGGATCTCGCCCGCGACCAGGATGTCCTCCGATGTGGCTTCGGCGCAGCGCAGCGTCCCTACCGAATCCAGGCGAGCTGCAAGCGATGCGGTGAAGCCGGCCGGCATGTGCTGGACGATGGCAACCGCGGCCCCCAGGGTCGAGGGCAGGCCCCTCACGAGGACGTTTAGGGCGCTCGGACCGCCGGTCGAGGACGCCACCACGACTAGTCGGCGAGCGGCGACGCGCGGTGTATGGCGATGCCGGCTGGCGGGCCCGATGGCCTGCGGATCGCAGCGCCCCGGAGCCGATGTCCCGTCCGGCGGCGGCATTGGGGCCGGTGTAGCCATCCGGGCGGGCTTGGCCCGAGTCAGGTTGTTGACCGCAATCTGGCAGTGCCGCAGGAACGCGGCCTCCGTCATTGCGGCGGCGGCGTCGATCTTGTGAACGAGCTCGTTACCCACCAGGGAGATGTCCAGGGAGAGAGGGCCGGAGGGCTTGGGGACGAAGTCGATCGCGCCATTCTCGAGGGCGTCGAGGGTCAGCCTCGCGTTTGCGGTCGTTCTGCTCGACAGCATCACCACGCGAGTCGGCGTCTCGATCATGAGCCGCTTGAGCATGGCCAGCCCATCGAGGACGGCCATCTCCACGTCGAGGGTGATGACGTCGGGTCGCAGTTCGCGGGCGAGCTGCAGGCCCTCCTCGCCGTTCGACGCGGCGCCCACGACTTCGAGCGTAGGGATACCGATCAGCAGGCGGCCGAGGGTGTGCCGCAAGAACGCCGAGTCGTCCACGATCAGAACGCGGGTTCGGGCCATGGTGACGGCCGGGTGCGCTAAGCGACCAGGAGTCTGTTGACGGCGGCCAGGACGCGGCCAGGAGCAAACGGCTTCACGACGAAATCGCGGGCGCCGCGCTTGATCGCGTCCATCACTATCGATTGCTGGCCCAACGCTGTCAGCATGGCGACTCGCGCCTGGGGGTCCTGCAGGCGTATCTCGGCCAGTGCCTCGAGGCCATCCATCTCGGGCATCGTGATGTCCATGAGGACGCAATCCGGGCGCTCGCGAAGGTAGGTTTCGACGGCCAGCCGTCCATTCTCGGCCTCGATGACTTCGTGGCCGGCCTCGACGAGTAGCTTTGCCGCGCGTAGACGCATGAAGGCTGCGTCGTCGACGACGAGGATCTTGGCCATCGCGAGGTGCTCCTGATGCTTGTGCTGCTACAGCTCGGTGATGGTTGACAGGCTCTTGACGATGAATCGGCCGTCTCCGACCTCGAGTTGGACGGTTCGGCCGGTGGTGCCTCCGAGCGCACCGGCGGTCAGACGGAGGCCGCGCTCGGCGAGGCCGGTCTGCATCATTTCCGCATTTCGTGTGCCGATGGCGAGTCCGCCGCCGATCGCCAGCATTGAAGCGGCGCCTGCGGCCTTCAGGATGATGCGACTCGGCGCGGCTCCTCTGGCCTCGAGGGCCTTGAGGAAGTTGTCGAGGCCGCCGTCGATGAACTTGACCGGTCCGCTGCCGTTTGACGGTCCGCTCGGCAGCATGAAATGGGCGAGCCCGCCGACCCGGCTGCTTGGATCCCACGCCGCCAGCGCGACGCACGAACCCAGTCCGTAGGCGACCAGGCACGAGTCGGGGCTGGAGCTGAAGACCATCTCGCCGATGCTCGCGACCAGCAATGTCGGCGTAGCGGTCGCGGTCATATACCGATCGCTCCGAGGGCATCCAGTAGGACCGGCAGACTGTCGGGGCGGGGCAGCACGAGGAGCGTTCCGTCGATCTCGCGGCCGCCTTCGGTGAAGGTGGTCTTGGCGGCGAGCACCTGGTCGACGGTGCTCATCAGGTCCATCAGGACCCCGTCGAGGATGGCGCCGGCCATCTCGATCACGATCTGCGGTGGGGTCGGCTGGACCGGCTCGTGGAGATGCATCCCGAGCTCGTTGAGGAAGGCCGAGATCGTGACGTTGCCGGCCTCCTGCACGGCGGAGAGCTCGAGCTCATCGAAGATCAACGGATCGCGAGTCACCGTCGTCAACTCGCCGGGTCCGAGCAGGTCGGTAAGAAGGATCTGGGCCAGGCGGTGGGCATCGGTCGGCGAGAGAAGCAGCAGGGCGTGGCCCTGGAGCGAGCCCCTGACGCCGACATACACGGCCGCGATCACGGCCTCCGGACCGCCGGCCATGGCGATAATGTCGGCGGCCGAGCAGCGACGGAGCATGGGCGTCCTGACCTCGATGGCCTGACCGCTCATCGAGCCGAGAGCCTCGCCGGCGCGCTGCATCGCCCGCGAGAACGTGCTCGCGACGACGGTCTCGCCGGCTTCCGATAGAGCCATTGTTGTCACGGGGTGCCGCTTTCGTGGGCAGTGGTTTCGCGAGCCACGTACAAATCCTCAGCGCCGCTTGCCGCGGCAGGCAGACCGTTCTCTTGTCGGGGCATCGGTCGGGCGAGGGTGCGACTTGAACGGTCCGGCGGGGCAGTTGCGCTTCCTGACGACCCCATGGAGCCTGTCGGCGCGGAAGGCCGAGCGGCTCAGGCGGATGGATCGAGGAGGCCGAGCTTGAAGGCCATGATGGCGGCCTGGGTCCGATCCACAGCTCGCAGCTTCCAGATGATGTTCTGGACGTGCTTCTTCACCGTGTCCTCGGTGATCGAGAGGCGCCCCCCGATCTCCTTGTTCGTCAGGCCCTCGGCTACGAGGAGGAGGACGTCGTGCTCGCGCGGAGTCAGGGCGTACTGCTCGGCTCGCTGGCGTGCCGATTCGCCTGGCGGTGTGGGTTGGCCACGTGTCGCCAGGGCCTCGCGCAGCAACTGCGGTTCCACCGCCAGCCGGCCGTCGGCCACGTTGCGGAGCGTCTGAATGACGTCCGCCGTGCTCGCATCCTTGAGGAGGTAGCCCGAGGCGCCGCGACGGATCGCCTCCAGCACGTAGTGGTGGTCGTCGTACAGGGTCACGATGATGACGGCGATTCGCGAGTTGGCGGCCTTGAGTCTCTCCAGGCAGGCCAGCCCGTCCATTCCGGGCATGCGGATGTCGAGCATGACCACGTCGGGCTGGAGACTCTCCGCGAGACTCAGGCCGGCCTGGCAGGAATCGCCCTCGCCTACGACCTCTATCCAGTCGGCCGCGGAGAGCATCGCGCGGAGACCGCGGCGAGCCATCTCGTGATCGTCGATGAGGAGTACGCGCGTGCGCTCGTTCACGCTCTGCCCTCCGCCTTCCGTCATGATGCGCGGCCTGCCCGGGTGCTTACATGCCGGGCGATCGGTATCGAGATTCTGACCACGGTTCCGGAGCCGGGCTGGCTCCGGACGGAGGCGCCTCCGCCGAGCCAGCGCGCCTGTCGGTTGATGCCGAGCAGGCCCAGGCCGCCGCGGGCTCGCCGGCGCTCCGCCGCCGCCGGATCGAACCCCAAGCCGTCATCCTGCACCGTCACGACCGCTCGTCCCCGCGTCACCTTGAGCTCGGCGCGAATGGAATGGGCCTGCGAATGCCTCACCGCGTTCGTCAGAGCCTCGACGCTCATACCGTACAGCGCCTGCTCGACCCAGTCGTCGAGTCGCGGAAGGTCGCCTTCGAATGTCATATCCATGCCCGACTCTGCCGCCAGTGCCGCCATCCGGGTGCTGATGGCATGGGCGAGGCCGAGTTCTTCGATGCCCGGAGGGACCAGGTCGGCCAGGACAGTCCGGACCTCCTTGATGGCGACGACGAGGCGGTCCGAAGCGGACTCGAGATAGTCCTCCACCGACTCGCCGGGATGCTGCCTGGCAAGCGCTCGCGCGGCGTCGAGGAATCGGAAGGCGCTCACCATGGACTGGGCAGCCGTGTCGTGGATCTGGTGGGCGATGCGTGCCCGCTCGAACTCGCTTGCCCGGAGGATCTGGCGGGCCAGTCGGTCCAGGCGCCGCTGGTTGCGCTCGAGCTCGCGCCGCTGCCGCAGAGAGTCGCGGTATAGCTCGTAGAACTCCTCGGCCGTGGCCACGATCTGAGCCAGGGCCGCGGTCGCCGTCCGCCGCCAATCGGAGCCACGCAGCCTCTGCTGGATCTGCCACTCCAGGAGCAGGCCCGGGTCCCGCAATATGCGCGCCGCCTCGAGCGCCGCACGACCGTTCGGGGGCGGCGATTGACGGGCAGCTCGTCGCAGGACTTCTGGTGCGACTCGCGTCCTGTCGGCGACGACGGCCGCGTCTCGAGGTTTGGGCGGGCCGACCCGCAGGATCGCGGCCGTGACGCGCGATCCCCGGGGAGCCGGGAAGCCGAGAAGCCGGCCGCCCGCCTGGCAGCGGTCGTGGGCGGCGCGCCCCGTGGCCAGTACCCGCGCCGCGAGTCCCTCCGAACAGCGTCGGCAGAACTCGACACCGACGTCGGTGGAGCAGATCGTCGCGCAGAATGGCTCGCCGTCCTCCCAGCCGGAGACGAAGGCCACAGCGGGCAGGTCCGGGCCCGCCGGCCCGCGCGCCATGTCCGTCGCGGCGTTGGGGATCCGGGTCTCCGGCTCGTTCGGCAGCGAGACGAGACCGGTCCGCCCCGCTATTCCGTCCACGCGCGCCCAGAGCTCGGCACCGCCGAGATGACGGGCCACGCTTCGTTCTTCCATCGTGGCGCCAGTGTAGGTCGGGTGATGAGCACGCGGAGCCCGAAACCTGACGCGGAAGGGGCCGCCTCGGCAGGATGCCGCAAAGCCTGAATGTCCGGGCGCGAACCGGGCCTCTGCCGCGCCGCCTCGGCCTGCCGCGCCGCGCCGAGCCGCCAGCCAGGCCTGGAGAGCACGCGGAGCGCACCCCGCCTCGGCCGGGTATCATGGCCGCTCGACTCCCTCAGGGGGCATGAGCCAGTCTGATGTCGCTCATCGAGACCGCGAGTCTCACCAAGGACTACGGGCCGGTCAAGGCGCTGGCCGGTCTCGACCTGCGCGTAGAGCCGGGCATCATCGGCCTTGTAGGAGCGAACGGGGCCGGCAAGAGCACGCTGCTCAAGATCCTGCTCGGCCTGTTGGCGCCGACGAGCGGGACCGCATCGGTTCTGGGCATGGACATCGGCGCCGAGGCCGGCGAGATCCGCAAGGTCGTGGGCTACATGCCCGAGCACGACTGCCTGCCGCCTGACGTGGGTGCGACCGAGTTCGTCACCCACATGGCTCGCATCTCCGGACTGCCGCGGACCGCCGCCCGCGAGAGGACCGCCGAGGTGCTGCGCCACGTGGGCTTGTACGAGGAGCGCTACCGGCAGATCGGCGGCTACTCCACCGGCATGAAGCAGCGCGTCAAGCTGGCTCAGGCCCTGGCTCACGATCCCAAGCTGCTGCTGCTCGACGAGCCGACGAACGGCCTCGATCCCACCGGCCGCGACGAGATGCTGGATCTGATCAAGCGCACCGGCACCGATTTCGGCATCTCGGTCGTCGTGGCGTCGCACCTCCTGGGCGAGATCGAGCAAGTGTGCACCTACCTGCTGGCCATCGATGCGGGCCGCTTGCTCCAGGCGGCCCCGATTTCGACCTTCACCCAGCGGACGCCCGTGCTGGCCGTCGAGGTCGAGGAGGGCGCCGACCGACTGTCCGCCGCCCTTGCCGGGCGCGGTTTCAAGGCCCGGCAGGACGGTGCCTGCGTCCTGCTCGCCCTGGAGGACGAGAACCTGTACGACGCAATCCGAGATTCCGTGGCGGAACTCAGTCTTCCGCTCGTACGGATCCAACAGGAGCGGCGGCGCCTCGAGGACATCTTCCGCGACGACGCCCCGGCCGCCGGAGGTGTCCAGTGAGCGCCGGCAATCGCGTCGCCGCCAGCTCTCCGGCCGGCAACATCTACGACTTGGGCTATCGCCACTACGAGGGCAAGCGTCGTGGCCGGTGGTTCGCGGCCTGGTCACTGTACGTGGACAGCCTGAGAGGCATTTGGGGCTTCGGGCGGCCGATGAGTGCGAAGGCCGCTCCGTTCATCCTGGCCGGCCTGTATGCCCTGCCTGCGGTCATCGTGCTGGCTTTCTCGTCGACCATCTCGAAGTCCATCGCCACGGGCGGCACGAATCCGGCGGACCTGCCCAACTACGCCAACTACTTCGCAGGCATTGGCACGTTCATAGTGCTGTTCCTGGTCGCCCAGGCGCCCGAAGTCGTGTGCCGAGACCAGCGCTACCAGGTCCTGCCTCTGTACTTCACCAGGGCCATGGGCAGGTCCGACTATGCGATGGCCAGGCTCCTCTCCCTGGCCACGGCGCTCTTCCTGGTTCTGATGGTTCCGATGATCGCGCTCTTCATCGGCGACATCCTCATGTCCGCGGATGCGTTCAAGGCGATCGGGAGCGAATGGCCCAAGGCCCTGCCCAGCATCCCTTCGAACCTCCTCATCGCCGCGAGCATGGCGTCGATCGCGCTGGCGCTCTCCTCGTACTCGCCGCGGCGAGCCTACGCCGCTGTCGGCGTGCTCGCGTACTTCCTGCTCGTGGAGTTCGTGCCGATCGTGATCTACGGCATCGGCCATGAAGCGGGAGCCAAGTGGGTGGACGTTCTCCCCCTGATCACACCGATCACCGGATTGAGCCGGGCCAACGATTGGTTCTTCGGAACTCCAATACCTGCGGACTTCCCGTCGAGCATCGGCGCCGGTGCCTACGTTCTCGCCGGCCTCGTCAGCACGCTGCTCTTCACCGGGATCCTCGTCTGGCGCTACAGGAGGATCGCGGCATGACTACCGCGCCTGTAGTGGACTCGCCGCCCGTGGACATCGCCGCGCAGGCCCCGGCGATCGAGCTCGTCAACGTGGCCCGGTGGTACGGCAACGTGGTTGCCGTCAACGACATCTCGTTCAGCCTCGGACCGGGAATCACCGGGCTCCTCGGGCCGAACGGAGCCGGCAAGACGACCCTGCTCCATATGCTGGCCGGCTTCCTGGCACCTTCGGCCGGCACCGTCC
Organism: Candidatus Limnocylindrales bacterium; assembly: GCA_035257225.1. Classification (GTDB taxonomy): domain Bacteria; phylum Chloroflexota; class Limnocylindria; order Limnocylindrales; family CSP1-4; genus Fen-1039. Next base: position 21,051 of record DATEXG010000152.1, read on the forward strand.
GCGTACTTGGTCTCAGCCCAAGCCGGGATCCCTCCGTCTACCGCCGGATCGGGCTGGTTCCCGAGCGCGAATCGGTCTACGGCTTCCTGACCGGTTTCGAATACGTCCGCTTCAACGCCCGGCTCCAGGGGATGCGTGACGCCGACGCAGCTTCCCGGGTCGCGATCGAGCGCGTGGGGCTCCAGGACGCCGCGGATCGCGCCATCGGCACGTACTCCAAGGGCATGCGCCAGCGAGCCAAGGTGGCGGGCGCATTGGTCCACGACCCGCAAGTGCTGCTCCTCGACGAGCCGTTCAACGGCATGGATCCTCGCCAGCGGCTGGCCATGATGGATTTGTTGGGCGAGATGGCGGCCGCGGGCCGGACGATCCTCTTCTCCTCGCACATCCTCGAGGAGGTGGAGCGTATCGGCACTGAGATCCTCGTGATGGTGGCGGGCCGCCTTGCCGCGTCCGGCGATTTCCGGGCCATCCGGGCGCTCATGACCGATCGCCCGCACATGATCACGATCCGTTCCAGCGACGACCGAAAGCTGGCCATCACCCTGATGTCGGATCCGGCGGTCTTCGCCGTGACGCTGCACGATGGCGAGCTGGCGGTGCAGACGGCGCACCTCTCGGCCTTCCGCAGGATCATCGCGACCGCGAGCCAAACGGCTGGGGTCCGCTTGACCGAAGTCTCGCCGGCTGACGAATCTCTCGAAAGCGTCTTCGACTATCTGGTGCATCGATGATTCACGGTTCGCCGAGAAGCCCGATCCTGGCGCTGCCCGAGATCTTCCGCGTCACCGTCAGGCAGTTGCTTGGCCGCAGGCGCACCCTCCTCCTGCTGCTGCTGGCCGCGCTGCCGCTGCTTCTTGCCCTCGTCTTCCGGCTGTTCGACCGGATCGACGTCCAGAGGTACAGCAACTCCGTCTTCGATGGCGTTCTCGTAGCCATCGTTCTGCCACTCACCGCGGTCCTCTTCGGCACGGGTGCGTTCGGCGCCGAGCTTGATGAAGGGACTGCGCTGTACCTGCTCGCCAAACCGCTGCCGCGCTGGGCCGTGGTTCTGGCCAAGGCGATGGCCGCCGCGGCACTGACGCTTCTGCTCACCGTCGGATCGATACTGGCGGGGGCGCTGGTGGAAGTGATTCCGGCCGGCGACGTGGGCGTGCGCGCCACGGAAGCGTATGTGGGCGCGACGGTCGTGGGCGGGCTGTGTTACGTCGCGGTCTTCGTGGCGGTCAGCATGTTTACACGACGAGCTCTGGTCATCGGGATCGGCTACACGCTGATCTGGGAGGGTCTGCTCTCGTCCCTGCTGCCCGGCATCGCCAACCTCTCGATCCGGCAGTACGCGCTCGGAGTGGGTGACTGGTTCGTCCAGCTGGGTCGCGAGCCGGCGCGGCTCCCGCCCGAGACCGCAGTCTTGTTGTCGGTCGTGGTAGTCGTGGCGGCGCTGGTTCTGGCCACGTGGCGCCTCATGCACTTCGAGCTGTCCGGCGGCACCGACTGAGGTCGAGTAGCTCGCTATCCGGACGGCGTCGCTAACATGCCCGGGTGCGCACCCTGAAGCCGGCTCTCCGCATCCTCCTCCTGCAGTGGCTGCCCGTCGCTCTCTGGGCCGCCCTCATCTTCGCCTTCTCGGCGCAGCCGAACCTGAGGTTCGCCCAGGCGGACTCGCTGGATTTCGCCGTCCGCAAAGCCGGACACATGTTCGTCTTCGGGGTGCTGGCCGTGCTGCTGTGGCGCGCCCTGATGTCCGCGCAGCTCGGCCGCCCGGTCGTCTGGAGTTGGCTGCTGACTGCCGCCTACGCAGGCACCGACGAGTTTCACCAATCCTTTACCGCGGGACGCCACCCCTCGCCGGTGGACGTGGGCATCGACTCGGTCGGCGCCTTCATTGCGCTCTGCATCCTGGTCGTGTGGATCCGTCTTAGGGCGAGGGCCCGCTCGGCCGCCTCGGACTATTCGGCTACCGGCAACCCCAGGATGTTGAAGCCGCCGTCGACGTAGATCGTCTCACCTGTGGTCTTGCCGGAGAGATCGCTGGCCAGATAGACGGCCGTGCCGGCCACGTCTTCGATGGTGATGTGCGTGCGTAGGGGCGTCACGTCCGCGAACGCGCCGTACATCAGCTTGAAGCCGGCGATTCCGTGTGCGGATAGGGTCCGAACCGGCCCGGCGCTGATGGCGTTGATTCGGATTCCGTTGGGGCCCAGGTCGGCCGCGAGATACCTCGTCGACGCCTCAAGGGCCGCCTTGGCCACGCCCATGACGTTGTAGTGAGGCACGACCTTCTCGGCGCCGTAGTAGGTAAGCGTGATGATGGAAGAACCCGGTCCCATGTAGGGGCGGGCCTCCCGGGCCATCGCGATCAGCGAATACACACTGATGTCGAAGGCGGTGTGGAACCCGTCCCGGCTCGTGTCGGCGAAGTGGCCGGCGAGGTCCTCCTTCTCGGCGTAGGCAACGGCATGGACGAGGATGTCCAGATTGCCCTCTCGAGAATGCCAGCGCTCGAAGACGCGCCGGATCTCGTCGTCGTCGCGGACGTCGCAGCCTTCCACGAAGGTGGAGCCGATCGAGGCGGCGAGCGGCCGAACGCGCCGCTTGATCAGCGACGCCATCGAGCTGAAGCCAACCTTGGCGCCCTGGTCGTGCAGCGCTTTCGCGATCCCCCAGGCGATCGAGTGGTCGTTCGCGACGCCGAAGACGAGCGCCTTCTTGCCATTGAGCAGGCCGTTACCGTCGCAGTCGTCCACCGATCTCGCCAGGCGACGGCCGACTCGCGGCCTGGCAACGACGGTGGGCACCTCGGCGGCAGCCTGGGACCGGACTGCATCCGACTGCGATTCGGGGCCCGATTCCGGCGTGGCGACGGATTCTTGGTTACTGGCAGTGGGCTTGTCGGTGCCCGATGCGGTTCGCTTCAGTCTCATGAGTGCCGCGAGTCCTCCGTTGGGCTGCAGTTCGGCCGCGAGCCCTCCACCCGTTCAAACACCGCTCGGGATGGGTCGTTACGCAGGATATCGTGCAGCGGTCCACTACACCAACTGGGAGGCGCCAGCGTTCCGGCTGTGCGGAATCGGCCCGGCCGTTCGGTAGCGGACGGCCTACCGCAGCAGAGCGGTGATCGCCTCGAGCGGGACTGCGTTGGACGCCACGACGACCTCTCCGCCGGCGCGAACACGAGGGGCGATCGACGCCACGTAGGCGCGGGCGATCGATTTCTTCAACTCGAGGAAGTTCGTGTCGCGCAGCAGCAGCCAGGCACAGGTCAACCAGACCGCCATGTCGACCAGATCGGAGGCGTAGTAGTCGACGCGGTCGCGCTCGGGCTGGGCCTTGAGCGCATCGACAGCCTTGCCGAAGAGCGCCGTCAGCTCAACCAGGATCGCCTTCTCGGCAGCCATGTCGGCCGGATATTTGGCGGCCTGCCATTCCGCCAGGAGCGGGTCGAGCGAGTGGTTGAGCAACTTGCCGATGGCCGCGACGACCTGCAGCTGGCTGGTGCCCTCGTAGATGTTCGTGATCCGAACGTCGCGGAAGAGCCGCTCGATGTTGAACTCGCGCATGTAGCCCACGCCGCCGTGGACCTGCATTGCCTGGTAGCAGACGCGGTTGCCCATCTCGGTGGCGCAGTACTTCACCATTGGGGTGAGCGTCTCCGCCAGGGTCTGGCATTGCTTGTGACGGGCCCGCAACACGTCCAAGTTAGGTGCCGTGCCCTCGCCGATCGCCTTCTCGTGAACCTTCCAGAGGTCCACCCAGCGCGCGGTCTCGGCGAGCAGCGCCCGGGAGGCCTCCAGGTCGACCTTCATCGCGAGCAGCAGCCGACCCACAGCCGGCAGGGACCGGATCGGCTTGCCGAACTGGATGCGCTCCTTGGAGTAGCGGTCC
>DATEXG010000153.1:0-5063 GCA_035257225.1 Candidatus Limnocylindrales bacterium
AGCCGCGCGGTCAGCCACTCGGCACGGTCCTCGCCCTGGCCGCCGAGCCGGATTCCGTATGGCGATGCCGCGACGCCATGCAGTGCACCGTCGTCTGTCCATCGGCGGTGGATCCGGCCCGGGCTTTGCTGGGGTTGCGCCGTCGAGTCGCCTTCGGGCGCGTTCGATCGCTATTGGGTCGAGGCAGGCAGTGACAGACCGGCAAGAGGCCGCAACGAAACCCATCGGCACTCCAGAACCGGCGTCACGCCGCACGTTGGTCGTGGGTGCCGGTGCAGTCGGGTCGTTCCTGGGCTCCCTTCTCGGCTCCGCCGGTCACGACGTCACGCTGGTCCGAATCTTCGAGCCGGACTCGAGCCGACCCATCGACCTGATCCGCCCCGACGGCACCCGGGTCACGGTCCCGGTGTCGCGGGTGACCCAAACGCAAGACGCTCCCGCCCCGGACCTGATCCTCGTGGCAGTCAAGATGCCAGCCCTGCGCGAGGCGCTGGCGCCGACGCTGCTCTGGCCGTCCGTGCCGACGCTCACCGTCGAGAACGGCATCGGCGCCGAGGAGATCGCGGCGCAGGTACGCCCCGGGGCGCCCATCCTGGCCGGGTCGCTGACCGCGCCCATCCGGCTCGCGTCGGAGGACGAGGTCGTCTGGATGGGCAAGGGCGGGCTGGGTCTCGCCGCCGTGACGCCGAACGCCGAACCCTTGCTCCGCGGCCTCATCGCCGACTTCGGCGCCGCCGGGCTGCGAACAGCTCAGCTCCCCGACGCCGGGTCAATGAAGTGGTCCAAGCTGCTGGCCAATCTCCTCGCCAACGCGACGGGGGCAATCCTCGACATGGACGCGGACCGGATCTACCGGGACCGGCGCCTCTTCTCGATCGAACGGCGGCAGCTGCGGGAGGCGATCGAAGTCATGGCCCGGCTCGGACTTCGACCGGTCGCCCTGCCCGGCGCTCCCGTTCCGTGGCTGGCTCGAGGGTTCCGAATGCCGGCCTGGCTCGGCCGGCCCATCCTGACCCGTGCCGTCGGCGGAGCCCGCGCCGGCAAGTCGCCGTCGCTGCGGATTCACGTCCGATCGGCGGCTCCGGACGGGGCCGCCTCGGAGCCAACCGAAGCGCCGTGGATGAACGGCGCCGTGGCCCGCGTCGGCGCGGAGCTGGGGATCCCGACTCCGGTCAATGCCCGCCTCGCCGAGCTGGTCGAGGAGGTGGCCTCGGATCCGCTCCGCCGGGCGTGGCTGCGCGGCCATCCCGAGAGGTTGGCAGCGGAGCTCGCCGCGGCCGACCCCGAAGCGGACGGCCTCGCCGAACCCGACGGGGGCCACGATGCGGCCGGCAATCGGCCCGACGCCTCCGCGGGCGGGGTGTCCCGCCGGCCCTAGCGATCGCCTTCAGGCTCGATCCATCGCCCTATACTTCCCGACGATGCAGACCATCGACCTCGTCCGGGTCGCCGTTGCGCTCGTCGTCGGCTATCTACTCGGCGGCATTCCATTCGGGATCATCGTTCCGCGGTTGATCGGCGGTCCGGATCCGCGGACGGTCGGCAGCGGCCGCACCGGCGGCGCCAACGTCTCGCGCGCTGTCGGCTATCGCTGGGCCGCAGTCTCGGGCCTGCTGGACGTCGCCAAGGCCTCCGCGGCCGTCCTCCTCGTCGTCGCTATCGGCGGCGGCGACGTTCCGCGGATACTGGCCGCACTGGCCGCGATCGTCGGCCACAGCCGCTCTCCGTTCATTGCCATGCACGGCGGCCGCGGAGTAGCGCCGGCCACCGGCGGTGCGCTGATCATCGCTCCGTTGATCCTGGCCGCAATCTTTCCGGTCTTCATCATCACGATCGCTCTGACCCGGGTCTCATCAATCGGGTCGCTCAGTGCGAGCCTCATCGGCGGGATCGTCATGATCGTGGTTGCCGCCGTGACACCGCTGGCGCCGATCTACTTCGTCTACGGCGTGGGCGTGCCCGGCCTGATCTGGCTCTTCCACCTCGACAATATCGGGCGCCTCCTGCACGGCCAGGAACGACAGATCGGCCCGTCGTCTGGGCCCGCGGCGACCTCAGCCGGCACCGGAGATGATGACGGACCGGCCAATCGGGCCACCGAAAACCGGCCCTGACGCGCTCTTTCGGCTCCTCGGCCACGCCTCGACGCGATCGTCCCGGCCTGCTGGCCTTCTGGTGGTGACCCACCGCACGCGGCGTATACTTTTCGAGGACAGCTAGGCCCGATTACTCCCATAGGAGATTCGTGAAGTGCGCCACGAGGGGACTGGCGAGACCATGGGAACGGAGATCGACTTTGTCGGGTTCGCCGACGATTGCCGCGTCGAAGGTCGGGTCGATCTGGAGGACGCGCGCCTGGCCGATCAGTTGAATCGACGAGACAGCGTCCTTGTGCGCAACGCGGTGGTCGTCAGCACCGTCGACGGTCACAGTCAGGAGTTCGAGCAGCTCGAGATAGAGCGCAAGGAGCTCGACATCGTCGTCGCGAGCGGCCCACGGGGTGACCCGAGCCGGCGCCTCGCAACGAAGCCGAACGGCGTCACGATGAAGCTTGGCCCCTACTGCGCCGAGGGATTCATGCACGCGCCGCCGACCGCGAACCCGGTACGGAGTATCGATCACCGGCCGACCATGGTCGCCATCACAGACGCGGTTCTCGAGTACATGTTCTGCAACGAGCCAGTTTCCGAGTGGTTCCAGACGGTGCTGGTCAACCGGGACTTGGCGATCTCGCTGCGGACGGCTCCGACTAAGGGCGGATTAGTGCCAGACGCCGTGTAGCCGTTCAGCGGGCCGAGCTCGACGCGTTCGGACCGGGTCTCATCGATACGCGCGTCGTGTGGGCGGCAGCCGTCGCCATGCGAGCATGCGGCCCCAGCTCGTCCCGGCACCGTCTTCTTGACCGGTGCGGACCTCTCTCGCCGCTTCGCGCCGGGTCGCGCAAGACCGACCGATCGTTCCGCGCCCGCCATGCCGGACCGTCGGAGCGCGAACCTGGCATCATTGGCGCCCACAGGCGTTTAGCCAGGAGCAATTGTTCTGTCGATGGATAGCGCGTCAGCCGGCTCCGGCACGCCGGCTCGAGCAATCGCGGGCCTTGCCGCGCTGCAGGACCTGAGCGTCCTCCTCGAAGGAGTAGAAGACCCCCGCCTGCAGCGACCGATTTGTCGGCAGGTTCTGGAAGCGCGCCGCAAGCTGCTCGGCCCGGACCACCCGACCACGATCGAGGTCGAGGCGCGCCTCGCGGCCATCGCCATGGAGCTCGAGGAGTATCAGGGCGCCCGGGACGCCTACACGGTCCTGCTCGAACGCTCCGAGCGGGTCTTCGGACCGCGCAACCTCGACACGCTCTCGGCGGTGCACGGCCTGGCCATCGCCCTGTCGTACATGGACGAGTCGCAACTGGCCCGGCCCCTGTACGAGCGGGTCTACAACGGCCGGCGCAACTCGCTCGGGGCGGAGGATCCGGCCACACTAAGCGCCTTGCACAACCTGGGCCTGACCTACCGGGCGCTCGGCGACAACGCGGCCGCCCGGGCCACGTTCGAGCAGCTCCTGGACATGCAACGCCGCGTCCTCGGACCGGAGAACGCCCTGACGCTGCGGACGATGACCCACCTGGGAAGCATCCTCATCGCAATGGAGGAGTACCCGCGAGCCTGCGAGGTGCTCGCCGAGCGCGTCGACCGCAGTCGCCGCGTGCTGGGACCGACTCACGCCGACACACTCGACGCGATGCTGAGCCTGGCTCGCGCTCTCTGCGGCGCAGGCGACAACGCTTCCGGACGATCGCTCTCCGAACAGGCTCTGGCGGCCACGACCGCGGTCTTCGGTCCGGATGCGCCTGAGACGCTCGGGGCGATCTCCCAGCACGCCCGTCTGGTTCTCAAGCTGGGCGAGTCCAAGGCCGCCGCGATCGCCTACCGCAACCTCTTCGACAAGCTGACCCGCCTCAACGGTCCCGAGGACATCGCCACACTCGACGCCCTGGCCGGCCTGGCCGACGCGATCGGGCGCGGCGGCGACCATCGCCGGGCCCACGACCTGGACGTACAGCTGCTAGAGCGCCGCCAGAAGATCCTCGGTCCGGACCACCCCGCCACTATGTGGGCCACCGGCGACCTGGCCTGGAACCTGGAGCAGTTGGGCGACCTCAGCGGCGCCGCGGCTCGCCTGGGCGAGTTGGCCGAGTCGCGCATCCGGACCATCGGTCCCGACGAGCCGGACACTGTCTGGACTCTCCTGGGGCTGACCCGGGTCTTGAGCAAGATGGAAGCTCATACCGACTCGCGTCGGGCCTTCGCCAGGCTGTATGAGACGCAGGACCGCCGTTTGGGCGCCGAGGCCGTGGAGACGCTGGATGCTTTGCGGGGACTGGCCTGGGAGGAGCGCAAGGTGGGCGAGCTCGACTCCGCCCGCCGCCACTGGACGCAGCTCGTCGAGACGCACGAGCAGCTCCACGGACCCAAGGACGAGCGCACCCTGGACGCACTGGCGTGGCTGGCTGAGATGCTGGACGACCTCGGCGAGGAAGAGCGGGCCCGGAGTATCTCCGAGCGCGTGGCCGGTCCACTGGGCCGGCTGTATGCCAGCACGAGCGACGAGATCGGCCCGGACGATCCGCACACGCTCGAAATGGGCCACAACCTCGGCCTGACGCTCGAGCGCCTGGGCCAGTTCGAGGCGGCCAGAGCCACGTACCAGAGGACTCTCGAGGGCTACTTGCGGTTGCAGGGCAAACGCGGTCGCGCCGTAGCCGACATGCGAGGCCATCTGGGCGACATCGCCCGCAGGCTCTCGGACCCCGCCGCGGCCCACACCGCATACGGCGAGGCGCTGGCGATCCTGCACAAGCATCCCGGACCCGAGGATCCGGACACTCTCGCGATGGTCGGCAATGACGCGGAGGCGCTCATGGATCTCGGGCGCAAGGTCGCGGCCAAGAACCTGGCCCGCACCGTAGTCGACGGGTATCGCCGGACACTCGGGGAGGACAACATGCTGACCACCCGAGCTCGGGAACGCCTTGAGGCCATGTCCCCGCCCCGCCGCCGCACCCGCTA
>DATEXG010000154.1:0-21474 GCA_035257225.1 Candidatus Limnocylindrales bacterium
TCTGGGCGGATGTGGAGCGGTTCCTGAGGAACCCAGGCGACGTGCTCGACGAACTCGATGGACTCGCCGAGCGAGAGACCCAGGGAGCCATCGCCGAGGCAGAGGCGATCACCTTGGCTCGAGCCCTCGAAGACCTCGAGCAACAACGAAAGCAGGCCCTGAACCTCAACATCCGGGGCCGCCTCCCCGACGCGGAGCTAGAGCAGACTCTCGATCGCATCGAGACCGACCGGACTGGCCTGGAAGCCCGCGTGGCCGCCCTGGAGCCCTCACAAGCCGAGATCGTGCCCCAAGAGGCCCGTGACCTCCTTGCCGAGGTACGCGCGCGCCTGGACGCCGGGCTGACTGACGAGCAGCGCCAGGAGATCGTCCGGCTCTTGGTCGGGATCGTCATCCACACGGAAGTCGGCGAGGACGGGAAGAAGAGCGTCCGGGCCGTGGTGACCTACCGGTTCCCTGCCCCGCCGGCTGGTGTTTCCACTTGCACGGTCACGGGTTCATGGCAGCGATGAGCTGAAACCTAGACGGGAAGACGGCCGCTCGACCGACCCTGGCGATCGCCACGTACCCATCCTCGAGCGGCTGCCGGAGCGCCTCAAGGGTGGCCCGGTCGAACTCCGGCAGCTCGTCCAAGAAGAGAATCCCGTCGTTGGCGAGAGTCACCTCGCCCGGCGACATACGAGGGCCGCCGCCGACCATGGCCGCGTAGGAGATGGTGTGGTGGGGGGCTCGGAACGGCCGGCTGCGAACCAGCCCGCGAATCTGAGTCGAGCCGGCCACGGAGGCGATGACCGTGGCCACGCGAGCCTCCTGGTCATCCAAGGGAGGGAGAAGACCCGGCACCGTGCGGGCCAGCAGCGTCTTGCCCGAACCCGGCGGGCCGACCATGACCATGCAATGCCCGCCGGCCAGTGCCAGCTCCAGAGCTCGCCGCGCCTCGAGCTGGCCGCGAACGTCGGCCAAATCGGGTCCGGCCTCGCGGGCGACTCCCACCTGGAGCGTCTCCAGCTCGTCGCCCACCTCGGCTGCCATCTCGACCCGGGGAGGCCGGTTGCGAGCCCGACCCCGGCTGCTCTCACGCACAACCAGAGCCGCTTCCGCGAGCGTGGCCGCCGGAACTACGTCTATCCCGCCCGCGAGGCGCGCCTCGTCCGCACTCTCGACCGGGACCACGACCCGCCGTACGTGGCGCCGGGCGAGAGCCGCCACCATCGGCAGCAGACCGGGGACGGGACGCAGCTCACCGCCCAGGGAAAGCTCACCCAGGACGGCCCAGCGACCGCTCGCCCGCACCTGCTCGGACCCGACCAGGATGCCCAGGGCCATCGCCAGATCCAGGGAGGCGCCGCTCTTGCGCATGTCCGCCGGCGCCAGGTTGACCGTGATCCGCCGTGGCGGGTACTCGTAGCCGCTGTTCCGTATGGCGCCCCTGACCCGCTCGCGAGCCTCCTGCAGCGCCGTGTCTGCCAGCCCGACGATGGTGAAGCCGGGCAGGCCCGGGGCTACGTCCACCTCGACCCGAATCGGACGTCCGTCCAGACCTTGGAGGGTGGCCGAGAGAAGTGAGGCGAGCACGGCGCGACCCTAGGCCACGTCGATCACTTCCGGCTTATCGGCCGCTTCGCACGCGGACGGGACCGCGGCCGGAATCCGACTACCGAGCCTCTTTCCCCGGTGCCGGGTGCTCCTCGAGATCCTTGTCCAGTGCCTTGACAAAGTCGAGAACGTCCCGCCCCAGGACAGAATCCACCTTCGTGTACATGAACGGCGCGCCGCTGTTCAGCGCCCCGATCGCGGAGCGATACTCGTTGATGATCTGGTAGTCGATCCGGCGTTTGAGGGCGCTCTCCGCGTTCTTCATGTTGATGCCGGTGAACGCATTCGATCGATTGAGGATGAGCTTGACCTTCTCGTCCGAGTAGCCGAGGTGGTTGATCGTTTCCAGAACCAGCCTGACATTCTTGAGGCACGGGAGGTCCGCCGTCAGCACGACGTAGATCATCTGAGCGACATCCATCAGCCGCAGGTTTATCTCGTCGAGGCGCTTGTCGACGTCGAGGACGATGTAGTCGAAATCGTTGGCCAGCAGGCCCACGATTTCTGGGAGGTGGTCGCTGTTCACCAGTTCGGCCGTCTCCGGCGACGGCGGCGCCAGCAGCAACTCGATCCCGGACTCGTGCTTGACGAGGATCTGGCGTATCAGATCGACATCCATCGCCGGCGTTGTAGCCAGATCGACCACGCTGGGGCGATCGAGTCCAAGATCGAGGAAGACGCGATGGTCGCCGAACTGGAGATTCGCATCGACCAGGCACACTCTCCGATCGAGCTCCTTGTGGAGCGCGATCGCGGTGTTTATGGCGATCGTTGTGGTGCCCACACCGCCCTTGGCACCGTAGAACAGAATGACCCGGGCCGGTCCGCGCTTCTTGGGAGCCACCGAATGCAGGACCGCCGCCTCGCGGCTCAGTGGCACGAGCGGCTCGGAAGGCTGGTAGCGCGACAGCAGGCTGCGCATCCGGGCCATGAGTTCGGCCGGATGAAACGGCTTGATCAGAAAGTCGTCCGCCCCGGAGCGAAGGGCCTTGCTGCGCCCCTCCGCCTGGTTCTCGGTCAGAAGCAGGATCGCCGGAGTGTGCGTGGACGGGCCGTCCTCCATCCGAAGGCGAGAGACCACGGTGAACCCGTCGATGCCCGCCAGGTTGGCCGCTACCAGCACCAGGGCCGGCCTCTCGGACCGCGCGAGGCGGAGGGCATCAGTTCCCTCGCTGGATACGATGACTTCGAATCCGACCTGAGCGAGCGCGTTGCTCAGCGCTCGCTGGACGGTCGGATCGGCATCGACCACGAGGATCTTGACGGCCATTGCTACACCTGACTGCGCGGCTCAACCGCTCACGAAGTGCAAGGCGGCGTGCAACCGCCCCAAGAGGCACAGATCGGGACGAACCGCAAGATTATAGGCGGCCCACCGCGCAGGAGACATCGGCCGTAGCGATGCCCGCCTGCAGTGCAGTTCCGCAGGGCACGCATTCGTTTCGAGTTGCCGGCGCACGCCGCCTTTGCGGCCTATGTCGTGCCAGCGCAGCCTAGGAGGACTTTCCCTCCGGGCTCTTGCTCATGCCCGTCTGGATCATCGAACTGACCGGCCCGAGCAGCTGCGTGAACTCGAGGGGAATGACGAACTTGGTCGCGGGACCGCTGCCCAGGGCCTTCAGCGCATCCAGGTACTGCAGAGTCATCGTCTTCTGGTCGATGCCGCGCGCTGCCTGGAAGATTGTTTGGAGCGCCTCGCTGAAGCCTTGAGCCCGAAGGATCGCCGCCTGCCTGTCACCCTCCGCTCGGAGAATGGCCGACTGCTTGTCGCCCTCGGCAACGTTGATCGTGGCCTGCCGGGTGCCTTCCGATTCGGTGATGACCGCACGGCGGGTCCGCTCGGCGGAGAGCTGCCGGTTCATCGCCTCCTGGACCGCCGGCGGCGGCAGGATCTCGCGGATCTCGACGGTGGTTACCTTCCCGCCCCAGCGTTCGGTGACCTCGTCGAGCTTGAGGCGGAGCGTCTCGTTGATGCGCTCGCGCTGCGAGAGGACGTCGTCGAGCGGGATGTCGCCGATGACCGAACGAAGGGATGTCGCGGCCACGCCCTGAAGTGCGCCTGGGAAGTTCTTGACGTTGACAATGCTCATGAGCGCGTCCGCGATCTTCCAGTAGATCAGGAAGTCCACGCTGAGCGGGGCGTTGTCCTTGGTGATCGCAGTCTGGCGGGGGACCTCGATGAACTGCTCGCGCAGGTCGACCTTGATCCCTTGGTCGATGATCGGAATGAGGAAGCGCAGGCCCGGGTCCCTTACCAATCCTGGGTTGGTCTGGCCCCACCGCTTGACGACCATGCGCTCCCATTGCGATACCACACGGAACGACATTGCCGAGAAGAAGATCACGATGATCACCAGGACGATCAACGCGACCAAGGCCACAGACGCAGCTTCCATCCCCTGAACCTCCAGTCAGTATTCGCTACCAAAGCGCCAAAGCTAGCTGCCGATCGCCCGGCAGACCCCTACTCCACCCGCTCGACGATGAGCGTCAGGCCTTCCTGTCTGATGACTCGAACGTGTGATCCGCGGGCAACGCTCTGACCGTTCGAGGTCCGAGCCGTCCACGATTCGCCGCCAACGTACACCGTGCCGGTCGGGACCAGATCCGCCTGGACCTCGCCCGTCTGACCCACGACCTTGATGGTGCCGACCATGCCCGACCCGGCCGGAACGGCCAGGTGGCGCATCTGCAGCAGGGTCCGCACGAGGAACAGGCCGTACAGAGCCGCGGCCATCGTCATCGCGATGATGATCGGCCAGGCCACGGCTACGCCCGGCAGATACGGACCGGGCGACCCGTAGAACGCCACCGCCCCGACCAGGAAGCTGGCCAGGCCGCCGACGGTCAGCAGGCCGTGGCTGGGGACGGTCGACTCGAAGACGAGCATGAAGATCCCCAACACCACCAGTATCACTCCGAGGATGTTGAGGGGCAGGCTGCCCGATCCGTAGAACGAGAGTGCCAGCGACACGGCTCCAACCAGGCCCATCAGCAGGGTGGGATGGAAGAACTCGATCAGCACGCACAGAACGCCGATCACCAGCAGGATGAAGGCGATATTCGGGTCGTCCAGGCTGTGGAGGAACCACTGGATCGGGTCCTCGCCGATCGAAACCGTCGTGGCGCCCTTCGTATGAACCACGACCGACCCGGCCGAGGTCGTGACGGTCTGGCCATCGGCCTGGTTCAGGACGTCGTCGATGCTGGTGGCTATGCCATTGACGGCGTGGGCATCGACCGCTTCCTGAGCCGTGTAGGATTTCGCCTGCTCGACCGTCGAGACTGCCCACGCCACCGAGTTGGGATGCCGCTCCTGGGCGATGCTCCGCATCGTGGCGATGGCGTCGTTCATCACTTTGTCGGCCTCCGTCTGGCCAAACGCGGTGGCGATGTCCGCACCCCCCGCCGCCACCGGTGATGCGGCACCGATGTTGGTGCTCGGGGCCATGTAGGCCAGGTTCGCCGAGAGCGTGATGAACGTGCCCGCACTGGCCGCCTTGGCGCCGGACGGACCGACCCACACGATGGTGGGGATCTTCGAATGCAGCGCGGCGTCGATTCGAAGCATCGCGTCCTCGCTGCCGCCCAGCGTGTCGAGCTGGATGATCACCGCGGCGGCCCCGTCGGATTCGGCCCGGTGAATCGCCCCGGCGACGTGGTCGGCCATAACGGCATCGACGACACCACTCGTTGGGACGACTACCACCTCGGGACCCGCCAGCGCCGCGACACTGCCCGTCGGCCGCGGCGTGGGCGGAGACTGCACGATGATGGCTCCACCTCCGCCGCCACTGGTCCTGGCCATGCCAACGAGCCCAAGGAAGGCTCCGGCTACGACCAGCGTGGCCGCCAGCCTGGCAAACGCGAAGGCCGACCGCCGCAGCGCCCCCACGCCGGCCGCGAAGACCGGCGCGACGTCGAAGACCCCGACTCCAGCACGCTCCTGCTGCACGGTCCAGGGAAGCGCCGCGGTCTCGTCCGGCAGGGGCGGTGTCCCGCTGTCGGCGGCGAGCCGTCTCAAGCGGCCTTCCATTTCGACGTCGGACCCATTCTCGATATGGGAATCGCTCATGTGGTGCCCCCTTCCGCCGATTCGATCCGGCGGCGAAGCGCCTGCAGGGCGGCGTGGTGTCTCGACTTGACGGTGCCGATCGGGATGCGCAGGCGATCGGCTATCTCAGCCAGCGATAGATCTCCCCAGTAGCGCAGAACCACGACCATCCGCAGCTCCTGGCTGAGAGCCGTGAGGGATCGGCCGATCACGTCCCGAGCCAGGGCGGCTCGGAATGGATCGCCGCCCTCGAGATCGAAGTCGTCCGCGTCGAGGGTCCGTCGCCGGCTTCTCTGGCGCAGTCGCGTCCGGCAGACATTGACGAGGATCTGGCTGAACCAGGCGTGAAACCGGTCTCTCTCGCGCAGGCCGGCCCAGCCCCTCCAGGCCCGGACAGACGCTTCCTGGACCGCGTCCTGCGCCTCGGCGGCGTCCGCCAGCAGGAAGCCGGCGAGCCGATATGCCATGGAGAGCTCGCCCTCCAGAGCAGCTACGAAAACGGTGTCGATAGCGCGGTCTCGCACGGCGGGCGGCGCTGCGGAGGCGCGAACTGCTTGCGCTCCCAGGTAGCTTTCCTTGACGAACATGCCACGCTCTGATGGCGGCCCGGGCGGGTCACTCATGAGTGTGACTCGCGTTTCGAGCGATCGGTTCACCGGGGAACTTCCCAGCCCGACGGACGCAACTTGTCCCCGGGTGCGGAGTTCGGTCCGTCGATCGCGTCAAGCACTAGCTGGCTCCAGGTCTCCATCAGATCGTAGGCCGCCCGCACGACTTCGATCCGCTCGAAGGAGCCACTCAGCTTGTCCGTCTCACGTACTCCAACCGGTCGACCGGAGGCCTCCGCCAGATACACCAGCCCGAGGTGATGGACTCCGACGTCCACGGTATCGTCGTTGAGCAGGCCGACGAACTGGAACGGCGGCACGAAGCCGGCGTCCAGCTCCTCATGCCACTCGCGCTCCAGGCCGCTCAGGGCCGAGTCGTCGCCCGGATTGAGATGCCCGCCGATGCCTATCGTGTAGAGATCGTGCAGCCGAGCGTCCCCTCCGGCCCGCGTCCGCTTCATCAGGAAGATGCGGCCGCCATCGCGAAGCACCAGGTACGGGATGATCTGCTTAAGCGTCCGGTCCCTCTCGGCTGCCGCTCTGAGGAAGTACGTCCCAGCCTCGTCGACCCGTCGCAGAATCTCCGCCACGTCTTCGCGCCGAACGCCTCGCCAGGCGGCCACGCCGTCGAAGAGAGTCTCTCGCGGCACCGCATACACGAGCTCCTGGGCATCCTCGCTCATGGGCGATCAGACTCCACCAGCCGCTGGCGAGCGGCCGAGAAACGGGCCGCCAGTGCCGCCTCGTTCGGACCTCCGTCGCGCTCCAGCTCAGCCAGCCATCGATCCAGTACGTCTCTTAGGCCTCGCAGCCGGGCGGCGATAGCCACGGCATTCGTAGCCGCAATGCCCGCTCCCATCGCAGGCTCCCCGCGGGCCAACCGGGTCATGCCCGCCCAGCCGGTTGCCGCCAGAGCCTCGGCCGCGCCCCAATCCTCGCGTTCGGGCTCGTCCGGTCCGCCGGCGATCGATTCCACCAACGCCGCCGAGACTATGAGTGGCAGGTGGCTGATCGCCGCCACGGCGCTGTCATGGGCGTGCGCGTCCATCGGGATCTGGATCGCACCGCAGGCCTCGATCAGCTCGCCGATCCGTTCACCGTCGCACAGCCGCGCATACCGGCCCAGAACGGTCACCCACGGCCGTTCCACAAAGAGATCGGGCAAGGCGGCGGCGTAGCTGCTCAGCTCCCGGCCTGCCATCGGGTGGCCACCGATGAAGGGCAGGCGGGCCGCGTCGGCCGTGGCCACGATCCGCCCTTTGGCGCTGGCCACGTCTGTCACGGTGCAGTCCTCGGGCAGGGAGCCGCGCAGCGGCCCGGCCAGCATGTCGATGAGATCCAGGCAGATCAAAGGCGGCGCGGCGAGAACGACCATCTCGGCGTCGCGGACGGCTTCACCCACCGTCGCGGCAGCTACCGCCACCGCTCCGTCCGTCACGGCCTGCTCGACCGGCCCCCGGTTGCGGCTCCAGGCGGTCACGTGCCATTGGCCCGGCTCACCTCGCTCGTGAAGGGAGCGGGCGATCGAACCGCCGACCAGACCGAAGCCGAGGATGGAGAGTCGCACGACGCCATTATGGCCGGGCGGCCTACCCGCCAGGAACAGCCAAGGACCTGACCCTGCCCGGAGGCCACTCTTGGGGCCGAGTCCCTGACCGCTCGGCTGCGCCACGATGCCCCGGCAGCGCCGCCACACCTGCCGCCGGCCTGGGGGGGTATGGCTCGGATCGGCCCCCCGAATAGACTGGTGCGCGTTCGTCGACAGCTCGATTAGAATGCGATGCGATGGCCGCCCGTCGCCTGCCGGCCAGCATGCTCGGCCTTGCCGCCATCGAGAGGACAATTAGGACATGACCGAATCGCACGGCGAGACGCGACCGATCCGAGTCCTTCTCGTCGACGATCACCAGCTCCTGACCGGGGCGCTGTCCCAGATGCTGAGCCGTGAGCCAGACATCGTGGTCGCGGGCGTGGCCGGCACGGTCGCCGAAGCCAAGGCGATGGCTCGAGAGCGCCTCGATGTGGTCCTGATGGATTACCGGCTGCCGGACGGTACCGGCGCCGAGGCCACCCGCGCCATCAAGGCCCGTTGGCCGGCCGCCAGGGTCGTGATGCTGACCGCCTTGACCGACGATGAGACCGTCCTGGAGTCCATCCAGGCGGGCGCGGACGGTTATCTCACAAAGGACCGGGCGATCGATGAGGTGGTCAGCGCCGTCCGTGCCGCCTACGCCGGCGAGACTCTCCTGCCGCGATCCGTGATCGTAGGCATCGCCCAACGGGTCGCCGCCGCCCGGGACCGTGGCGTCGAGCGGCACCAGATCGAGCCCCTCACTCCGCGCGAGCTCGAGGTGCTCAAGGCTCTGACCGAAGGCCTTGCCACGCCGGAGATCTGCGAGCGCCTCTACATCGCCCCGAACACGCTTCGGACGCACGTCCAGAACATCATGGGCAAGCTTCGGGTGCACTCGAAACTGGAAGCAGTCGCGTTCGCGCTGCGCCACCGGCTCGTCGAGCCGCCCAAGTCGGACGACAACCTCTTCTAGGGCCCGCGGAGCCCGCCTCGAACTCGAGCGCCCCCGGGAGCCTCAGGCCGGTCGTCTTCGCCGGTGCACTCTGCGCTCTTCGCTCCGCTTTTCACCCGCCGGCGGTAGCCCTGACTTGACTTCCCGCCGAGAAAGCAGGGTCCGTCGGTCCATCACCCGCCGGTCGTCCTGGAGCGCAGCCCCGCATCGTGGGCATCGCCGCTCCTCGGCGAAGAGCCCGGCCAGTGGGACCGTGGCCCAGATCGTTCGTCCACAGGCGAAACAGGCTAGTCGAGGCATGAGCGCATCGTACGCCATCGCCGGAGGCGTTCAATGCGACAAGGGCATCTCGGCGAGTGGCCACATCGGCGGGTCGGGTCGCTCCCCTGGGCGACTCGCTCTCATGAGCAGCCTTGTCTCTTCCTCCTCGCCGATCGCACCTCCTCCAGCGGTCGGCTGCCCCGTCCCCGGAATCCGAGAGCCGCGCCTCGCGGCGCGGCTCTCGAGCGCTGGGTGACGCTGGGTTACGCCTCGACTGCCTCGAGGGCGTGCTTGACTTCCGCGGCCGGATACTCGTAGTCCTCGAGCTGACCGCTCAGGTACCGCTGGTACGAGCCCAGATCGAAGAAGCCGTGGCCCGAGAGGTTGAAGAGGATGACCTTCTTCTCGCCGCTCTTCTTGGCTTCCAGAGCTATGTCGACCGCGGCCTTGATAGCGTGAGTCGACTCGGGCGCCGGGATGATCCCTTCGATCCGGGCGAACTGGACGCCGGCCTCGAAGCACGGCCGCTGGTGGAGGCTCCGAGACTCGATGAAGCTGTGGTGCTTGAGCAGGCTGACCAGCGGCGACATGCCGTGGTAGCGGAGGCCGCCGGCGTGGATCGGCTCGGGCACGAAATCGTGG
Source organism: Candidatus Limnocylindrales bacterium (assembly GCA_035257225.1). GTDB lineage: Bacteria > Chloroflexota > Limnocylindria > Limnocylindrales > CSP1-4 > Fen-1039. The sequence goes on from DATEXG010000154.1 coordinate 9,687, forward strand.
CCGAGGGTGTACATCTTCACCACGGGGGCGAGCTTAGCCGTGTCGCCATAGTCGTAGGCATAGCGTCCGCGGGTCAGGCTGGGGGCAGCCTCGGGCTCCACGGCGATCACCTGGTACTTGCGACCCCCGCGGAAGGTCCGACCCAACCACGGGAATGACAGCCCTGCGAAGTTGGAGCCACCACCGGCGCAGGCGATGATGACGTCCGGCTCTTCGTCGGCCATCTCCATCTGCAGGATCGACTCCTCGCCGATGACGGTCTGATGAAGCATCACGTGGTTCAGGACCGAGCCGAGTGAGTAGTGCGTGTCCTCTCGCTTGATCGTGTCCTCGACCGCCTCGCTGATGGCCATTCCGAGCGAGCCCGGGCTGTCCGGGTGCTCGGCCAGGATGGCCCGCCCGGCCTCGGTGTCCATGCTCGGACTGGCGACGACGCTCGCGCCGTAGGTCTCCATCATGAGACGCCGATACGGCTTCTGGTCGTAGCTGGCCCGCACCATGTAGACCTTGATCTCGACTCCGAACATCGCGCCCGCGTATGCCAGAGCACTGCCCCACTGGCCGGCGCCGGTCTCGGTCGCGATTCGCTTGATCCCCTCCTCCTTGTTGTAGAAGGCTTGCGGGATCGCCGTATTGGGCTTGTGGCTGCCGGCCGGACTGCCGCCTTCGTACTTGTAGTAGATGTGAGCCGGCGTATCGAGGGCCTTCTCGAGCCGTAGGGCGCGGACGAGCGGGCTCGGCCGGTATTGTGCGTACAGGGCTCGCACCGGCCCGGGGATCTCGATCTCGCGCTCGGCCGAGACCTCCTGCATGATCAGGGCCATCGGGAAGAGCGGCGCCAGATCGGCAGGGCCGAGGGGCTGGTGCGTCCCGGGATGCAGAGGCGGCGCCTGCGGGATCGGCAGGTCGGCCGCGATGTTGTACCAGGACTTAGGGATCTGATCTTCGTCCAGCGTGAAACGGGTGCGTTCGACCATCCGACTCCTCCCGCCGGCCAACCGGCGACCTAAGCTGCTCGATGCCGCCGTCGCCCCAACACGACTGTGACCGCGCAAGCCTACCGGCTCGTGGGCAGGCCGCGCAAGGTCAATCGGGCAAGCCCATTCCGCGCGACCGCGGCCCGCTCATCCTCCCTACACAGATCGGAGCGGGGCCTCGGCCAGAGCCTCGTACCGTGCGGGACCGCGGCCCAGGAGGCTCTTGTACAGCACCAGCCGATCGGCCTGCCACGTCAATCGCACGTCCCTGGCCGCCTCCACCAACCGGCGCGCGTACTCGTCGGCCCCGGCCACGCCATCGGTCCGAGCGAGCGTAAGGTGACCCTGGAAGGGGCGGTCGTCCGACGGCCAGCCGAGAGTCCGCAGCTCGTCGTTCAACCGCCGGGCGAGACCGGCCAGCTCGTCGGCCCCGGCGTCCGTTCCGATCCACAACACGCGTGGCCGGTAGGCGTTCGGGAAGGCGCCGCCACCGTTGAGCGCGATCGCAAACGGCGCCACTCCCCGGGCCGCGGCTCCGACCGCGGCGAGGACTTCCTGTTGACGTTCGTCGAGGGTGGCCCCCAGGAAGCGGAGGGTCAGATGCAGGCCCTCCACCCGGACCCAGCGCGGCTGCCCAGACGCCCGTTCCTCGATCGAGGCTCCGGCCACGCCGGCCATCAACTCGCCGACGGCGGCGCGCACGTCGTCTGCCACCGGTACAGCAATGAACAGCCGGCTCGTTCCGGCTGGATCGTCCTCGAGCCGCCGGAAGCCGCCGGGCCTGCCCAACCGGATCGAGCCTCCGTAGTCGCCGGCCCGGCCTCCTCGCCCCGAGAGAACGCCGTCTCCCCCGAGTTTCATCGAGCCGGCCTCGGGGTCACTCGTTGTAGAGGCGCTCTTCGATGAGCTTCTCCTGGACGGTTCGGCCGTTGGGATCGAAGCACGAGTACGCGAAGTGCTTCTCGAATTCGAGATCCACGTTGTCCTGGCCGCCGCGATTCTTCTCGACGGTCACGATCACCCAGTCGCGGAATCGCTGTGCCTGGTACGGATTGAACTCGATGTTGACCTTGGCGACGATGTGGTACTTCTCGTTGATGATCAGGATGATGTCGGCCTCGTAGTTGATCGCCGACGAACCCCGCAAGTGGTGGTTGCGAAGCCTCTGGGCTTTGAGACCCTCCTTGTCGGCGGCCACGATCGCGATCATCGGCACCTGCTCCGAGAGAGCGATGTCCTTGAGGCCGTTGACGACGAACGTGACCTTCTCGGCTTCAGTGGTCGGCTCGGGGTGCATCGGCACCTTCTGCAAGTAGTCGACCACGACCAGGAGCCGCCGATCGCCGGAGAGCAGGCGGTGCTGCTGGACGAGCTTGCGGATGTTGTCGACCGTGCTCGCCGTCTGCGAACCTCGCATCAGGAACAGGTTCTGGCCGTAGCGGGCGATGCGGTCCAGGCTGGGGCGCAGCTTCTGGTTGGCGGTCAAGCCGGCACCGCCGGCCCCCTCGGCCATCCACGAAGCCATGATCTCCTTGCGGACGTCCTGGATCTTGATTGCGCCGGTCTTCTGGGGCAGGTGGACAAGCGCCGACTCAAGCGCGACGAGTCGGTTCAGGAGGTACTGCTCTTCGTGTTCGAAGCAGATGTACAGCACGTTGGCCTGGCCGCTGGACGCCACGTTGCGTGACATCTGGAGAGCCATCGTCGTCTTGCCCGTGCCCTGGGCGCCGCCGATGAGCATGAGCTCGCCCGCTCGCAGGCCGCCGCCGATCGTCTTGTCCAGCATCCCGAATCCGAGCGGAATCGCCTGGTACTCACCGAAGCGGCCGCTGGCCAGGTTGTCGTTCAGGTCCACCAGCACGTCCAGGGCCGAACGCGGAACGAGGCTGCCGTTGTCGGTGTCTAGCCGCCAGGTCAGCTGAGCCGGAGTGGCATCGGCGTCTGGGGCGCGGTCTTTCGTGGTCACGGGTGCCTCCAGCCAGGTCCTATTCGGAACTCAGCGATGGGAATCGTATCAGCGACTTCCAGCCACGGCACTTACTCAAACTGCACACGTCCGCTCGCTTTCGACTCGATGAGCCGGCGCAGCGCTGCCAACCCGCCGCCGCACCGCCCATCCCGCTAGACATGATCCAGCCCGGCTACCTCATCCCAGTATCGGGCAATCGCCCGAATCCCGGTCTCGTAGTTGGTCATCGACATCCACTCGTTGGGAGCGTGAAACTGCCCGTCCGGCGGCGCGAAACCCAGGAGCACGGTCGAGAGCCCCAGGATCGACTCGAAGCTCGCGCAGACCGGGACGGATCCTCCCTCACGAATGTACAGCGGTGCGACACCGAACGTCGCCTCGATGGCCCGTGCGGCCGCCTGCGTGGCCGGGTTGTCGATCGGCGTCAGGCTGGCCTTGCCGGCGCCGAGACGCTGGATCGAGTACCGCACCGATTTCGGCGCAACCCGGTCGATGTGCGCCGCCACGAGCGAGAAGATCTTCTCCGGGTCCTGGTTGGCCACGAGCCGGCAGCTGATCTTGGCGTGGGCATGGGCCGGGATGATCGTCTTGGGTCCTTCGCCCTCGAAACCACCCCAGATTCCGCACACGTCCAGGGTGGGTCTGGCTCCCAGTCGCTCGAGGGTCGTGTAGCCGGGCTCGCCGATCAGCTCCGGAACGCCCAGTGACTCGCGATAGGCCTCCTCGTCGAACGGAAGCTGCGCAAACGCGGCCTTGTCCAGCGGCGTCAGCGCGGCCACGTCATCGTAGAAGCCGGGCACCTTGATCCGTCCGGCCGTGTCTTTCAGCGCGGCCACGATGTGGCACAGGGCGTTGACGGGGTTGTCCACGGCACCGCCGTAACCGCCCGAATGGAGATCGACCGTGCTGCCCGTGACGTCCAACTGGAAGTAGACCAGGCCGCGCAGGGCGATCGTGATCGAAGGCAGGTTGCCCTCGAAGAAGCTGGTGTCGGAGATCACGGCAAAGTCGGCCTGGAGGCGTCCCCGGTTGGCCTCGAGCCAGGCGTCGAGATGAACCGAGCTCGACTCCTCTTCGCCCTCGAAGACCACACGGATGTTGATCGGGAGATTCCCGCGAGTCTTTAGAAGCGCCTCGATCGCCCGGACGTGCATGTGCAGCTGCGATTTGTCGTCCGATGATCCGCGAGCCAGCATCTTCCCGTTCTTGACGACGGGCACGAACGGAGGCGAATCCCACAGGTCGAGCGGGTCCACCGGCTGAACGTCGTAGTGGCAGTAGACCAGCACCGTGGGGCGGCCTACGGCGTGCAGCCAGTCCGCGTACACGACGGGGTGGCCGGCCGTCTCGGAGATGTCGACGTGGTCCATGCCCACGGCTCGCAGGTCCGCGGCCACGAACTCGGCCGCAGCCCGGCAGTCGCCGGCATGGGACGGAATCCCCGAGATGCTGGCGATCCTGAGCAGCGCTTCGAAAGACTCCAGTCGGGCCTCGGCTGTCTCGGCCAGGAATCGTTCCAGGGCCGCGTCGGAGGCGGTGTTGGCGATTTCGTCCGGCATCAGGCTCTCCCGGTGTGGCTGCCTGCGATCGATTGTATCGAGCGGCCACCCTCCTGCACGTCCAAGACAAATCCGATCGGGTAACAGAACCGGGCGGCCTGCCGGCCGCCCGGTTCCCTATCTCGCGTTGGATCCCCTCTCAGGAGGGGCTGGGGCTGGGGCTCGGGCTGACGACCGGAGGAGGCGTCGCGCTCGGGGACGGCGCCGGGGTCGGAGGGCCGCCCAGCGGCGTGAGCCCGGAGATGCCGTGCAGGTTCAGCTTGGGCGGCAGATCGGCGAAGAGCTTCTCGAATTCCTCGAATTCGACAGTCTCCTCGGCTATGAGCTTGTCCGCCAGGGCCAGGAGCCTGCTCTTGTTTTCGGTTAGGGTCTGCGTCGCCCGGGCGTAGCCGCTCTCGACGAGTGCCCGGACTTCTTCGTCGATCAACTTCGCTACGTCGTCCGAGTAGTTACGCTGCTCGCCGATCTCTCGGCCCAGGAAGATCATCTCGTCGCGCTTTCCGAAGGCGAGCGGGCCGAGCTTGTCGCTCATACCCCATTCGGTGACCATCCGGCGGGCCAGATCGGTCGCCTTCTCGATGTCGTTGGACGCGCCCGTCGTGGTGTCGCCGAATATCAGGCGCTCCGCGGCGTTGCCACCGAGCAGGCCGGCGATCTTGTCCTCGAATTCGGTCTTGGACTGCAGGTAGCGATCCTCCGTGGGCAGGGCCATCGTGTAGCCGAGCGCCATACCGCGGCTGATGATCGTGACCTTGTTCACCGGATCGCACTTGGGCAGAACGCGCTGCACAACGGCGTGGCCGCCTTCGTGGATGGCGATGATTCGCTTCTCGGCGTCGGAGATGATCCGGCTCTTGCGCTCCGGTCCGGCGACGATGCGTTCCAGGGACTCGTTGAATTCTTGCTGGCCGATGGCCTTGCGGTTGCGCCGCGCGGCCAGGATGGCGGCCTCGTTGACCAGATTGGCCAGATCGGCCCCGGAGAAACCGGGAGACTGGCGGGCCAGCTTCTCCGGATCCACCGTCTTGTCCAGCGGCTTGCCCTTCGTGTGGACCTTCAGGATGGCCATGCGGCCGCGGAGGTCCGGCCGGTCCAGGATGACCTGCCGGTCGAAGCGCCCGGGCCGCAGCAGAGCCGGGTCCAGTACGTCGGGCCGGTTGGTGGCGGCGACCACGATCACGTTCGTGTTCGTGTCGAAGCCGTCCATCTCGACGAGGATCTGGTTGAGGGTCTGCTCGCGCTCGTCATGAGAGCCGCCGAGGCCGGCGCCACGCTGACGGCCGACCGCGTCGATCTCGTCGACGAAGACGATGCAGGGCGAATTGCGCTTGGCCTGGTCGAACAGGTCGCGGACGCGACTGGCGCCGACGCCGACGAACATCTCGACGAACTCCGAGCCCGAGATGGAGAAGAAGGGAACGCCCGCCTCGCCGGCCACGGCTCGCGCCAGGAGGGTCTTGCCCGTTCCCGGAGGACCCACGAGTAGCACGCCACGTGGGATTCGAGCACCCAGGGAGTTGAACTTCTCTGGGTATTTGAGGAACTCGACAACCTCCTGGAGGTCCGTTTTTGCCTCATCGACGCCTGCCACGTCAGCGAATGTCACGACTGTCTTGTTGCCCAGGAACATCCGTGCCCGGCTCTTGCCGAAACTCATTGCCTGGTTGTTGGTGCCCTGTGCCTGGCGCATGAAGAAGGCGATGAACAGGACGACGATGACCACCGGCACGAGGGTGGTGGCGATCAGCACGATCCAGCCGGTGTCGGCCGGTTTCTGGACCGTGTAGTCGATCTTGAGGCCGGACGGATTCCACGATTCGATCACGGCCGACTCGCCGGACGCGGGCGAATCCGACTGGACCGTGTAGCTGGTCTTGTTGGCGTCGTTCTTCGTCACCGTCAGGGTGGTGTCCTGGCGGACGACGGTGGCCACCAAGCCTGCCTTGACGTCCGACTCGAAGTCCGAATAGGACTTGCTGACGGGCTGGCTTGGCTGGATGAGCGCGTAGAGAAGGGCGGCGGTGGCGGCAACGAGAACGAGCATGACGATCCCGTTGCGCATGAAACGCGTGTTCAAGGTGTAACGGAGCCTCCGGATCTGGGCGGTCGGTCAGGGCCCGATCCGCCGCCGCAGTATACGCCCGAGGGACCTGTAGCTCCCCGGAGCCACCCTCGGGACACGAGCCCGAACCGAGGGGTCGCGAAGCGCGCGACACCTCACATGTCAAGACCCCTCATGGCCCCCGGATGTTCGGCCGCCAGACAGATTGGGCGACATGTCCCAACCCGTGCACCGGCCGCACGGACCGGCATGCCCTATGAGCGCGGTGCTGTCCCTGTGCGGCACCGGACAGGGACGGCCCGGGGGTCGCCCGGGCCGCCGGAAAGGACATTGGTAGCGGAGACTGGATTTGAACCAGTGACCAAGGGCTTATGAGTCCCCTGCTCTACCACTGAGCTACTCCGCCGTGGCGCGGCGTAGTGTACCGGATGCACTCGGACGAGGCCACGGCGAGCGGCCCTCCCGCCGGCTCGCCGAGCACGACGACCGAGGGTTGCGCCGGGTCTGGTTCAGCCGCGGTCGAGCAGCTCGAGGGAGGGGGCCAGGCCCTCCAGCGACTCGATCGTGATGGGGTCCACGACCAGCTGGACGTGCTTCACGCCGGCCCGGGCGTAGGCCCGAAGTTCTGCGGCGATGACCTCGGGCGGGCCCTCGAGCGGGTTCGGCGTCCTGTCCAGGCCGTCGCCCTGCCAGCGTCCCCTGCCGCCAGGCATGCGCACCAGCGCCACGACCGTGGCGTCGACGGTGGAAGGGTCGCGGCCCACCTTCTCGCACGCGGCGGCCACGCGGGCCCGGAGCGGCGCCACCCCTTCGGGGCTGTTGTGCGTGTCGCTGTGCCAGACGTTCCAGGCTGCGACGTAGGGCAACGTGATCTCGAGCATGTGCTCACCCACCGACCCGATCATCAGCGGGGGGCCGCCGGGCCGGGGCTTGGGCACGAGCTGGCAGTCGCGAGCGCTGAAGTACTCGCCCTCGAAGTCGACCTCACCCTCCTGGAGAAGCGTCCGGATGATCGTGAATGCTTCGTCGAACCGCGAGATGCGGTGGTCGAACGGGACGCCGTAGCCACGGAACTCGACCTCGTTCCAGCCGGCGCCCAGGCCCAGGATCAGCCGCCCGCTGGAGATCTCGTCCACCGTGGCCGCCTTCTTGGCCAGGACCGCCGGATTGTAGAAGCCGACCGGCGTCACGAGCGGTCCCAGCTCCACGCGCGATGTCATCGCCGCCGCGGCCGCCAGAACAGACCACGCGTCCCAGGGCGCGTTCGCCTCCCCATCGGGTGTGTGGTACAGAAAGTGGTCGCCAGTCCAGATCGAATCGAACCCCAGCTCCTCGATCCTCCGGATCATCGCCGCCAGCTCGGGCCACCGAACCGGCCGCTCGATCTCAGGGAGCTGGATTCCGACCTTGATGGGACGGCTGCCCCCGGTCTGGGTCGTGCTCATGGCCGGATCGTAGCGCGGGAGGGCTAGGGCTGCGATCCGAACAACACCTGCAGCCACATGTCCAGCGGCCCATCCACTTGCGGCTGTGTGTCGGGCCGTATGCCGACCGCTCCGGGTGCATCGGACGGCAGTGGCGGGGCATTCGCATCGATCGTGAATGGGATCTCCCGCGGGGCGCCGAGGAGGTATCCGCGAGCCATCTGCGAGACGAACGCCGGCTGCTTGATCAGCTCCAGCTCTGCCTGCAGCGAGATGATGTCGCGCTGCATAGCCGCGTTTCGAGCCCGCATCTGATCGGCCTGATTCGCAGCCGCGGAAGCGTCGCCTACCTGGCGGGCGAAGACGCCGACGAGCCACAGGGCAAAGAGGCCGGCTACCAGCAGCGCAAGACGGCGCCTGGTGAAGGGAAGGGTCGCTCCCCCGTCCGACGGCGATCGCGCTCCGAGGTCTTCCGGCGGTGGCTCGAAAGCCCGTCCGTGCATTGCTGAATCGTAGCTGTGCGCAGCTGACGTGTCAACACGAGTCGACGCTTGATTACGCTGCTACACTGTCAGCACTTTCGCACGGACGTTCTGTTTGAGGTGCGCGATGCGCTACTACGAACCGGCCGGTGTCGAGGCCGTCCTGGACCGGATGATGGACGAGCCCTCGTTCTCCGGTGGCGTGGTTCACCACGCCCTCATCCCGGCCAGACCGGCCGATTTCGTGGCGATGCCGGACTGGCTGGATCCGCGCCTCCGCTCCGGCCTGGCGACGCGCGGAGTGGAGCGGCTGTACCGGCACCAGGCCGAGGCGATCGACGCGGTCCGCAAGGGCGAGGACGTCGTAGTGGTCACGCCTACCGCCTCGGGCAAGTCCCTGTGCTACCTCGTACCCACGCTCCAGGCCCTGGCCGACGATCCGACCGCGCGGGCGCTGTACCTCTTCCCCACCAAGGCGCTCGGCCAGGACCAGGTCGCCGAGTTCGGTGAACTGAGCCGCGCCGCCGGCCTCGACATCAACGCCTCGACCTACGACGGCGACACGCCCAACCCGATCCGCTCGGCCATCCGGTCGGCCGGGCAAGTCGTCGTCACCAACCCGGACATGCTCCACGCCGCGATCCTGCCGCACCACACGAAGTGGTTCCAGCTATTCGAGCAGCTCCAGATCATCGTCATCGACGAGCTGCATACCTACCGGGGCCTATTCGGCAGCCACGTAGCCAACGTCCTGCGCCGCCTGCTGCGCATCTGCGCCCACTACGGTTCGCATCCGGTGATCGTCTGCTGCTCGGCCACGATCGGCAATCCGGCGGAACTGGCGGCCACGCTGACGGGGCGTGCGCCGCGGCTCGTGGATCGGAACGGCGCCCCGTCCGGCCAGCGCCACGTCCTTTTGGTCCAGCCGCCTCTCCTGGATCCCGCCACGGGCGCTCGTGGTTCGGCAACGACGCTTGCCACACGGTGGGCGCTGCCGTTCCTGCGGGCCGCCCGCCAGACCCTCGTTTTCGGCCGCTCCCGAGTCGGAGTGGAGCTGATGCTCTCCAACCTGCGCGAGGCCCTGCGGCTCGGCGACGGTCCGCGCAGCCGCATCCGCGGCTATCGCGGCGGATACCTCCCCACGGAAAGGCGCGCCGTGGAACGCGGCCTGCGCGACGGTGAGCTACTCGGCGTCGTCAGCACCAACGCCCTGGAGCTGGGCGTGGACGTCGGTCAGCTGGACGTCTCGATCCTGGCCGGCTATCCGGGTTCGATCGCCGCGACCTGGCAGCAGATGGGCCGCGCCGGCAGGCGGGCCGGGACGAGCGTTTCGGTCCTCATCGCGGGAGGCGGGCCGGTCGATCGCTATGTCGTCGAGCACCCGGAGTTCCTGCTCGCCTCCGCGCCCGAGGAAGCCCGGCTGGACCCGGATAACCTCCACGTCCTGCTTGGTCACCTCAAGGCCGCTTGCTTCGAGCTGCCGTTCGAGCCGGGCGAGCGTTTCGGCCCGTCGGAGGCAGAGCCCCTGCTGGCGTTCCTCGCCGAAGAGGGCCACGTCCGCCTGGCGGGCGACGGCCGCTGGTACTGGTCCAGCGACAACTTCCCGGCCTCGTCCGTTTCGCTGCGGGCCGCGGCCGAGGAGAACGTCGTGATCATCGACACGACTCCCGACCGGCCGCGCGTCATCGGCGAGATCGACATCTTCGCGGCTCAGACGCTCGTCCACGAGGACGCGATCTACCTGCACGAATCGGTCCAGTTCCACGTCGACAAGCTCGACTGGGACGAGCGCAAGGCCTACGTCCGGCGCGTCGACGTCGATCACTACACCTATGCCGACCGGGCCGTGACGCTGAAGCCGCTCGAGACGTTCGCCTCGGCGGCGGTCACCGGTGGGGAGCGGGCTCACGGTGAGGTCATGGTCTCCAGCCTCGTCAGCATGTTCAAGAAGCTCAAGTTCGGGACCGACGAGAACCTGGGCTGGGGTCCCGTCCACCTGCCGGAGATTGAGCTCCAGACGACCGCCTACTGGCTCATGCTCGGCTCCGCGGCGGAGGGTTGGCGGAGAGCGGACCTTGACGTGGCGTTGCTCGGCGTCGGCCGGGCGATGCAGGCCGTAGCCGCGGTGCTGCTTATGGTCGATCCGCGCGACCTCGGGCTGGTCAGCCAGGTGCGCTCGCCCCACAACCAGTCACCGACGGTTTACCTCTACGAGGCGGTCCCGGGCGGTGTCGGCCTCTCGGAGCGCCTCTTCGAGCGCCACGCGGAGCTGGTCGCCGGCGCCGCGGACCTCATCGCCGGATGCGCCTGTGATAGCGGCTGCCCTGCCTGCACCGGCCCTCGCCTGGAGGCCGGCGTGAACGCCCGGGTGCTCGCCCTGCGCCTGCTCAGGGCCCTGGCGATCGATGTCGCGGAGACCGGGCCCGCACCGGTGGCGGCGGCATGACCGTCGATGGAACGCGCCTTCGGCGCCGCCTGGATGACCTGCGCCGAGATCGACAGACCGCCGGTCCTTCGGATCGCGCAGGAGGAGTGGACCAGGAGATCCGGCGGGCAATCGCCGCGATCGTGGCCGCGGGCGAGCCGGCCGGGCCGCCGCAACCGGTGTGGCGGGACGTCCCGGCGGTGGACCGCGAGTCGCTGGCCCGACGGATGGCCCAGGGCCTGGATGGCGACGCAGTGGAGACGCCTCACGGGTGGTACGTCCGACGGGAGCTCCGGCCGGTCTACCTGCCGCTGGATCGGGCACGTCTGGCGGGCCTGCCCGGCATGCCCCCGGCCGGCACTCCCCTGCTCTGCCTCGACACCGAGACGACCGGCCTCGGCAGCGCCGCCGGAACGGTCGCCTTCCTCGTCGGCATCGGCTGGTGGCAGGACGACCGGCTCCGGCTCCTGCAGCTCGTCCTGCCGGACCACTCTGAAGAGGGGGCGCTCCTCGATGCCCTGACCGACTCGGTGCCGCCCGGGGCCTGCCTCGTTACCTACAACGGCCGGAGCTTCGACTGGCCACTGCTGGAGACGCGCTATCGCATGGGCCGCAGGTTGCCACCCCCCGTCTCCGGGCACCTCGACCTGCTCCTTCTCGTGCGGCGCCTCTTCCGCTACCGCCTGCCGGACGCCCGCCTCCAAACGGTCGAACGGCACCTCCTCCGGCGCCACCGCGCGCCGGACATTCCATCCTGGGAGATTCCCGCCGTCTACCACTCGTTCCTGCGCGGCGGCCCGGCGGGCCCTATCCGCGTCGTGGCTCGCCATAACGCCGAGGACGTGGTCACGCTCGGACGGATCCTGGCGCACCTGGAGCGCGGATACGGC
>DATEXG010000155.1:0-2428 GCA_035257225.1 Candidatus Limnocylindrales bacterium
GGCCCTAGCCAGGGCCTACTGCCTAGGCCACCGGTTTCCAGAAGCGGACCCCGTCGCGAAGGTCCTCGCAGATCACGGTCGGCGGGCCCTGCAGCACGTGCCGGGAGATCGCGATGTCGCCGATGCAGCCTGCGAGGTGGAGCGCAAACGGCACGACAAGATAGCCGCCGAAGGGGAGCATGCACAGCGGGATGCCCAGCAGCCCCAGGATCGCCAGCGGCGCGAGGCTGACGGCCAGGTATTGCCGCCGGGCGAAGCGATGGCCTGGGTCAGTGGCGTAGAAGGCGTACGGAAGGAGGCCGGTCCGGAGCATGCCGAACTGCGGTCTCGCGCCGAATACCAGCATGAAGATGCCGTGGACACCCTCATGCACCCACATGAGTCCAAAGCAGAGAAGCACCACCACGATCAGCTGGCCCATATCGAGGGTGCCCGACACCGACCGCTGGGTCTCGCCGTGCAGGGCAGCCAACGTGTAGACGACGGCGCCGACGTAGAGGATCGGCAGGCCCAGGATCATCCACAGGATCCAGGTGGTCCGGGTGGGATGCCACTCGGAACTCGGGCCCTCCGGAGCGGGCACCTGCCCGGAGATGTCTGTCTCGGCAGCCATCTATCAAAGCCCTCCCCATCGCATGTCCGGCGCCTCGGCCGTCGCCGTCGCGCCACCTCCGTGGCGACCTAACACTAGCTAGTCGCAGTTGCCTGCGGGACCTCAGCCTGACCGTCCCCTACTCTGCCGCCTTCTCGAAGTCGAGCGATGCGGAGTTGATGCAGTAGCGCAGACCCGTCGGCTTGGGACCGTCGTCGAACAGGTGGCCCAGGTGGGCACCGCAATTCGAGCAGACCACCTCGGTCCGGGTCATGCCGTGACCATTGTCGCGCCGCACGGTGACCCTGGCTTTGTCCAGCACGTCGAAGAAGCTCGGCCACCCGGAATGCGAGTCGAACTTGTAGGCGGCATCGAACAACACCTCGCCGCAGACGACGCAGCGATACGCTCCGGCGTCGTGGTTGTCCCAATAGGCGCCCGTGAAGGGCCGCTCCGTGTCGGCTTCCTGCGTGACCGAGTACTGGAGTGGCGTCAGTCGTCGCCGCAGCTCCGCCTTATCGATTGGGACCGTCATGCCAGAGCTCCTTCCTTGCGGAGCGACGCGATCAACTCCCCGGCCCGGGCCACCGCTTCCGGCGTCCGCATCATCGTGTTGCGGAACATGATGCCGCCGAAGCCCGCGTCAAGGTAGCGGTGCGCCAATTCGGCAGCCTCGTCCAGCGTCGCCGGCATCGCCATGCCACGCACCGCCTCCGGTATCTGGGCGAGAATCCTGGCCTTGTCGCTCTCGCTCTCGGCCAGCACGATGGAGAGGGCGACGGTTCGCAGGATCTCGGCCGGGTCGCGCCCGATGGACTCGCAATGGCGGTCCAGTACGCCGAGCTTGTGCGTGGCCTCCTCGAAGGAGCCGAACCAGTTGGTGATGTCCGCGTAACGAGCGGCGACCTTCAGGGTCCGCTGCTCACCGCCGCCGCCGACCAGGATCTTGGGCCCGCCTGGTTGGATCGGCCGGGGTTGGTTGAGGGCGCGATCGATGCGGTAGTAGGCGCCTTCGAAGCTTGGCCGCTCCTCCGTGAACATCGCCTTGCAGATCGCGAGCGCCTCCTCGAGCCGATCCTCGCGCCGGGCGATCGGCGGATACTCGAAGCCGTACCCCGCGTGCTCGGACTCGTTCCATGCGGCGCCGATACCCAGAACGGCCCGGCCCTTGGAGATGACGTCCAGTGTGGTGACGGTCTTGGCCAGGAGCGCCGGATTGCGGTACGTGACGCCGCTGACCATGGTGCTGAGCATCACCCTCTCCGTGCGCATGGCGATGGCCGCGAGCGTCGAATAGGCCTCCAGCATGGGCTCGTCTTCCTGACCGACGACCCCAATCTGGTAGAAGTGGTCCATCACCGTCAGCAGGTCGAATCCGGCCGCCTCGGCCGCCTGGGCCCGTTCAACGACAGCTTCGAAGAGCCGGACGTCGGGCACCCCATCGAAGGTGTAGTTGGGCATGTGATAGCCGAAGAAGGGTCGCATCGGTAGATCTCCAGGTTTGGGGTCTCGGCGGCGCCATGGTCGTCGCGCGCGATCCCGTCACGCCGGAACGTAGCACGCCGCCGGTTCGGATGGCCGCGACGCAACGTCCTGTAGCGCGGGCCGGCCTCCCGGACCCGCGGTCGCGAAGGAAGGCACAACAGGCTGGTGCCGGGCTATGCCTACGGATATCCTCGGTGTGCCGCAATCGCCGATTCGACCACGCCGGGTGGCCGCTTCACTGGAGGCTCAAATGGATCCCAACAATCAGCCGCCGAACCAGCCGCCGGCGTCGGATCAGCCATCGCCGCCGGATCAGCCATCGCCGCCGGATCAGCCGCAGCCGGATCAGCC
>DATEXG010000156.1:0-3990 GCA_035257225.1 Candidatus Limnocylindrales bacterium
TCGCCGCGACGATGCCAGCGCCAGGACCGTCTCCGAGGAGATCGGACCCGCCGGCACGCTCTTGGCCACGGACGACAGCAGGGATCGCTGAGAGCCGGCCAGAGGCCCGCAGGGGCCAAATGGCTTGGTTCCGATGCCGAAAGTCGCAGTCTCGATCGGCCGGCTTTGGCGCACTCTGCTGACCGTCGGCCCGTCCACCGGAACCGCCCAGTGGTATCGTTCCGGCTCGTACGCGACTGAGATTCCGGCCGCGTGCGGAAGAACGGAGGTTCGGTGCCCGAGGCGACTAATCCGGCTTTCCGGCGCGCCGTCATCGCTCTGAGCGGCGGCCCCAGCGACGCCGCGATCGTTCGCCTGGCTCTGGAAGTCGCCCGGCCCAATCGTGCCGAGCTGATCGCCGTACACGTCGTCGAGCTCGACTGGACGCAACCACTGGACGCCGACGTGGCCGAGCGGTCGGAGGAGGCGCAGCAGGTCCTCGACGCGGCGGAGGGGATCGCGGATCAGCTCCACTGCAAGATCGAGTCCGTGCTGGTACAGGCCCGCGACGTCGGTGCCGCTATCGTGGACGAGGCCGTGGCTCGCAAAGCGGATCTGCTCATCCTGGGTCTTTCGTACCGAACTCGACTCGGGGGCGACTTCGCCATCGGGCGAACCATTCCCTACGCTTTGAAGAACGCCCCCTGCGCGGTATGGGTGTTGCGTCAGCCAAAGGGCGAGGAGCCGCAATGAAGGAAATGAAGATGAAGATCGTGATCGTGGGTTGCGGTCGCGTCGGGTCGACGCTGGCCCAGAACCTCGACGAGGATGGTCACGATGTCATCATCTTCGACATCAAGACCGCTGCGTTCGATCGGCTTCCGGAGACGTTCAAAGGCGCGGCGATCCGTGGCGACGGAACTGACGAGGAGGTTCTTCGACGAGCCGGCGTCAAGGGTGCGGACATCTTCCTGTCGCTGACCGAGGGCGACAACCGCAACATCATGGCCGCCCAGGTCGCCACCGAGAACCTGGGGATCCCGCGGGTGATCGCCAAGATCAACGACCCGGTGCGCGCAGCGGCCTACGCCGAGCTGGGAGTGGTCACCGTCTGCCGCACCAACCTGATGGTCCATGCCGTGGCCACCTACCTCGACCTGACGGTGCAGACGGGCCCCGGCATCGACACTCCCCAGACGCCGGGGCACAAGCACCCGCACCCATCCACAGCTCTCTCCGCGGCCCGATCCGCCATTACGCCGGCGGAAGCGACGCCGCTCGTCGAACCCGACGCGCCTGGAGCCGCCGGCAACGAGCCCGCAACCACGAGCACCGCCGACGGAGCCCGGGTGCGGCGGCTCGGCTTTCGGCGCAGGCAGAGTTGAGCGCGCGTAGGAGGTTCATGTGTTCGTCATCGTCGTAGGCGGCGGCAAAGTCGGGTACTTCCTGGCGCGCGAACTCATCGGGTCCGGCCACGAGGTGGCGATCATGGAGCGCGACCGCGACCGCGCCGCCCAGATCACCGAGCAGATCGGCTCGATCGTCATCGCCCACGACGGCTGCGAGGGCAAGTACCTCGGCGAGGCCGGCGCCAACCGCGCCGACATAGTGACTGCGGTCACGGGGGACGACGAGGACAACCTGGTCATCTGCCAGATGGCCAAGCATCATTTCAACGTCCCGAGGACGATCGCCCGGGTCAACAACCCGAAGAATGAGGCGCTCTTCAAGCACCTCGGCGTGGACGAGATCGTTTCGCCGACGCGGATGATCCTGGGCTCCATCGAGGCCGACATCCCCGTCCACGAGCTACTCATCCTGGCCGCCCTGGGCGGCGGCGAGCTCGAGCTCATCGAAGCTCAGCTCCGCGAGGGCTCGCCCGCGATAGGCGTGCTGGCGGGCAAGCTCGAGCTGCCGGACGGGTGCTCGGTCTTCGCCGCCATCAGAGAAGGACGCGCGATCTCGGTCCGCTCTGATACCCAACTGCGCGAAGGCGACAGGGTCATCGGCATCGGTCGCGCGGAGTGCGAGGGCGAGCTTTACAAGATCCTTCTGGGCGAGGGGCCGGAGACCGCAGACTGACATCGCCTTGCGGCGCGTTTGGGCGGTCCGGGGCTGGCATGTCGCGCTCGCTCGTGGCAAGCTGAAACCGACCAGGTGTCACCCGATCAGCAGCCGTTGAGCGGGGGCGACTCCGGCCGAGGCAGAGACGTGCATAGTCCGAGTCGGCCGGTGCGGGACCACGGAGAGGGGCGTGGCTCCCACGCAATCCGAAACCTAATCCGCAGCGGGGCGCCCGAATGGTCGGCGGCACCGATGCAGCGGCCGTCGCCCCGGTCGAGCCTGGACGCCAGCCTCGAGCAGGCACGGGTCGTGCCGCTGGACGACTACAAGCTCCGCTGGACAGGGACCGATGTGACGGTCGTGGCGAACCTGCCCGGCGTGAAGCCGGCGGAAGTTTCCTTCGCCGTGGACCCGGGCCAGGTCACTATCTCCAGCGTAATCCGACCTGATACCGACAGAGGCGGTGGCGCGCTCTGGCAGCTCTGCCGCGACATGCGCCCGGTTCGATCCGACCAGAGAATACCAATCCCCCACAATCTCCTGGTCGACCGGTGGACGGCGACCTTCGAGGACGGAGTGCTGCGCCTGCGCATCCCGCGAGCGGGCCGACTGTAGTCTCCCCTGGCGCTTCCGGGCCTGGGCTCTTCTTATGCCAACTTCGCAGACCCTGACGGCAACCGACTCTCGCTGCGCGAGCATCACGGGTACAGGAGCCTGCCGTGGCCAATAGCCTCAGAGCGACCCGACGGGACTGTGTACCGCGCACTCACTTTCCGGGACCCGCAACACTCTTGACAACGCCATTGTCAAGGTTCTATGGTGTCGGCGTGTCATTCGGTCGGCCGGATGGCCCGCGGTGGGCCCCCAGATCATCAGGGCCCGGCCGGTTGGAGGTACATCATGACCCTTGTGCGGCGCTCCGGTTTCGGCGACCTTCTATCGCTTCGCCAGGCGATGGACCGGCTCTTCGAGGAGAGTTTCGTGAACCCGCGGACCTGGCAGTTCGGCGACGATCAGTTCGTGCCGATGGACGTGTACGCCTCAGATGACGAGGTCGTGGTCCAGGCCGTCCTGCCCGGCGTGAAGCCTGAGGAAGTGGAGATCACGGTCGAGGGGACCACCCTCTCCATCTCCGGCGAGACGACCGTAGCCAACGACGGCAAGGACGGCTCGATGCTCCTGCAGGAGATCCGGCGAGGGCGCTTCATTCGGACCCTCAGCCTGCCCGCAAGTCTCGAGCCTGACAAGGCCACGGCCACGTTCGAGGACGGCGTCCTCACGTTGCGCATCCCAAAGGCGGAGCAACTCAAGCCTCGCCAGATCAGGATCACGACCGAGCAAGCTCGTTTTGCCGGCGATGACCAGCACGCGCAGCCCGCGCCAGTACAGGCGAAGTAGGCGGCCCGTGTCTGAGAGAAGGTTCCAGCAAGACCCGGGGCGTCCCTGTTTCGTGATCAGCGTCGCGGCCGGCATGGTCCATGCCCACCCGCGCACCCTCCGCATCTACGAGGATGAAGGCTTGCTGGCGCCCGCTCGGACGCCGACGAACATTCGCCTCTACTCGGAGAACGACATCCGGCGCATTCTGTGGATCAGGCGTCTCACTCAAGAGCGAGGCGTCAATCTGGCAGGGGTGCGCCTTCTATTCGAGATCGAAGAACGGCTCGGGACCAGAATCCTGGAGGCGCTCTTCGACGAAGCCCAGGCCCGGCAGGCCCGCGCGGCGGCAGCCGCCCTGCGAGACCAGCCGGGTGACGCAAGCGACTCAACGGACCACCGAACCGCCGAGGTGGCCCCCGACGGGGCCCTCTCGGATGACTCGGCCAAGAGCCGGACCGCAATACAAGCTGCACCACCGGGGTTTCCCGTCCGGCAGCCCATCACACGTATAGTGGCCACTCGCGTGACCACGACTCGATCAGGAGATTCCAATGACTGACCGGCCGG
>DATEXG010000157.1:0-2782 GCA_035257225.1 Candidatus Limnocylindrales bacterium
GGGTGGTGCGGTGGGCGCTGGTGAGTTCCGCGGCGAGTTCCGTCGGGCTGCCGAGACGGGCGATCGCCTCGCGGGCGGCCCGCTCCGGATCGAGGCCCTCGGATTCGATGGCCGCGATCGAGTCCCGGAAATGGCCTGCCATCTCCAACGCGATTTCGGCCCGAACGTGGGCCGGCAGATCCAGGGCGGCGCCCAGGCGCCTCAGGTACTCGTCGATTTCGGCGGGAAGCGGCGTCTCGTCCGGGCTGGAGCTGGGGTTAGCGTCCGGCTCAAGCATTGGTCGGGCCCGCCACGGTCCGCGCCACCCCTCGGGCGAACGAGGCCCACTCGGCCTCGTGCTCGGCCAGAAGGGCGCCTCCCTTACCTGTGATGCGGTAGTAGCGCCGCTTTGGCCCCTTGTCGCTTTCGCGCCAATCGGCCTGGAGCGCCCCCTCGGCCTCGAGCGCGTGGAGCGCCGGATACAGCGACCCCTCGCTCGGCGCGAAAGCTCCACCACTCCGCTCGCGGATGCGCTGAGCGATCTCGTAGCCGTATAGCTCGCTGTCGCGCAGCACCGTGAGAACCAGGAGCGGAGTAGTCCCCTTCAGGAGCTGGGTCCGAATGCTCGGCCGTCTCATCCCTCTACCTCCTAATGCGAGGTAGATGCTAGGGCTGGAGGCTCACGCCTGTCAATACTGCTCGAAGTTTTGCTAAGGCCGAGCTACTCAACTAGATCTACGCGACCCAATAAGGATGCTCGATCGAAGCGCCTAGGACGCGTCGTTGGCGCTTGGCGGGGCGTCTGGCGGGCGTCTGGCGGGGCGCTTGGCGGGGCGTTAACTGCCCGCCGACATCGCCGGATTCGAGCACGGTCGGTTGAGATAGGGCACGTCGAGGTCCGACGAACGCCTCGGCCCCGTCCCGAACCGTAGCCGAAACGAGCTGATGGCATTGTCCCGCCGCGGCGGACGTTGGAGGGTCGTCCGGGGGTCAGCGTATCGCCATTGCCGCAGCGGTCCTGATGGACTAGAGGCCGAGATAACAAGCGACCGGCCGACTCCGCACCAGAGAGCAACTCCGATGACTCTACGAGGGCTGAGCTAGCAAGAGGGATCGACCCGACGCGCGGTAGCCAGCAGTAGTGGGCCTGGCGGTCCCAGGTCGGCAGACGCTCGCGGCTCGGGCTCTGATAGCCTGGCCGGGTGGTCGAAGAACGCCGTTTCAGCCTGACAATGCCCGGGGTCATTGCGCGCCGCGATCTGCGTCTCGGCATTCCCGCACTCTGCGGAATGGCCGCCTTGTGCTTGCCTTCGGCGATTGCGATGGCCCTCGCAGTTTGGTTCGTGGCGAAGACTGCGGGCGAGGTGGCGGGGCCCAGAGCGGCTGCGATCGCCGGCTTCGTCATGATCGCCTTGCCTGGCGTGAGCCGGTACGCGCAGGAAGCGCGACCCTACGCCTTCGTCGTGGCCGGAGTCTCCATCTCCACCTTCTTGCTTTTCCGGGGTCTGACGCGGAGCGACCGACGCTGGTGGGTCGGGTACGCGGCGTCCCTCCTTGTCGTCGGCTGTTTCCACGTGCTGTCGTTGCTGGTGGTGCCGGGACAATTCACTGCCATGCTGTTCATCAGCCCGAGCCGGTGGCGGGCGTTCGCGGCAGCCGGTGCTTCGGCCTCGTTGGCGGTCATGCCGGTAGCGGTCCTGGGCCTAGCTCAGCGCGCTCAGATAGGCTGGATTCCTGCGGTGCAGATCGATGACCTCTGGACTGGGGTTTCTGTGCTAACAGGCAGTCTCGCGGTCACGGCTTGCCTCGCCGTACTGGTCGTTGTAAGCCAGGGTAACCGGCGTCTGCTGGCACTCGGTTTGCCTACGGCTCTGGCAACGCCGGTCTTGCTGTGGCTGCTAAGCCAGCTCACGCCGCTGTACGTGGCTCGATACCTGCTGGGGGCGGGGCCAGGAATCGCCCTCCTGGTAGCCGCCGCGACCACCACGATGCGGAATGTCAAGGCAACAGCACTGGCGGCAATTCTGCTAGCTCTCGTGATGCCCCAGCAGATCGCCCTTCGAGGACGCGCCGGCCACGATCAGGACTACCGCGGTGCCGCCGAGCTGGTCGCCACCGATTGCTCCGCCCGGATCGCCCACGACTACATGTCAGGAGACGCGATGAGGTACTACCTGCGGCAACAACCTTGCGCCCCGTCCGAGACGGCGCCTGGTGGTCACCTTTGGTTCGTGCAGTGTGCTGGGCCGCAGGTCACCGAGTCAGGCTACCGGCTCGTTCGCACCGCATCGTTCGGCTCGGCTATCGTCACCTACTGGGTGGCGATAGCTGTGGGGACTTGAGGCCGGAGATGTCAGGCTAGCCCTACCTATGCCGTTTGAGCAAATCTGCAGCTGAAGTGGACTAGAGCCTCCGACCAGACCAGACCTTCGGTGCAGGCGTTGCGACGCCGAGCCAAGCCGACACGATGACCTGATAGCGGAGGTTACAAAACGTGCCCGCGCCTCCCAACCCCCAGCCGGCGATGCCGGCGACGTCCGGCTCGGCCCCTGACTAGCTGTCGACCAGCGCCCAGTAGGCCCAACCGATGAGCGGCACGGCGGCGGCGGCCGTCGCGAGGCGGATCAGCTCTCGGCCGCGTCCTGGGCCCCTCGAGCCCTCGGACGCCGACTCGTCGGTCACGTGCCCGCCCCGAGGACCGCTCGCTCCGCCAGCCCGAGCGGCAGCGACCCGCTCCTCGCCAGCCGGTCGTGGAACTCGCGCAGCACTCCGACCGGTGCTGTTACGCCCGATCCCGCCGGTA
>DATEXG010000158.1:0-9335 GCA_035257225.1 Candidatus Limnocylindrales bacterium
CGGCGATCGCCGAGGGCCTGGCTCACCGGATCGTCAGCGGCGACGTCCCCGAGACCCTCCTCAACAAGCGCGTCCTGACACTGGACATCGGATCGCTGGTGGCCGGAACCAAGTACCGCGGCGAGTTCGAGGAGCGCCTGAAGAAGATCATCGAGGAGCTGCGCAGCACAAACGACGCGATCCTCTTCATCGATGAGCTGCACACTCTGGTAGGGGCCGGCGCTGCCGAAGGCGCGATCGACGCCGCCAACATCCTCAAGCCGCCGCTGGCCCGCGGCGAGCTGCAGTGCATCGGCGCCACAACGCTGGACGAGTACCGCAAGTACATCGAGCGCGACGCGGCCCTCGAGAGACGCTTCCAACCGGTCATGGTCGAGGAGCCGACACTCGAGCAGACCATCGCCATCCTGATGGGCATTCGTGAGCGCTACGAGCAGCATCACAAGGTCACCATCACCGACGCTGCGGTCAAGGCCGCCGTCGACCTCTCGATCCGCTACATCACCGACCGTCACCTCCCGGACAAGGCGATCGACCTGATCGACGAGGCGGCCAGCCGTGTCCGCCTGCGCTACGCGTCCGCTCCGCCGGTTCTGCGGGAGGCCCAGAAAGACCTCGACCGGATCACACGGGAGAAAGACAGCGCCATCAACTCGCAAGAATACGAGGATGCGGCAACTCTACGCGAAGCCGAGGCCGCCGCCCGCCAGAAGGCGGACGATCTGCGCGCCGAGTGGCAATCGTCCATCTCCAGCGAGCAGCCCTCGGTGGATGAAGAGGAGATCGCCCAGGTCGTCTCGATGTGGACCGGCATTCCCGTAATGCGCATCGCCGAGGAGGAGTCCCAGCGGCTTCTCCACATGGAGGACGACCTGCACAAGCGGGTCATCGGCCAGCAGGAGGCGATCGAGATCGTCTCCAAGGCGGTTCGGCGAGCGCGCGCCGGCCTGAAAGATCCAAAGCGGCCCATCGGCTCGTTCGTCTTCCTCGGACCCACCGGCGTCGGCAAGACGGAGCTAGCCAAGGCTCTCGCCGAGTTCATGTTCGGCTCGGAGGACGCGCTTATCAAGATCGACATGAGCGAGTTCATGGAGCGCCACAACGTCAGCCGTCTGGTCGGCGCGCCTCCCGGATACGTCGGCTTCGACGAGGGTGGCCAGCTGACCGAAGCGGTCCGCCGCAAGAGCTATGCCGTAGTCCTGCTCGACGAGATCGAGAAGGCCCATCCCGAAGTCTTCAACATGCTGTTGCAGATCCTCGAGGACGGCCATCTGAGCGACGCCAAGGGTCGTCGCGTCGACTTCCGTAACTGCATCATCATCATGACCTCGAACCTGGGGGCCCGGCAGCTGCAGACCAACTCGTCTCTGGGCTTCCGCGTCCAGGGGGAGACCGACGAAGAACGCCAGGCCGCTTCGTACGAGCTCATCCAGGAGAAGGTGCAGAAGGAGCTCAAGGCGACCTTCCGCCCCGAGTTCCTCAACCGGATCGACGCCACCGTCGTCTTCCGGTCGCTGACCGTCGAGGAGATCAGGTTGATCGTGGACCTGATGCTGGGCCGCGTCCGCGACCGGCTCAAGGCTCAGGGCATGAACCTCGAGGTCACGCAGGCGGCCAAGGACCACATCATCAAGATCGGCTATGACGTTGCGTACGGTGCTCGTCCGCTCCGGCGAGTCATCCAGAACATGGTCGAGGACGTCCTGGCCGAGCAGCTCCTGCTCGGAAAGCTGGTGGCCGGAACGACCATCGTCGTCGACAAGAGCTCCGAGGCGGGTCTGGATATCCACACCGTCGAAGAGAAGCAACCCGTCGAAGCTGCTCTCTGAGCCGAGGCCGGAGGGGTGCCCCGCCAGGAGAGTCGGTACATCTGCCAGGCGTGCGGCGCTGAGCATCTGCGCTGGGAGGGCCAGTGCCGGACTTGCGGCGAGTGGAACACGCTCGTCGAGACGGTCGTCCGCGAAGCCGCCAGTCGGCGCCGGGCGCCGGGGCCGGCAGCCGGCGGCGGTCGACGCCCAGCTCCCCAATCGCTGAACAGCCTCCGAGAGGCCGAGCCGGTTCGGATGCCTACCGGCATCGACGAGATGGATCGCGTCCTGGGCGGCGGTCTCGTGCCCGGGTCAGTCGTTCTTCTGGGCGGCGAGCCGGGGATCGGCAAGTCAACTCTGTTGCTGCAGGCCTCCGCGGGACTGGCGACGGGCGCACGGCCGGCGACGAGCGCCGGGACGGCATCGAGCGAGAGGGGCGCCACGGGCAGCCGCGGACCGTCGGGCGGCCACGTCCTCTACGCCACGGGCGAGGAATCAGCCGGCCAAGTCCGGCTTCGGGCGGGCCGGCTGGGCCTCCTCGACGGACCCGTGGGCGAACGGATCCAGGTCGTGGCCGAGGGTGAGGTAGGCCGTATCGTCGAGCTGGCGCGCGACCTCGTCCCGACCGTCTTGATAGTGGACTCCATACAGACGGTCACAGCGGACGAGTTGGAGGGGCCCGCGGGCAGCGTAGGACAGGTCCGCGAGTGCACGCTGCGGCTCATGGAGGTTGCCAAGCAGGAGGGCGTCGTCGTGATCCTGGTTGGACACGTCACCAAGGACGGCAGCCTGGCAGGGCCCAAGGCTCTCGAGCATCTGGTGGACGCCGTGCTCAGTCTCGAGGGCGAACGAACCGCGACGATGCGATTGCTCCGGGCCACGAAGAACAGGTTCGGCTCCACGGAGGAGGTCGGCGTCTTCGAGATGGCCGAGCACGGCCTGGCCGAAGTGGCCGATCCGGGCCGGGCCTTCCTGTCCGTAACGGACGAGCATGCCCCGGGCAGCGTCGCCGGGGCGGCCCTGGAGGGCACTCGGCCCCTTCTGGTCGAGGTCCAGGCCCTCGTGGCTCCTGGTGGCTATGGAAGCCCGCGGCGCACGGCGTCGGGGATCGACGTCAATCGACTGGCCCTCCTCGTGGCCGTCCTGGGACGCCGGGCCGGCATCGGTCTGGGGAGTCACGACGTCTACGCGAATCTTGCGGGCGGCCTGGACTTGACCGACCCGGGGCTGGATCTGCCGCTGGCCATTGCCCTCGCTTCCTCACTGCGCGACAAGAACGTGCCGCGCGACCTGATCGCCATCGGCGAGGTCGGGCTTCTGGGGGAGCTGCGACCGGTGCCCGGCCTGGAGCGCCGACTGCGTGAGGCCGCCCGGCTCGGTTTCGCGACGGCGATCGTGCCGCGAACCGGCCGGTCCCAGCCGCCGGCGGTGAAGGGCCTCGAGGTCGTCGCCGTGTCCAATCTTCGTGAAGCAGTCGGGCGTGCGATCGGAGGGGATCCGGCCCGAGTCCGCGACGTGGAGGGCGTCTCCGCAAGGATGGGAAGTCGCGGGCCAATCGAGGGCAGCTGAGCGGGTCATACGGCGAAGCCGGCGTCTCTGTCGGCTCGAGCGTCTGGCAGGAGGAGGGTCTCGATGCTAGGCTGATTTCGACGAGGCGCCATCTATCCTGAATTCATCTATCGCTCTCGTCGCGGCAAGGCCACTAACCGTGATTCGCATCATCCGGCTCCTCGGAGCCTCCGTCGGCGCCCTTATCGGCCTGGGATTCATTCTGGCCCAGGGATCCCCGTTCGAGAAGACGGGGTCGCCCGGGGTGGTCATGGTCATCTGGATCGTGGCCTGGATTTCGGTCGGCGCTCTGTTGTTGCCCTACCTGACCGTCGTCCCGGCCATGAAGGTGGTTCACGTGGTCCGGGAGATGTCGACAGCGGAGTTCATCTCCGCAGTCGCAGGCCTCGTTGTTGGCCTGCTGATCGCGCTTCTCCTTGGCCTGCCGCTCGCCTCCCTCCCCGAGCCGTACGGGCGCTACCTGCCGCTCGGCGTCTCGATCTGCTTCGGCCTCGGCATGGTTGGGCTCACCGTTGCCAAGCATGAGGATCTGATAGCGGCGGCCCAGGCGGCTGGGCTGATGCGGCAGAGCGGCGGGGCGAGGGGCGACTCTCGAGGCGGCGAGACCGAGGTCGTGGTCGACACGAGCGCCATCATTGACGGCCGTATAGCCGACATAGTCGATTCGGGCTTCCTGTACCACCGGCTCGTGATCCCGCACTTCGTCCTGGACGAGCTGCAGGGCATCGCCGACAGTTCCGACACTCAACGCCGAAGCCGCGGCCGCCGCGGCCTGGAGATCCTCGCCCGCCTCCAGAAGGAGGGACCAACGCCGGTGGAGATCGTGGCCGATGACCCAGCCGAGGCCGGCGACGTGGACGGCAAGCTCGTCGTGCTGGCGCGCGCCAGAAACGCGGCCATTCTGACCAACGACTTCAACCTGAACCGCGTCGCCGACCTGCAGTCGATTCGGGTGCTCAACATCAACTCGCTGGCCAACGCCCTCAAGCCTGCCCTGCTGCCGGGCGACCCGCTCCGAATCAAGGTCATCACGGAGGGCAAGGAGTCCGGGCAGGGCGTCGGCTATCTGGACGACGGCACGATGGTCGTCGTGGAGGGTGGCTCGAAGCTTGTCGGTCGCGAGCTGGATGTCGTCGTTACTCGCGTTCTCCAGACCATCATGGGCCGCATGGTCTTTGCCCAGGCTCACTCCGAGTGAGTAGCCGGGGAAACCGCGAGAGCGCGGCCTCGAGCGATCCGATCGAGGCGGTCGTGGTCGCGGCCGGATCGAGCAGCCGGATGGGCGGTCTGGACAAGCTCGATGCCGAGCTGGATGGCCGCTCGGTGCTGCGCCGGTCGATCGAGGCGCTGGCGTCGGCGGGTGTCGGGAGGATGGTGGTCGTCACCGCGCCGGCTCGTCTTGCGGAGATAGCGGCCGCGTCCTGGCTGCCCGTTCAGGTCGTCGCCGTGGTCGCGGGCGGCGCCAGGCGGCAGGATTCGGTTGCGGCGGGCGTGGCCGCCCTCGCCAAGGCGACGGGCGGACCTGGCGCCGGGAGTGCCACACGCAGCAAGCGCAACGCGCCTGCCCCCGAGCGCCGCCTCGCCGGGGATCCCGTGATCCTGGTCCACGACGCGGCGCGGCCGCTGGCCAGCCCGGCGCTGATCCAGGCGGTGGCAGCGGCGACCGCCAGCCACGGAGCGGCCATTCCGGTGCTGCCGGTGACTGAGACGCTCAAGCGTCTCGACGGCGACCGAGTGGGAGAGACAGTCGACCGAGCGGGCGTGGTCGCAGCCCAGACGCCGCAGGGCGTTCGGCGCTCGCTGCTCGAACGCGCCTACGCCGCCTACCCGCCGGACGGCCCCGAGACATGGACCGATGAGGCCTCCCTGCTCGAGGCTTGTAGAATCCCGGTTCATGCAATCCCCGGCGAAGCGACCAACCTCAAAGTGACCGTGCCCGTCGATCTCGAGCGCGCCCAGGCGATGCTTGACCACGGCCTGGTACCCGGCCTGGCGCCGGGCCGCTCGGCCATGCCTAACGACCTACAGCGCTTCGGTCGGGTTGGGCTGGGAACGGACAGCCATCCGTTCGGTCCCGGCGAGCCTCTCGTGCTGGGCGGTCTTCGATTCGAAGGCGTGCCCCGCCTGGCAGGCCATTCGGACGGGGATGTCGCGCTTCATGCGTTAGCCGACGCTCTCCTGGGGGCGGCGGGCCTGGGCGACCTGGGTGGGCTCTTTCCGGCGGACTCCCGTACCCCCGCCGGGATCGACTCGCGAATCCTGCTCGGCGCCGCGGCGGAGAGAGTACGAGCCTCGGGCTGGCGTCCCGTGAACGTCGACATGACGATCGTTGCCGCGCGGCCACAACTGGGGAGCGTGTTGTCGTCGATGGCGTCCGGCATCGCCTCGATCCTTGGGGTGGACCCGGCGTCCGTCAACGTCAAGGCATCGACCGGGAACCTGGAGGGCCCCGAAGGCGCTGGACGTTCGATCTCCGCCAGCGCCATAGTCTGGCTGGCGCCTCTAGCCGGGGACGCTCCCGAGGAACGGCGATGACCATCCAGCTCTTCGACACGATGGCCGGCGCTGCCCGCGAACTGATTCCGCTCGAACCGGAGCATGTCCGGGTCTACAGCTGCGGCCCCACCGTCTACGGGCCGGCCCACATCGGCAACTTCCGCTCGTTCCTCTTCGACGATCTTCTGGTCCGCTACCTGCGCTACCGCGGCTTCAAGGTCACGTGGGTGATGAACGTCACCGATGTCGACGATCGGATCATCAAGGGCGCCCGGGCGGAAGCGACCACGATCGTCGAGCTGTCTGAGCGGTACCGGAAGATGTTGGTCTCGGACATGCAGGCCCTCGGTATAACCATGCCGGATTCCATGCCGAAGGCGACCGAGAACATCCCCCAGATGGTCGAGCTGATCCAGAAGCTCCTGGATGGCGGCCACGCCTACAAGACCGACGACGGTTCTATCTTCTTCCGGATCGCCTCGTGGCCCGAGTACGGCCGCTTGGCCCGGCTCGATCCGGAAGGGATGAAGGTAGGGGAGCGGATCGAAGCCGACAACTACGGCAAAGACGACGTCCGCGACTTCGCTCTCTGGAAGGGTCCCAAACCCGACGAGCCGAGCTGGGAGACTTCCATCGGACCGGGCAGGCCGGGCTGGCACATCGAATGCTCGGCCATGAGCATGCGCTACCTGGGTCCATCATTCGACATCCACACCGGCGGAGTGGACCTCGTCTTCCCCCATCACACCGACGAGATCGCCCAGAGCGAGGCGGCCACCGGCCAGAGGTTCGTGGCCTACTGGCTCCACAACGCCTTCCTGCAGATGGGCGGCCAGAAGATGGCCAAGTCGGTCGGAAACATCGAGCGCGTCGGTGACATCACCGACCGGGGCATCTCGCCGCGGGCTCTCCGACTGGCCCTGATCTCTGCCCACTACCGCATGGCCCTCTCCTTCAGCGAGGATTCCCTGCAGGCGGCGAGCTCGGCGGTCGACAGGCTCGACGCGCTTTTCGCGGCACTGGCGACCTATCGCTGCGATTGCCCGGACGATGCCACTCTGGCTGGGCTGCTGGACAGGACGAAGGCGGCCTTCGAGACGGCCCTGGACGACGACCTCAACATCTCCCCGGCGCTGGCGGCCCTTTTCGACCTGGTCCGGGAACTCAACCGGCGGGTCGATGCGCGAGTGCTGTCGACGGCCGACGCGACGCGCGCCACGGCCTTCATCCGCGACTTGGACCGCGTCCTGGGGATTGCGCCCGTCACGGAGGCGGCGCTGGAGCCGGATTTGCAGGGATTGCTGGACGAGCGGGCTGCGGCCCGGGCCGCCCGAGACTGGGCAGGATCCGACCGACTTCGCGTCGCATTGGCGGCGCGCGGCGTGCTCGTTGAAGACAGCCGCGACGGCCAGCGATGGCGCCGCGCGGACTAGCCGCTCGCCACATTGCGGCGAGCACAAAGTGATTGGAATGAGAATTGCCTGACCGTCGACACAAGCCCGGGGATGAGCATCACGGAGGCGGCAAGCTCGGCGGGAAGAAGTCGCGCCCGGGTGGGCCGAGGTTCGAGGGGCCACGAGCTGATGGGCCACGCCCGAGCGGGCCGAAGTTCGAGGGGGCACGGCCGGATGCGCCACGCCCTGAAGGGCGGCAATTCGAAGGGCAGAGGCCATTCAGGCCGCGTTTCGACGGACCGCGCTTCGACGGGCCCAGGTCGTTCGGTCCGCGCCAGAGCGGCTCTCGACCGGGTCGCTGGTCCGGCGGATCAGGACCGGGCGGCGCAGGTCCGGGTGGATACCGGGCCGGTCCGCGCCCCGGCGGGTTTGGACCGCAAGAACCGCGACCGGAACGCCGCGACGACGGCTCGGTCGATGGTCGCGGAGAAGCTCCGCGGCCCTTCCGGCGCGCTTGGCAGCCCACCGATGCGTGGACGCGAAGGCCACCGCAAGCTCGGGGAGCTCCCGACGCCGGCTCGCGGCCGCGCTCGGAACACCGCACGGGCGATTTCGAAAGTCGGCTCGGTGGCGGCTTTCGACCGCGCCCCGGCGAGGACATGGGTACGCGCTCCGGCGAGGGCATGGGTCCGCGCTCCGGCGAGCACCCCGGCCGTCCAGGCGAGAACATGGGTCCGCGCTCCGGCGAGCACCCCGGCCGTCCAGGCGGCTTCGGTGGACAGCCCGGACCACGCCGTGGCGGCCTCGGATTCGGGCACGACCACTCTGTCCGCCCACGGCAACGACCAGCCCGCCCCGACCTGCCCGACCGAAGCTTCGTGGCGCCGCCGAGCGGGGCCGACGAGACCGCGCCCGGCGAGCCGTTCGACTCCCCTCCGGACGACCGGTCCGAGCAGGGCCCCGAACCGAGCTTCGCCGCGCCGGTGCCCTCTCCACGGCCCTCGCCGCGGCCGGACTACCGACGTCGCTCCGGCGGCTTCGTCGACCGACGGCCCAACCGCCCGGGCGGTCCGGAGCCGTCCCACTGGCAGCGGCCGCCGTCCGACTCGCCGGCAGGAGACCTGCTCGGGGAGGACGAGGAACTGGTCGCCGGCAGGCACCCGGTCGAGGAGGCGTTCATCGCCCGTCGCCAGGCTCGTCGGCTGCTCGTAGTGCCGCAGCGCCGCCAGGCGCTCGAGAAGCTGGTGCTGCACGCCGCCAACCTCCGGATCCCGATCGTGGAGATCGAAGGTGGCACGCTTACCTCACTGGCCGGCTTCGACGGCCACCAAGGGATCGCCCTGGTCACGGACAGGCGGCAGTTCGCCAGCCTGGAAGATGTCCTGGCGCGTGCCATCGAACGGCACGAACCGCCATTCGTGCTTGTTCTCGATTCGCTCGAGGACCCCCAGAACTTCGGCTCCCTGTTGCGAACTGCCGAAGCGTCTGGCGTCCACGGGGTCGTCTACCCGACGCACCGGCAGGCCCCACTCTCCTCGGCGGCCATCAAGGCTTCGGCGGGGGCGGTGGAGCATCTCCTCCTCGTTCCGGTCGAGGATCTGGCTGAAGCCTTGACCGATCTCCACGTCCGCGGCCTCCGAATCATCGGCACGGACGCGGAGGTTCCTCTCACCGTTCGCCAGGCCGACCTTCGCGGTCCGGCGGCGATAGTCGTGGGCAGCGAGGGTCAGGGCCTTGGTCCGGCCGTCCGCCGCCGCTGCGATACCGTCGTCCGTATACCGATGCGCGGTCGAGTGACCTCGCTCAACGCATCGGTGGCTGGCTCAATCCTTCTATATGAGGCTTCGTCCCAGCGCGGTGGCGAACGAGTGCTCATAGAACCTGCACCGGACCAAACTCTTGCGGCGGTCCCTGACCCAGGAGCTGAGCTGGAGCCCAAGCCCGAGACAGACTCGGACTCGGGCGCGGTGCCTCAGGTGACTGTGGCTCCGGCCGAAGGGCAGCCGAAGTCGCGTCGCCGCGCCGGCGCGCGGAAGAGCCTCGAGACTGCGGCATCGCCGGCCGCCGG
>DATEXG010000159.1:0-7359 GCA_035257225.1 Candidatus Limnocylindrales bacterium
CGTCCGACCGGCCGCCCCGGCTGCCTTGGCTGCCGCGGGAGCCTTCAGATTCTTCGCCACCGTCTGCCGTCCCGTTCTAGCAACTCGTCCGCCGCCTCCGGGCCCCACGTTCCCGCGGCGTAGTCGGGGAAGTGCGGCGCCGGCATCGAGGCCCAGGCCGCGTCGATGGGCGTCACGACCGACCAGGCCGCTTCCACTTCGTCGGCCCTGGTGAAGAGCGAGGCGTCGCCCAGGAGCGCGTCGAGGATCAGCGTCTCGTATGCGTCCGGCGAGTCGACCGCGAACGACGTGTCGTAAGCGAAGTCCATGTTCACCGTCCGCACGTCCAGGCCGAGACCCGGCACCTTGGCCGCGAAGCGCAGCATGATTCCTTCGTCGGGCTGGATGCGCATGGCCAGGACGTTCGGCGCCGGGTCGCCTGTGGATTCGCGGAAGAGCCGAAGCGGTACTTCCTTGAACTGGACGGCGATCTCGGTAGCGCGCTTGGGCAGTCGCTTGCCGGCCCGCAGGTAGAATGGGACGCCGCTCCAGCGCCAGTCGTCGATCTGGAAGCAGCCGGCCACGTAGGTCTCGGTCTCGGACTCGGGATCGACCTCCGGCTCCTGGCGGTACCCGGCGACTGCCTCTCCCTCGACCCAGCCCGGTCCGTATTGACCGCGCACGACGTTCCGGCGGACATGCTCCGGATCAGGCGCCGCGATGGCTCGCAGGACCTGGAGCTTCTGGTCGCGCAGGGCGTCGGCGTGGAACGACGAGGGCGGCTCCATGGCGACCAGCGTCATGAGTTGGAGGAGGTGGTTCTGCAGGATGTCGCGGCTGGCTCCCGTCTCCTCGTAGAAGGAGCCGCGGTTCTCCACGCCGATCGACTCGGCCACGGTGATCTGCACGTGGTCGACGTAGCTTCGGTTCCAGACCGGCTCGAAGATCCCGTTGCCGAACCGGAACACGAGCAGGTTGCGGACGGTCTCCTTGCCCAGGTAGTGGTCGATGCGATAGACCTGCGACTCGCGCAGGACCTTCGCGAGCTCGTGGTTGAGATGGCGGGCCGACTCGTAGTCGCGGCCGAAAGGCTTCTCGATGACGACGCGTCGCCAGCCGCCGCCGCGCAGCTCGTGGTCCAGACCGGCTCGGCCCAGCTGCTGAACGATCTCCGTCACTTGCGACGGTTGCGTGGCCAGGTAGAAGAGCCGGTTCCCAGCCGACCCTCGCTGCGTGTCCAACTCGTCAAGCCGTTCGGCCAGTCGGTCGAAGCCGGCGTCGTCGCCGAAGTCGAGCTGGTGGTAGGTGATCCGCTTCGCCAGCTCGGCCCAGGCCGCTTTGTCGACCGGCTGAACCCGCGAGTACTTCGCCACCGAATCCCGAGCCTCGGCGGCGAAGGCTTCATCCGAATATGGCCGCCGGGCTACCGCGACCAGGCTGAACTCGGCCGGCAGCAGATTCGTGCGCCACAGCTGGTAGATGGCCGGAATGACCTTGCGGTGGGCCAGATCGCCTGTGGCGCCGAACAGGACGAAAGCGCACGGGTCCGGCACGCGCTCCAGGCGGAGCCCCTGACGAAGCGGATTGAGATCGCCTTCATTTCGCCGACGGCCGCGAGCGGCGCCCGTCGCTTCGCGAAGCTGCCGCGCCGTTCGGGCCGGCGGAGGCGGGCTGGGGGCACGGGCCGGACTCATCGGCTCATGCTCGAGCAACGTCCCGAACGGGCAGCGCGCCCGAGTCCGACGAAGCCGTCTTCCATCTGGTCATCCGTCCTTGAGAGCCGAGGCTATAGCTCGCTCGAGGGCGGCCAGGCCGCCGTCTGGGTCCGCTCCGAGGTCTACACGCAGAACCGGCAGGTTGTGCTCCTCGAGCGTCCGGGCGTCGCCGATGGCTTGGGCGTCGATGAGCTGGCCGAATGTGTATGCCTGGCCGGGAATATCCAGGTCACTTGGATGCTCGCAGATGAGCTGCAAGAACCACCCGATCGGCGCGCCGCCCTTGTGCAGCTGGCCCGTCGAGTGCAGGAAGCGCGGCCCGTAGCCCACGGTCGTGGCGCGGTGAGTTGCGTCCCGGAGTTGCGTGCGGATGCGGCTCAAAGCCGCGTCGCGCGACGGTGTCTGGGCCACGTACGCCTGGATGGAGGCGTAGCCGTTTGGGGCGAGCTTGACCAGTTGGTCCTTGAGGGCGGCGGTGAGCGCCGCTTCGTCGGCCACTCCGCGGGCCGCACTGCCCGCGTCCGCCCCCTGTCCGTCCTCGAAAGCGGCGATGACGGCGCGGGTGTTGGCCTTGGCCTCCTCGACGTTGGGCTGGTCGAACGGGTCGATCTTCAGCACCGCGCCGGCGAGCGCCGTGGCGACCTCCCAGCGGACGAACTCCGCGCCGATCTCGATCTTGTCTCCGACCTCGATGCGGATGACCGGGTGACCGGCCGCGGCAAGCTCGGATAGGCGGGCGTTGACGTCTGCACCGATGGATGGGTCCGGTCCGGCGGATCCGGCGAGCGCGATCCGGACGAAGACGCGGTCGCCGCCGTAGGCTGCCGGCCCGGCGAGGGGCTCGCCGTCGATGGGCACCACGCCCACGCCATGCTTGCCGGTGCTCTCGGCGATCAGCTGCTCGACCCATGGCCCGAAGGCAGCCAGCTCGCGGTCGATGACGAAGGTCAGCTTGTCGCGACCCGCAGTGGCGAAGGCACCCATGGCCAGGCCGAGTGCCAGGCCCGGGTTCTTGGCCGGGTCGGGCTCGCCGCAGGCGATGACCATCGCCCGGGCCTTCTCCAGGAGCGTCTCCAGGTCGATCCCGAGCAGGGCACCCGGGACGAGCCCGACGTAGGTCAAGGCCGAATAGCGGCCGCCAACATCGGGCGGGTTGAGGAAGACCTCGCGCAATTGGTCGTGGTGGGGGATCGAGCGGAGGCTCTTGTCGGGGTCCGTGATCGCGGCCATGAAGTCGCCCGACTGAGTCGGCCGGCCCACGCCGGCGACCTCCAGCGCATCGTCGATCCGGGTCCATTGATATGCCTGGAACGAGAGCGACTCGGCGGTGGTGCCGGATTTGGTGGAGACGATGAACAGGGTCGCGATTGGGTCCAGGTCGTCCAGCGTGGCCGACACCGCGGCGGGATCGGTGGAGTCGAGGACCCGAACCGGCGTGCCGTCCTTCGCCGGCCCAAAGACGTGGGTCAGGAGTGCGGGGGCAAGGCTGCTCCCGCCCATCCCCCCAAGCACGGCGGTGGTGTAGCCCTGCTCGCGGATCGAGGCCGCGAACGCCTTGAGCTCGCCCGTCTCGTCGGCGAAGTGGAACGGCGCCTCGAGCCAGCCGAGACGCTGGGCGATAGCCCGCTGCACGATGTCCTCGCTGGACCACACGGCGGGATCGCGGCGGCCGATCGCCCGATCTGCCCAGTTCTCGGATATGGCGCGGTCGCGAGCTGAGGCCAGGGCCGCCTCCAGCTTCGCGTCCTTGAGCGTCAGATCCAGGGCTAGAAATCTCGCGGGTGTCGGCTCGGTCATCTGGCGGCCTCCTCCTCGATGGCGCGGATCTTGGCTACGCGGCGCACGTGACGCGGTTCGCCGGTGAACCTGGCGGCGAGGAACGACCGGGCGCAGCAGACGGCCGTCTCCACGCCGATGACCCTGGCTCCGAGGGCGAGGATGTTCATGTCGTCGTGCTCCACGCCCTGGCCGGCGGAATAGGTGTCGTGGCAGAGTCCGGCCCGGATCCCGGGCACCTTGGAGGCCGCGATCGAGGCCCCGACGCCGCTGCCGCAGACCAGGATGCCTCGATCCGCCCGGCCATCGAGGATGGCCAGCCCCAGGGCGCGGCTGTAGTCCGGGTAGTCGTCTTCGGGATCGGAGCCGTCTCCGCCCAGGTCGATCAACTCGTGGCCGAGCGGAGCCAGCCGGGTCAGCAGCTCGGCCTTCAGCTCGGCACCGGCATGGTCGGCCGCCATCGCGACGCGCATCTGGGCCTCCTTTCAGTCCGGTTCGGGACCATGTTCGAGCGTGGGCACGCGGCCGCGCAACCCGTCGCGGACGACCTTCCGGGAGATCTCCGTGACCCGCTCGACGGTGAAGCCGAAGTGGCTCATCACCTCGTCCACGGGGGCCGACGCGCCGAAGTGGTCGATACCGACGATCGCGCCTTCGTCCCCGGCGTACCGCTCCCAGCCGAACGGGCTGAGGTCCTCCACTGCCACCCGCTTGTGGACTGCCCGTGGCAGGATCGACTCGCGATAGGCCTCGTCCTGGGCTTCGAACCGGTGCCAGGACGGCAGGCTGACCACCCGGGTCCGGATGCCCTCCTTCTCGAGCGCCTCGGCGGCTCCCGTGGCGAGCTGCAACTCGGACCCGGTCCCGATCAGGATCAGGTCCGGCCGGGCCGCGTCCCCCGACGCGTGGCGCAGGACATACCCGCCTCGAGCCACCCCGGCGCGGGCCTTTTCGGCCGTGCCTGCCAGGACCGGCATCTTCTGGCGGGAGAGGATAAGGGCGGTTGGGCCATCGTCGCGTTCCACCGCGCAGCACCAGGCCGCGGCGGTCTCGTTCGCGTCGCCCGGCCGAATGACATCCATGTTCGGGATGGCCCGCAGTGCCGCCACCTGCTCCACCGGCTCGTGCGTAGGCCCGTCCTCGCCCACTGCCACGGAGTCGTGGGTCCAGGCGTAGATCACCCGGAGGCGGGTGATCGCGGCCAGGCGCACGGCGCCGCGCATGTAGTCGCTGAAGACCAGGAACGTGGAGGCGTATGGGATGAGTCCGCCGTACAGGGCGATGCCGTTGGCGATCCCGCCCATGGCATGCTCACGGACTCCGAATCGGATGTTGCGGCCAGCGGGGTTGTTGACCTCGAAGAGCCCGCCACCGGCCACGTCCGTCAGGTTGGACTCGGAGAGGTCAGCCGAACCTCCGAACAGCTCCGGGACGGTACCGGCGAGAGCGTTGATCGCCTCACTGCCGGCCTTTCTCGTCGGCACTTGATCGCCGACGGCGTAGGTCTTCAGGCCGTCGGCCCAGCCGGCAGCCAGGCGGCCCTTCCACCGGCGGTCCAGCTCCGCGGCCTCGGCGGGGTAATCGCGGCCGTAGCGAGCCAGCTTCTCCTGCCATTCCGCGACGAGCTTCTCTCCGGCGGGAATCGCCTCGCGATAGAGGCGCAGGGCGGCATCCGGGACGTAGAAATGGCGGTCCGGGTCCCAGCCGTAGAACTCCTTCGCTCCGCGGACCTCGTCTTCCCCGAGCGCCGCCCCGTGCGCTTTCTGCGAGTCTTGCTTGGTCGGCGCGCCATACCCGATGTGAGTTCGAACCGCGATCAGGCTGGGTCGGTCGTCCGCTCGAGCGGTCGCTATGGCCCCGTGTATTGCCGTCAGATCGTTTCCGTCCTCGACCCGTTGCGTATGCCAGCCGTAGGCGTCGAACCGTCCCAGCACGTCCTCGGTGAAGGCCATCGCGGTGGGGCCGTCGAGCTGGATGTGGTTGTCGTCGTACAGAAAGACCAGTCTGCCCAGGCGCAGGTGCCCGGCCAGGGAAGCGGCCTCGGCCGAAATCCCCTCCTGGATGTCGCCGTCGGAGCAGATCGCATAGATGTAGTGGTCGATGAGTTCGTGACCGGGCCGGTTGAACTCGGTCGCCAGGCGGCGTTGAGAGATGGCCATGCCCACGGCGTTGGCGAAGCCCTGACCCAGGGGTCCGGTGGTGGCCTCGACGCCTGCGGTCATGCCGTGCTCCGGATGACCGGGCGTGAGAGAAGCCCACCGTCGGAAGGACTGGAGGTCTTCGATCGTCAGCCCGTAGCCGGTCAGGTACAGCAGCGAGTACAGGAGCATGCTGGCATGCCCGGCCGACAGCACGAAACGGTCGCGGTTAGGCCAGCTCGGGTCCGTTGGGGCGTGGTGCAGGAAGCGGGTCCAGAGCGTATACGCCATCGGCGCCATTCCCATCGGCGCTCCCGGATGGCCCGAATTGGCCTTCTGGACGGCGTCCATGGACAGCGTCCGGATCGTATCGATTGCCAGCTGGTCGATCTTCTCGGCCGCAGCGGTCATTCGCTCTCCGCCTCCCGTTGCTCACGCGATGGCTCGGTCCGCCCTTGCGGATCCCGAGGTCTTGTGCCGCACGGAAATCGCGCTCGCCGAGCCGTCGATATCCAGTTCGAACGTCTCGAGTGAGAGTCCGGCAGCGCGACCCGACTGCATCATCGAGATGGGCGCGAGGGTGCCGAACCGGTTGGAGCGGCATCTGCGTCCGGATGACGGCGTCATTCTACGGCCAGGGGGCCGTCGCGGCGATGGAGCGGAGTTCACGGACCGGTCGGCGTGCCCCTCCTCAACCCGTTGCGCGTGCGTGGCGGGCTGCTACACTCGGCCATCAGGTGGCGCGCGCGATACCGAATCGGGCGGTGCCTGCCGGGAGGGACCCGGCCGACGGTCCTTTTCCAGGGTCGGCGGAGCGCGAGGTACTGAGATGCGGATCTATGAAGGCAGTCCGCGCCAGAACTACGAGGAGGTCATGCGCTCGATCGGGGCCTTCCTCGACCAGCGCGGCATGCGCGAGATGCTCGTTGTCGAGGCCCCAGACGGGTTCATAGTCCAGGGATTGGTGGTCGAAAATGCCTCAGCCGGTGCCTGGTCGGACCATCTGGGCACGCAGGTCAAGGAGACCTTCACGTTCCTCGACGACGATATCGCGCGGTTCATGGAGGAAGGCCACGCTAGACGCGAAACCCATCAGCCCGCGGCGGCCTGGGGCCAGCCGGGCTACTATGAGCAGGCGTTCCGAGTCGTCGGCCGATACGTCGACGAGCAGAAGCCGCGCGACATCTTCTTCTTCGAACAGGAGGGCGCCTTCGTCTTGCGGCTGCTGATGGGAACCCAGACCGGCAGCAGGCACGTTATCGCCGAGTTCACCAGAGATGAAGTCGAGGCGCTGATCGCCCAGGCCCCGGACATGCGAGGCGAAAAGGCCGCCAAGCCCCAGCCCGGAGCCTGAGCCGGCTCGGTTGGTGCGAAGGCGGGTAGCGGAGGTAGACCATGAAAGCGCTCTTCAAGTACCTCGTCGTCGGGCTCTTGCTGATCGTTGCCGCGCTCATCATCATCCCGCTGCTCGTTCTGGCCGGCCTCTTCGTCTGGCTTAAGCTGACCGAGGAAGGGGACGAGGAGTCTCTAGAGCTCGACCAGGAGAACGTCTAGCACTCCCAGTCGCCGCTCGACTGAGCCGTCGCCCGGGCCGCTGACCCGGGCGATCGCATCTCCGGCTCGTCGCGGCCCCCCGCGGGTCGCGGCCGGTATCCTCCCGGCATGCGAACCGATCCCGGCGACCCGCCCGCGACGCCCGTGCCCCCGCTTCGGCCCGGTCAGCCGCCGATAGCATTGCTGGTCGACTACGA
>DATEXG010000160.1:0-10733 GCA_035257225.1 Candidatus Limnocylindrales bacterium
CGGCAGGGCCTCCAGGCGCTCCGGGGCGATGGCCTTGCCGCACGTCTGGCATAGCCCAAAGGTGCCGGCCTCGATCCGCTTCAGGGCGGCCTCGATCTGGATCAGGTGCTGCTCCTCACGCCCTCGGAGCTGCTGGCCGCGCTGGCTCTCGGAGACCTCCGTCGCGGCGGCGGTCTGGGCCCCGTGAGAGACGCGGGGATGCTCCACCTCTTCGGAGAGCTCGAGTCGAAGGCGCTCGCGCTCGGACTCCAGCGCCAGTCGTGCGCCTTCGATCATCTTGGGATCCATGGGTGGCATCGTACGCTGCTCGATGAGGCAGTGCGCGCCCTGAGCGCGCCCCCGGCGCGCAGCCGGCTCGCTGAGGGCGTTCGGACGGAAGTGGCATAAACTCGGACCGAGCGATTCGATGCCGAACAACCGAATCGCGGAGCAAGACCGGCAGGCGGTCGAAGGAGCACCATGGCGTACGCGAAGGATCCGGTTTGCGGAATGGAGGTCGACACCGGCAGCGACCTCAAATTCGAGTACGAAGGAGAGACCTACTACTTCTGCAGCCGCGGCTGCAAGCTCGACTTCGAGGAGGATCCGGAGAAGTACCTCGATCCGAACTACGAGCCGCAGATGTAGCCCGGCGGTCCCGAGAGGGCCCCGCCGAAAGCCCGCCGCGTGGTACGCTCAGGGCGAGCGTTCGGAGTGCCGCTGGGCCTCCAAGCCTGACGAAATCATCACGATTCCTGGAGAAGCCCGATGACCTACGTGATCGCCGAGCCCTGCGTCGATGTGATGGACCGTGCGTGCGTGTCCGTCTGCCCGGTCGACTGCATCCATGACGAGCCCGGTGTGGACCGCACTCTCTACATCGATCCGGACGAGTGCATCGACTGCGGTGCCTGCGAACCCGAGTGCCCGGTCAACGCCATCTTCACCGAAGACAGCCTCCCGGCCGAATGGACGAAGTACACGGAGATCAATGCTCTCTGGTACTCCGACAAGGACGCCGCGCGCAAGCTCGTCGACGCCACCAAGCCGGCCTAGTTTCCTCGGCATTCGAGTGGCGCCCGGCCGGTCGGCCGGGCGCTTCGATTCCCTGACCGCGGTGAAGGGGCCTCCAAGTCCCTGCAGCTAGACTTGGCCGATGCGAATCGTTTCCCTGTTTCCCGCGGCCACCGAGATCGTCTGTGCGCTGGGTTTGTGCGATCAGCTCGTGGGCGTGAGCCACGGCTGCGACTACCCTCCGGAGATCGAGGGGACGGCGGTCGTCACTCGGCCGCGAGCCGACGGTGCCCCGACGGTGTCCACGGCAGCGGCTCCGGGCGAGGAGATGGGCCCGACGGAGCTGGATCGACCGGCCCTGCTTGCCAGCCAGCCGGATCTCGTGATCGTTCGCGAAGGCCGGCTCGGACCGAGCACCGGAGCGGTTCGCGAGGCCTTCGGCGA
The DNA here is from genome assembly GCA_035257225.1 of Candidatus Limnocylindrales bacterium. Taxonomy (GTDB): domain Bacteria; phylum Chloroflexota; class Limnocylindria; order Limnocylindrales; family CSP1-4; genus Fen-1039. Next base: position 1,438 of record DATEXG010000160.1, read on the forward strand.
GCCGGAGACCGCCCCATCGATCATCTCCCTGGATCCGGTCAGCCTCGAGGGCATCTTCCATGCGATCACGTCGATCGGGGCGATGGCCGAGACCGAGGACGAGGCGATGGGCTTGATCGAAGTCCTGCGGGAGGAGATCGGCGAGATCGAGCAGGAGGTCGTGGTGCGCCACGACCAGGGCCTCGCTCCCAAGCGGGTCGTAGTCCTGGAGGCGCTCGAGCCATTGCTGGCGAGTGGTCGCTGGGTTCCCGAGCAAGTGCGTCGCGCCGGCGGTTGGGACCTGCTCGGCCGTGAAGGCGAACCCGCCTCGCCAACGAGCTGGGAGGCGGTCCGCGACGTGGATCCCGAGATGCTTATCCTGGCTCCGGCCGGACTCAGCTTGCGGGAAACCCAGCGCGCATGGTCTCGGATCCAGAAGCCGGAATTCTGGGACGAGATCGTGGCCGTGCGCCGCGGCCAGGTCTTCGTAGTGGAACCGGTCTACTTCTGCCGGCCCGGGCCCAGGGTGGTCGATGGCGTCGGCATGCTGGCCGAGATCTTCGATCCGGAGGGCTTCGTCGACACCTCGCCGCCCAACAGCTGGACGCTGCTAATCGAGTAGCCCTGGCCCCTGTCCCGGCAGGTGGGCGGTCGCGTCCCGCTGCATGCACGACTCTTGACAAGGTCACGCCTCCATTTCAGGATTCGTTCAGCCCGAATAGCGAATATCGGGATCAGATCCTCCTTCCTTCCTTCCTCTCTCTCCCGCGCAAGGACGAGATCACACAGCCGGTCGTCTTCCCCTTCGACGACCGGCTCTCGTCTGTCATGGACCGGTTTGACCGGCGGAATTGCCCGCCAGTTCGCTCCACGGTGCGCAATTCCGCGCAGGACGGGCCATCGCTGGCCTCCAGGCACGCCTATACTCGCCCGCATGTCGCCGCTTTCGAACCGAACCGTGGCCACAATCGGCTCTGGTGTCATGGCCGAGTCGATCATCGCCGGGCTGCTTCGCGGCAAGCTAGTGGAGCCCCGCCAGATCGTCGGTAGCGAACCTCGGCCGGAGCGCCGCGCGGAACTCGAGAGCCAGTACGGCGTGCGCATGGTCGCGTCGAACCTGGAAGCGGCGGCCGAGGCGGACGTAATCCTGCTGTCGGTCAAGCCGCAGACGCTGACCAAGGTCGGTCACGAGCTGGGCGGCCACCTGCGCCCGAACCAGCTGATCGTCTCGATCGTCGCCGGCGCTACCTGCAAGGTTCTGACCAGCTTGCTGGGCCACCGCGAAGTCGTCCGCAGCATGCCCAACACTCCGGCTCAGATCGGGCGCGGCATCACCGTCTGGTACCCGACGCCCGAGGTGACCGAAGAGCAGTGCGATCAGGCCCGGGTGCTGCTGCGCGCCCTCGGCACGGAGCTGCAGGTCGAGGACGAGCGATTTGTGGAGATGGCCACCGCGGTCAGCGGAACGGGCCCGGCGTACGTCTTCCTGGTCATGGAGGCGCTCATCGACGCCGCCGTCCACCTGGGCTTTCCTCGCCACATCGCCCATGACCTTGTGATCGAGACTCTCGAAGGCAGCACAGCCTTTGCCAAGGCAACGGCTCAGCATCCCGCCGTTCTCCGAAACATGGTCACGTCGCCCGGCGGGACCAGCGCCGCCGCAATCCATGAGCTCGAGTCAGGCCGGCTGCGGACCGTGCTTTCCGAGGCTGTCTGGGCGTCGTACCGGCGGACGATCGAGCTTGGTGCGGAGCTGGAGAAGGGGCTGGGGCTGAATGAGGGCAGGGGCGCCGATTGGATCGGCGAGGCGACCGTGGGCCGGGCCGTCGACGCCTCAACCGGCGTCTCGACCCGGGGCTCCAACGGTGGCGCCCGCCCGAAGACCCCGACCGGCCGACGATCCGGTCGCTGACGTGGCCCGAACGAGCGATCCCGGTCCGATAACCACGCCCCGCGGCCTCCTGGCGATCTTCGCCCATCCCGACGATGAGAGCTACGGCGCCGGAGGCGTGATGGCCCTGGCCGCGGCCGCGGGCAATCCCGTGTGGGTGCTGTGCGTCACCAACGGCGATCAGGGCGGAAAGCCCGGCGAGACCAACGTGGACCACTCGCTGGATCCGGAGATACGCCGCGGAGAGCTGCGCTGCGCCTGCGAGGCGATGGGGATCTCGGAGCCGATCTTCCTGGGATACCGCGACTCCGGGATGGAGGGCTGGGGAGCTCCTCCGGGCTCACTCAGCCTGGCCGATCCGAGCGAGGTCGTCGAGCGGATGCTGGGCGTCATCCGCCGCCTCCGGCCGGCGGTCATCGTGACATTCGATCCGGGTGGCGTGTACGGGCACCCGGATCACGTTGCCACTTCCGCCACTGCCACGGCTGCCTACCGGCAAGCCGCCACCGAGCCGGGCGGACCTTTGGCCCTCTACCACCAGGCCCTGCCGCGCTCCCGGATTGCCGCGATGCGGGCCGGCATGGAGGAGGAACGGAGGCGCTCCGGTGAGACGGAGACTCCATCCGAGGACGATCTGCGCCAGCAGGAGGCCTTTGAGAGTCTCGCCCGGCCGGACGAGGAGATCACGACGATCGTCCAGATCGGTCCCGTCCTCGAGCGCAAGATCGCGGCGCTGGCCTGCCACGACAGCCAGATGCGTGGCCGCCGGTGGGACGATCCCGAAACGCGAGCGCAGCTCGAGGCGATGTTCGGCACGGAGACCTTCGTGCGGGTCGATCCGGCTCTGAGTGCGGGCGAAACGGAGGATCGGTTCAGGGCGCTGGAGTGGGGCTCGCGGTGACGTATCGGCATACGGCACGAGGGGGTCCGGCGGACGGCGACCGGGTGGCGGAACTGCCCAGGTCCGGCCGCGCCCCCACCGAAGCCATCCGCCCGAACGGAGGCAACGGCCGCGTCCGCCGCTCCTCTCGCGACGGGTTGACCATCGAGCAAGCTGCCGCCGTAGAGGCCCCGCGCGAGTTCCGGCTTGCGCCGGACGGCCGCCGTGTCGCCTTCACCGCCGAAGCCGCCGGGGCACGCCAGATCTTCCTGATGCCGATCCGCGGCGGCTACCCGGAACAACTGACCGCCACCGAGAAGTCCGCCTCCGATCCACAGTGGTCGCCGGACGGCCGCCGCGTCGCTTTCGTCCGTGACGAGGCGATCTGGATGATCGACGTGGAGGGTTCGCATCAGGCCCTGGTCGCACACCATCCAGGCGGCAACCGCTCGCCGCGATGGTCCGCAGACGGCCACCAGATCGCCTTCGTCTCGCGGCGACGCGGCTGGGACCAGCTCTGGGTCGTGGACGCCCCGGTGCCGCGCCGCGGCCGTCCGGCGACCCGGCCACGCTCTCCGGAACCGACGCCGCTGACTTCGACGGGCGTGGACATCGACGACTACGCGTGGTCGCCGGACGGCCGCCGCATCGCGGTCACGTCGCAGAGACTGCCCAACCTGCTGACCTCGCAGATCCACGTCGTCGACGTGGCCACTGGTCGCGAGCAGCTCGTCGCCGGGGAAGCGGCCTGGGAGACCGGGCCGCGCTGGCTGCCCGACGGGTCGGGCCTGCTGATGGTCACCGACCAGGACGGGTGGTTCCAGGTCGTGTGCCTCTCCTTGGATGGCGGCCGGCGCGACGTCCTGACGTCCGGCCGGCACGAGCACGGCGAACCCGGCGGTGGCTGGGGATACGCCCCTCTGCCCTCGCCGGACGGGCGGTGCTTCGTCCATGTTGAGATCCGGGAAGGGCTGGTCGATCTCCTGGTGGGCGATCTGCCGACCGGAGACGGCGCCGTGCCGACTCGCGGCGATGCGCCCACCTCCGGCGCCGCGCCTGCGCCCGGCCGGACCTCGCCTGTCGCGATCCCGTTCCAGGGCGTGTGGATGGCGATCGGCTGGCTGCCGGACTCGTCGGCCATTCTGGCGATCGGCAAGAGCGATCGAAGGCCGGACGACCTGTGGCTCCTGCCGATGCCGGGAGCCGCGCCCGAGGGTGTGAAGCCTCGCCAGCTGACCCATTCCCTGCCGACTGTCGTCGACACCGACCACTTCGCCCCGGGGACGCGTATCGCCTTCGAGGCTCGGGACAGGCTGCGCGTCGAAGGGACGCTGTACGTGCCCGCGAGCGCCGTCGGGGAGGAGGCGACGCGGGTTCCCTGCCTGGTCCACTCACATGGCGGGCCGACTCATCAGTCTTTCCGCGACTGGATGCCCTTCCGCCAGCTGGTCGTGGAGGCGGGGATCGCTTTCCTTTCGGTGGATTTCCGCGGCTCGACCGGCTACGGCCGCGAGTTCCGGTGGGCCAACCGCGGGGGGTGGGGCCACGCCGACGCCTTCGACGTCATCGACGCGGCTCGCTGGGCGGCCGCTCAGCCGTGGTGCGACGGCCGCCTGGCCCACTACGGCGCCTCGTACGGCGGCTACATGACGCTCTGTGTCCTGACCGAAGAGCCGTCGCTCTGGAAGGCCGGGATCGACCTCTACGGCGACTCGGAGATCGCCGAGCGCTACCGCCACGGCGACCGGCCTGGCCGGATCGACCTGGAGCGGATGATGGGCAATCCGGACGATCCGGAGGCAGCCCCCGGCTATCGCCGCGGCTCGCCGCTCTACAGAGTGGAGCGCATAGAGGCTCCGCTACTCATCCTGCACGGCCGCAAGGACAAGCGCGTGGTGCCGCTGATGACGGACAAAGTCGTCGAGGCGCTCGAGATCGAAGGCAAGCACCACCAGGTCCACTGGTACGACGAGGAATCCAACGGGCGGCAGAAGCGCGACAATCGTCGCGACGCCTGGAAACGCTGCCTGGACTTCCTGCGGCGCCACCTGCTGGAGCAGCTCGACGAGGAATGATCCCGTCGGACGAAGGGGTAGCTGAGTGTTTCGTCGCAAGCCAAACTCTCTCGACAGTGACGAGTTGAACGCCTTCTTCGGCGCCCTGAACCACCTGGACGATGTCGAGCTGCTGCGGATGAGCGCGGCCTGGCGATCGGTCGCAAGGTTGACCCACGAGGAGGCCTGGGCTGCGGTTCGAGCCGTCGGCGCTCGCTACGGCCTCTCCAAGGAAATCGACTGGGTCCGCAAACGGGCCATGGCCTGGGCGTCGCGCGGCAACAACTCGATCCCCTACATGATCAACAACAACGAAACATGGGCCCAGATCAAGCTGGACGCGGAAGAGGCAGTCGTCGACGTCGCCCTAGGAATTGCGCTCGGCGACCGGCTCGACGAGCAGACTCGCGCGACCTTGCTCGCCGCGTGGGACCGCGCCGCGTAGGCGTGCAGCCCGGCGCGCGGCCGGGCTGCCCCGGAGCACGGAAGTCCGAGTCCTGCCGCCGGCCCGTTTGGGGCGACGGATGTAGGCTGGCCGCGTGGCGGATCTGAGAGTCGAACTACTGGCGATCGAGGACTGCCCTCACCTGGGGCAGGCACAACGCGACCTGGAGAGCGTCCTGCGCAAGGGGATCATCGAGACTCCCGTCCAGCTGATCTTCGTCAGCGGCCTCGAAGATGCCGAGTTTCTTGCCTTCCCGGGATCGCCGACCATCAGGATCAACGGCGAGGACGTGGTCCCGCAGCCCGACCTGCCGGTCGCGATCGCCTGCCGAACTTATCGCGACGGGCAAGGTCGAATGGTGGGCTCGCCGCCGATCGAGTCGATTCGGGCCGCCGTCGATCTCCACCGTCGGAGCCGCCTCGAAGCCTTCCAGCGCCAGGAGGCCGGCCTGGTCGCCAGATTCGCCCGAGAGGCCGCTGAGGCCGAAGCATCCACTGAATCGGAAGACACAAGCGGCGAAGGCTGACCGATGGGTTTCGGCGAAACCGTCCGGGTCCTGCCGCATCGAACGATGCGGTCGCTCTTCATATCACTGTCGCATCGTCGGTCCCTCGCACGCCTGGCCGTTCGCAGCCCGCTGACGCGGCCCGTGGTCGCGCGCTTTGTCGCCGGGGAGACGCTAGACGCGGCGCTGCCCGCTATCGTCGCCCTCCAGAGCGCCGGCCTGCGGACCACTGTCGATGTCCTGGGCGAGTCGGTCACGTCGCCTGAGCTGGCCGCGGCCGCCGTCGAGCGCTACCTCGCGACCGTCGCCGCGCTCTCGGCCCGCGGCCTGGACGCCAACGTCAGCCTCAAGCTGACGCAGATGGGCCTCGAGATCGGCCGCGACCTGTGCCGGACCAACGTGATGCGCGTCGTGGAGGCGGTCGAGGGCGTCGATGGCTTCGTCCGATTCGACATGGAGGATCACACCAAGACCGATGCCACTCTCGAGGTCTGGCGGGCGGCCCACGACCGCTATCCGCAGGTGGGCGTGGTGATCCAGTCGGCGCTGCGGCGCAGCTCGGCAGACGTCGACGCGATCACCGCCGTCGGCGGACGCGTCCGGCTCTGCAAGGGCGCGTATGACGAGCCGAGCGGGGTCGCCTACCGGACCAAGCAAACCGTCGATGCGAACTACGAACGCTTGATGGAGCGGCTGCTGCTGGCGGACGCGCATCCGGCTCTGGCCACCCACGACCCCAGGCTCATCGCCCGAGCCATCCAGATCGTCGAGCGGGAGCGGATCGCGCGCGATCGGTTCGAGTTCCAGATGCTGTACGGCGTCAGGCGGGACCTGCAGCGGATGCTGACCGATCGCGGCTACAGGGTCCGGATCTACGTTCCGTACGGCACGGAGTGGTATCCGTACTTCATGCGCCGCCTTGCCGAGCGACCCGCCAATGTCGGCTTCATGCTGCGGGCCGTCCTCCACGAGGAAGCCCGGCGGCTACGCGGCCGCTAGCGGCCCCGGAGCGGCCGTCAGGCCTCGCCCCTTCGAGATGGCTGCTTGCGGTCCAGTGCGGCAGACATCTGCCGGCAGTGCTCCTCGATGTGGGCGGAGAGCATGACGTCGACGATCTGGCCTACCGTCATCTCGCCTCGCTGCTTGTTCAGCCCTCGCCGAGCCACCTGCCGCTCATCCAGCTCGAGCAGCCGGCGCACGACTCGCTCGAGGGAGTTGTCGAGGCGCGTGTACAGCTCGGGGACGGGAAGGGTTCGGTCGCGATCGATGGTCAGGAGGCGGATCAGGTCGCTTGGGGCGCGCCCGAACGGAACGGGCTCGACCTGGCCGGCCAGGATGCGCTCGATCTCCCCTAGCCAGTAGGGCAGCATCTCGTCGATGTGGGCGAGCACCTCGCGTCCCACCCATTCGCGACGGCGCGGCAGGTCGTCCGGCGGAAGGGGGCTCAGTTCGATGCGACTGCGGACTCGTACCAGATTGTCGCGAGCGACGCGCAGTCGTTCGACCTGCGCATGGAGGGTTGCCATGAGTCGGGACTCGCTCCTGAACGGGGCCGGACGACGGGCCGGCAGTGTCACCGGAGAGCGTAGCGAAGTCCGCGACGGCTGTGGTCACCCGGGCGCGTGGAGCGGGCGTTTGCGACGCCGGGGCAAGACGCGGCTAGGGCTCCTCTAGCACGATCGGTCGCGATTCGGAGGGCGTGGCAATCTGGGCCAGGAGCACGCCAGCCAGGACGATGGCCGCTCCCACGACCCGAATCGGAGAAAACGTTTCGTTCAGGAACGTGATTCCCAGGATGATCACGACGACGGGCTCGACGGTTGCCATCAGCGAAGCCTGTGCGGCCCCGATCCGGGCGGCCGACGCGTAGAACGCCTGGATCGCGATGGCCGCAGCCACGATGCCGATCCCCAGCAGACCGGGCCACGCAGCCGCCGGTATCTGCGTGGGTAGCAGAGGCTCGCGTGCCACGATCCCGACTGCCATCGTGGCGAGGAAGGTGCCGGTCATCATGACCGCGCCGGCCACCGGCGGGGAGACCTCCGCGCCACGGCCGCGCGAGCGCATGTCGGCTGTCTGGCCGGGCCTTTCGCCGGCCATCCACGCGGTCAGGACGATGTATATGGCGTAGGCGACCGGCGACAGTAAAGCCAGCAGGATCCCTTCCCGGTCGGTGTCGGGCCTGACGCCTCCGATTGTCAGGACGGTCCCCAGGATCACGATTCCGAGCGATCCCCACGCGAGCCGGCTCTGGAACTTGTAGCCGAGGCGCAGGCACAGCACGGCGACCAGCGCCGGATAGGCGCTCATCAAAAGAGCGACGAGTGAGATGTCGATGCGCTCGATGGAGGCGTAATAGACGCTGGCGTTGACGATGAAGAAGGCTCCTGTGAGCAGGAGCCGGACCAGGGTTCTTCGGTCTAGCTCCTTCAGCTCGGCCCAGGCGCGCGGCTGGGAGATGAGCCAGACCCAGCTGACCAGCGTGGCGAAGAGGAACCGCCATACCAGCATCGCGATCCAGTCCACGCCGGCGGGGTGCACGTAGCCCTTGAAGAAGAGCGGGCCAGTGCCGTAAGCAGCGCCCGCGAGGGCGCCCAGCGCGATCCCAACGATGCGGCGGCGATCCATTCGCGAAGGCTAGCAGGAGCCGGTTCACGCTTGCCGGACACGGGCGAGGTGACGGGCACGACCGAGGTGCCGGACACGGCGCCAGGCGCCTGCGCGTGACGGTGCGCCGTCGCCCTTTGACGGCGCAGACGCTGCGCGGACCAGTCCCCATCCCACCGTGGATACAACTCTGGACTACGGCCCGAGTACCGACACAACGGTACGAGTGAGTCATAGGCCATGTCGATGCCCCCTCGTAGGATCGCTTCATCAGAGCGGTCGAATGGCCGCCGTTCCTGAGGTCGGATGCGATGACTTCTCGGGCTCGCGAATGCTGCCCGCGCTGCGGCAGGCGCCTGGTGAGCACGCGCTTCGATACGACTTTCAGACTGCCCGACCAGAGCGAGCGTCTCTGCTTCGGCATTCCCGGCGGCCTGTGCGAAGACTGCCATCAGCTGTACATCGACCCGGAGCTGGTAGAGCTGCTCGATCTAGGTCAGGGCCGTTGCGTCTTCGCCATCGAAAGTGACGTCGTCGTCCAGGAGCAAGCCTGGTCCAGCGCCGAGTAGTCTCGGCCCGGTCGTCTCCCCGATCCATTTGCGACACGATTCGCGTGTGCCTGCGTTCCGGTGAGGTGCCCCCCCGTAGCGCGGACTTCTGAGCGCGCCAAGCGGTCCACGCGTTGTAGCCAGTGACCGCGCGGGTTAGTGTGGCTCCCCGCGGCACGACGATTCTTGCGCGGGACCGCCCCCGTAACGGATCGCACATGTACCAGCGTCCCGACGCATACTCCGACGACATCGACGAGCCGCTGGTTGGACCGGTCAAGCTCGTGATGAAGGGGCGTGGGCTGCCGCCTCCGCCGCTGGTGCCCCTGGTGGCCGCGCTGGGGATCGTCCTGGGACTTGGTCTCGGCTTCGGATTCGCTCCGCATC
>DATEXG010000161.1:0-4962 GCA_035257225.1 Candidatus Limnocylindrales bacterium
GCGATGGGTCGTGGCGGAGCGTGAGGCCGTAGCGGCGCGATGGGCGCCGCGCGACTCAGAGCTCACGCCGGAGGACCGGGTATCGCTCGTCATCCACGGCGAGGCGGAAGCCTGCCTTGATCCAGAACTCGGGCCGGGCTGCCGGCGTCGAGTCTTCCTTGGCCCGAACCTCCGGATAGGCCTCCACCGCCGCGAAACCCCGGCCAGCGAGATCCCCGCAGACCTCCTCGACGAGGCGCAGGGCGTGCCCTCCACGCCTCGCCGCCGGGGTGGTGGCGATGCAGGTGATGACCGCCGGAAGGGGTGCGTCGGGGAGCTGCGGGTAGAGTCCGCGCAGCCGGAGCGCCCGCGGATATGCGGAGAGGGGCCCGAACTGGCAGTAGGCGGCGGCATCGCCGTCGGCCAGGAGCAGCTTGGCGTAGCTGCCGAAGACGGCCAGGCCACGACCGAGGAGATGCAGCTTGCGGGGCGCCTCGGCTGCGACGGCCGGGCGAGCCAGCCGCTGCGGCACGAACGGGTTGTCGTCGGGCGGCCCACCCAGATCGTCGAGGAAGGGGTTGCGCGCCGCGGCTTTCGGAGGCGGAGCGAACGGATTGGTCGATGTCCGGGGTGCCGGCGCGAAGGGATTCGCATCGGGTCCAGGAGGTGGAGCGAACGGATTGCCGGCGGCGGCACCGGAGGCAGCGGTCGAACCGGCGGTCGAGCCGGCCGTGGACGGCAGCCAGCCCGGCCTGCCGGCCTTCGAGCCCCGATCGGCGTCCTCCCAGTAGTCGCAGGTGCGGTGGTCGAACGAGGCGTCCGCGCAGGGCGGGATCAGCCCAAAGCGGGCCTCGTCCGTGACGTCGACTATCTCGATGCGTGCCATGGACTCCAACTGTACGGCACTACGGCGGCTGGGGGCGAACCGGGCACTAGCTCGGGGCCGCGTCCCGCTAGACTCGACGTCACGATGACTCCGCCCACCGGATCCGAAGGCTCTTCCTCCGGCGGCCCGCGCTGGCGACGGGCGCTGACGCGAGGCATCACCCGCAACGTCGTGGCGCTGGGTTTCGTGAGCCTCTTCACGGACATCTCGAGCGAGATGCTCGTCTACGTCATCCCGCTGTTCCTCGCCAACGTGCTGCTGGCGCCGACCGCGGTGATCGGCCTGATCGAGGGAGTGGCCGAGAGCACGGCCTCTATCCTCAAGCTGATCAGCGGCGCGCTCTCGGACCGGCTCTCGCGACGGCGACTGCTGGTGGGGATCGGCTACACCACGTCGGTAGCGTCCAAGGGTCTGTATCTGCTGGCGACTGTCTGGCCGGTGGTCCTGCTGGGCCGGGTCGGCGATCGGTTCGGCAAGGGAATTCGAACCTCACCTCGAGACGCTCTGATCGCCGATTCGACTGCCCCTGAGCACCGGGGAGTGGCGTACGGCTTCCATCGGGCAATGGACACGACGGGTGCCTTCGGCGGTGTGCTCGTGGCGGCCGTGGTCATCTGGGCAGTCGAGGGCAACGCGACTCGGCTCACCGCAGACGCGTTCCGCATCCTGGTGCTGCTGGCGCTGATCCCGGGCATCCTGGCTGTGGCCACGATCGTGGTAGGGGTCCGAGACGTACAGGGCACTCCGGCCGCTGGGAAGAAGACCGCGGCCGGCGGGGAGAAGACCGCGGCCGCCAAGGCAGATGCGCCCGCGGCGGCCGAACCCGCGCCCATCTCCGCCCGCGAGCTCGTCCAACGCATCGTCGGCAGCGTCAGCGAGTGGCGCCGCTTCCCCAGGCCGTTCTGGTTCTTCATCGCGGCCAACACCCTCTTCACACTCGGCAACTCGAGCGACGCTTTCCTGGCCCTGCGGTCGCAGAACCTGGGGCTGTCCCTGCTGGCCCTGCTGCTGGCGATCGTCGCGTTCAACGCGACCAACGCGATCGTGGCCTGGCCGGCCGGAGCGCTCTCGGATCGAGTTGGTCGTCGCGGCCTCATCGCCCTGGCCTGGATCATCTACGCCGCGTGCTACGCCGGCTTCGCCCTGGCGACCTCCGCCATCTGGGTGGCGCCCTTGTGGATCGCCTACGGGACCTACTACGCGCTGAGCGAGGGCGTCGGCAAGGCGGTCGTAGCCGACCTGGCGCCGGGCGAGCTTCGCGCAACCGCGTTCGGCATCCTCAACGCAGTCCAGGGGACGATGATCCTTCCGGCATCGGTCATCGCGGGTGTGCTGTGGAGCGCCGTCGCTCCGCCGGCGCCCTTCTGGTTCGGGGCGGCGTGCGCGGCCGCCGCCACGGCACTCCTACTGGCCACTGTCCGGCTGCCGGCCAGAGTGAAGTAGCGGGGCGTCGTGCGGCCGCTCCACGGCGAGGAGCGCCCGTCCATGCTGCCGAGACGGGCGCTGGGAGCATCGATGACCGTTCTGCGGAACTGGCGCGTCGGGCTGTTCCCCCCTGTGCGACCGTCGGCGAGGAGGATGGGCGACGCGGTAACGTGGAGGAAGAGACCCTCAACCGGCGGGGAAATGGCCGGAAGCGGGGGCAAGTCAGGCCATGCGGCCTCGGGGAAGGCCGCGCACACGAGAGGTGAAGCATGCGGCCACTTGACGTCCGCATCGAGGCCGCGCTCAAGGCCTACGACGAGGAATGTCGGTGGGATTTGATAGGCGGCATCGTGGGCGAGTGTCCCGACGACGTCCTCGAGGCAACCACGGATCTTCTTCGCGGAGATAGTGAGCGCTCGCGGACGCTCGGCGCCGACATCCTGGGCCGCCTGGTGGCGATGGAGCCCGACACCCGACCCGTCGTCCTCGAGGCGCTGCTCCAGACACTCGACCTCGAGAAGGCGGCGGCCCCTCTGGCCTCCATCGTGGCGGCGATCGGGCGCGTCGGCGATGCCGGGGCTCTCGGCCGGATCTTCCCGCTGGCCGCGAATGAGAACGCGGAAGTGAGGCTCGCGGTCGCCTTCGCGGTGGCCACGATGAGTCCCCAGCCTCTTTCCCCGGAGGCTCGCGCGGCGCTGATCGGCCTCTCTCGCGACGCCAATCCAGAGGTCCGCGACTGGGCCACGTTCGGTCTCGGGACGCTCTCCGACGCGGACGGCCCGGACGTGCGGGCGGCCCTGCTGGCACGGGCCGAGGACGCCTACCGCGAGACTCGCGCGGAGGCTCTTTTCGGTCTGGCGGTCCGGCGGGACACACGGGCGGTGCCACACCTGATCCGTGCGCTGGAGTCGCTCACGGCCGACGGACTCGAGGTGGATGCGGCTGCGGCCTTCGCGGATCCGCGCCTGTTGCCGGCGCTGTGGGCTCTGCAGCGGGCGGGGGGAACGGACGAAGACCGCCTGCGCCGGGCGATCGACCGCTGCTCTGGGCGAGACCGCCCCGCGTCGCCCTCCTAACCGTCCGCCGTCGCCAGATCGACCAGGGCGCCGTCGCGTACCAGCGTGAAGGCAGCCTCGATATCGGCCGTCTGGAGGCGATCGCGATCCAGGTGGGCGACGACCGATCGAATCCGAGCGTGTGCCTCCGCGACCCCGGCGCCCGGGCGAACCTGCCGCCCTTCGGCCAGGCTTTGCGCCAACCGGAGATCGAGGGCCTGGGCGGCGACCAGCAGTTCCATGGCGAGGATTCGCTGGACGTTCGTGACCACCGCCATCGCATGTCGGGCGGCGATCGACCCCATCGAGACGTGATCCTCCTGGTTGGCCGAGGTGGGGATCGAGTCGGCGCTGGCCGGATGGGCCAGCACTTTGTTCTCCGACGCCAGGGCCGCCGCCGTGTACTGAAGGAGCATCATCCCCGACTCGAGGCCGCTGCCGTGCGAGAGGAATGGCGGCAGGCCGCCGTTGAGGCGCGAGTCGACGAGAAGTGCGATCCGCCGCTCGGAGATCGCCCCGAGTTCGGAGACCGCGAGCTTGGCGAAGTCCAAGGCGATCGCCACGGGCTCGCCGTGGAAGTTGCCGCCGCTGATCACGAGTCCGCCGCCGGTCGCCGCGGCCGTGGCATCAACTACTCCGCCCTGGGGGAATACCAGGGGATTGTCAGTCGCGGAGTTGAGCTCGATGTCCAGGACGCCGCGCAGGTACTCCAGAGCATCGCGGACGGCGCCGTGGACCTGCGGCACGCAGCGCACCGAGTAGGCGTCCTGGACCTTGTGTGCCGAGGCATGGTGGCTGGTCATGAGCGTGGAGTCGCGCAGCAGCCAGCGCATCTCTGCGGCGACGGCGATCTGGCCGGGGTGCGGGCGGGCCAGCTGGTAGGCGGCCGCGTATGCAACGTCCGTCCCCAGCAGCGCTTCGCAACTCAGCGCCGCGGCCACGCTCGCCGTGTGGACCAGGCGGGCAGCGTCGGCGGAGACGAGCGCCCCGATGGCCGACATCATCTGCGTGCCGTTCAGCAGGGCAAGACCCTCTTTGGCCCGCAGCTCCAGCGGCTCGATGCCGGCGGCCTCGAGAGCGTCCGCGGCATCCTGGATCCGACCGCCCACCTCCACCGGCCCTCGCCCGGTTAGCGGCAGCGCCAGATGGGCCAGCGGCGCCAGGTCGCCTGAGGCGCCGACGGATCCCTGGGATGGCACGACCGGGTGGATGCCGAGACGAAGCAGGTCGCAGATGCGGTCGGCAATCTCGGGTCGACAACCGGAATGACCCAGGGCAAGCGTGTTGGCTCGCAAGAGCAGCATCGCCCGGACCACGTCGCGCGGCAGAGGATCGCCCACGCCGACGGCATGAGACACGAGCAAGTTCTCCTGGAGCCGGGCCGAGTCGGCCGGGTCGATGAAGGTCGTGGCCAGGTCCCCGAATCCTGTGGTCACGCCGTAGACGATCTCCCCCGCCGCGACCAAGCGATCCACAACGTCGCGCGCCTCGATCATCCGGGCCCGCGCATCGTCGCCCAGCTTGACGGGCTGCCCGCGCCGCGCTACCGCCTCCACGTCCGCGATGGAGAGGTCCGCACCGGTCAGGACGATCTCCGCCCCGGCGGGGAGTGGCTGG
>DATEXG010000162.1:0-9372 GCA_035257225.1 Candidatus Limnocylindrales bacterium
CGCCGGCGGACCCGGCCGCACGCCCCTTCGCCCCCGGGCCCCCGGAGAGGAAATGGCGGATCGCCGTCCCGCTGATCGCCGCCGTCCGCGCGGCCGTGATCGTGCCTGCTTCCATGACCGCCAGCGGCTCGCCGGTGACCGGATCGTTGAGCAATACCAGGGCGTGGTATGTCGGCAGACCCAATGACGGGTTCGCCGGGAATCCGGCGATCCACTTGGCGCCGATCAAATCCAGGGACCCGTCGGCCGCCTCGCCCCGCAGGAGCGCCGGCATCGCATGCGCCAGCGACCCGGGCTGGCGAGGATGGACTCCGATCTTCGCCGGGAGCTCCGCGTTCCGGCCGAGCGCCAGCATCGTTCGCTCGGCCAGGTCCAGTCGTTCGGAGAGTGGAGGCATGGCCGCGGTCACTTCGGCGGCGCAGAGATGTCGAAGGGGCTTCATAGTCCTCGCCCGCGGCTTTCTTCCGGCTGATTCAGCGGCACCGCCCCGGCCGGCGCTGCGGCGATCGGTGCGCGCGCCCGGAGTGTAGCGGTACGATGACGCCGTCGGCTCGGTGCGTCGCGCCGGGGCACGCTGGATCGTCGAGTCAGCTGGCCTGCCGAGATCTCCAGTCGTCATCGCTTCGGCGCAGCGCCCCTGCCGCCACCGCGGTGCCCACTGGCACAGACGAGGAGACAGATTGCAGCGTCTTCGGGGCGTGATGGCCGGAGCCCTCGTCGGAGTCGGGCTCGCCGTGTACGTGGCCTTCTGGCTCCACGGCGTTCGAGAAGTGGCGATCCTGGTCGGAGCCGGAGTCGGACTGGCGATCGGACTGGTGGTAGGCACACGGTCCGATGCTCACGACGCTGCCGCGGAGGAGGCATGGCGGAACGCCGCGCCGGATCTGCCACCGGCCTCGGACCGGGCGGCCCTCGAGAGGTCGCAGGCGAAGATGCCCGGACCGGACCAGGATCGAGGAACGAGTTCGGGGTCCGCCGACCAGGACGACGGCGCGCCGTCAGCCTCTGCCCCGTCAGGCGTGGCCGTCAATGAGGGAGCGGAGCCTCAGTAGGCCCATTCGGTCCGCCGGCCACGTGCCACGGAAGCGCGTTCGCTGTCGATTCCGTGGGGATAGGCTAGGCTGCAGTCGACCAAGAGCCGCGTACGGAGAGCGGCCGGCACCTCTTGTGGCGGCTGTGACCGCGGTGGCCGCGTCTCGCAGGATGCTGGATACACTCGCGAGACGCCAGATCGGATGAGCTGGGCGCGTAGAGGCGCTCGGATCAGGCCCCAGGACGGGACAGATGGGCGCATTCGAAAGGATCGATCGGACCGACGCCGGAATACTCGATCTGCTTCAGCGCGACGGCAGGGAGCCGTACGCGGAGGTCGGGCAGTCCGTTGGGATGAGCGGGCCCTCCGTCCATGAGCGGGTCAAAAAGCTTGAGGCGCGCGGCGTGATCCGCGGCTACTCGGTGGTGGTGGATCCGACGCTACTCGGCTACGGCGTTCTCGCCTTCATCTTCATCAAGCAGGTGCCGGGCACCATCTCCGCCGACATGACCGGCGATTTCGACGAAATCGACGAGATCGAGGAGTGCCACCACCTCGCTGGCGAGGCCGACTACCTGCTCAAGGTTCGGGCAACGGACACTCGCCATCTCGAGCGCGTCCTGCATGCCATCCAGCAGGTCCCGCACGTATTCACGACGCAGACGCAGATGGTCTTCTCGAGCGCGTTCGAGCGCCGGCCCCTGCGGCTCGTACGTGAGGTCGAGCCACCGACCAACTCATCCGGGTCGTGAGCGGGGCCGAACGCGGCGCCGGAGTGCAGCCCTCGAAAGAGCGGACGACCCGATCCGGCAACACCGTGCCCGAGCCGCGGGTCACGACGATGTTCGACTCCATCGCCTCCGTCTACGACCGCATGAACACCCTCATGACCGCCGGCCTGGACGGCCGCTGGAGGCGTGCGGCGGTCCGGATGACGAAGCTGTCGCGCGGCGCCGCCGCCCTCGACGTGGCCTGCGGGACGGGCAAGCTCACCGCCGCGTTGGCTGGGGCGGTGGGTCCGGCCGGCCGAGTGGTGGGTGTCGACCTGTCCTCGGCGATGCTCCACGAAGCCAGAAGCGCCTTCGGCACGCTGGCGAACGTCGAGTTCCGGATCGGCGACGCCTTAGCACTCCCGGTGGACGACGGATCCTTCGACGCGGCGACGATCGCGTTCGGCCTACGCAACCTGTCCAGCTTCGAGGACGGCTTTCGCGAGATGGCCAGGGCCGTCCGAAGCGGCGGGCGGGTTGTCTGTCTGGAGCTGTCGGTGCCGCGGCCCAGAGTGGCCGGTCGCATCTACACGGCCGGCTTCCGCGCCACGGCCCAGATCATGGGCGCTCTTTTCCGGAGACGGGCCGCCTACTCATATCTGCCGCACTCGCTGGACGGGTTTCCGGCGGCCGAGGAGCTCGCCGAGACGATGAAGCGAGCCGGGCTGGTCGACGTTGGGTTCCGGCGCCTCGCCCTGGGGGCAGTCGCGATCCACGTGGGGGTCGTGGCCTAGCGGTCGTCAGGCCGCCGCTACCGGTGGCCGCTACCCGGCGGCCGCGCTCAACCCGGCGGCCGTGCTCACTCGAGCGCCGTGCCCGCCGGCTACTTGGTCTGCTCCGCTCCGGCCGCCTTCCGACCGGCCGCCGCTGCCCGCTCCGCATCGGTCTCTTGCTGTGCGACAGCCTCGCTCGTGAGGCTGTCGGCCTCCGCCGCTTCCTCGGCGGCGCGGTTCTTGCCCTCCACATAGGCTCCGTGGAGTTCGAGCAGCTTCACGATCGTGGCCTCGTCCATCGGCAACCCGTCCGCCTCCATCTCCTCGGCGAGGAGCGACGCTTCGACCGAATCCACGGGTCCACCCGGCGTTTCGAGGGATTCGAAGGGGTGCTCGGCAAGGAAGAACCAGGTTATGAGCCCGCCGGCCACGAGGCCAAGGAGACCGAAGAAGAAGTAGAACGGCATCTTGTGGGCCTTCGGTGTGGGCGGTCTTTGCCGCCGAGCGACGCTTACGACTCCGACGCAGGCCTTCGGGCGGCCCTGCTGTCCCGGCCAGTATATGTTCGGCAATCGCGTCGCGAGCCTGCTGCCGCCGCCCGGTACACTTGCCCACCATGATCGACTTCACCCCCAATCCGATCGCCCTGGCCCTGGGCCCGTTCGAGATCCGCTGGTACGGGATCGGCTATGTCGCCGCGATCGTGGCCGGCACGTGGCTGGCAACCCGCGAGGCTCGCCGCCGTGGGGAACGGGCGGACGTAATAATCGACGGCGTCGTCTTCCTTGCGATTGCCGCGCTGATCGGGGGTAGGGCCTACCACGTCATCGACCAGTGGGCCTACTACCGGGACCACCTGGCGCAGATCATCCTGCCGCCCTACAGCGGGCTCGGCATCTACGGGGGCCTCTTCACCGGGATGCTTGCGACGATCTGGTTTGCCCGTCGTCGCCACCTGTCGTTCTGGCGCTGGGGCGACATCCTCGCGCCGTGCATCCTGCTGGCGCAGGCCGTCGGCCGTTGGGGCAACTTCATGAACCAGGAGCTGTACGGGCCCCCCACCAACCTGCCTTGGGGCATCGCGATCCAGTGCCAGTACCGAGTGGCCGAGTTCGCCTGCCCGGCGCAAGGCGGGACGACTCCGGTGGACGCCCACTTCATCCCGCTCTTCTTCTACGAGTCGATGCTCAGCCTCCTCGGTGTCTTCGTGATGCTGTACTTGTGGCGGCGGTTCACCGCGCAACGGCGGATCCTGATCGCCGGCGATGTCGGGCTGCTCTACTTCGTTTGGTACGGTATCGAGCGCAGTCTCCTCGAGACGCTTCGGGGCGGCTGGAATTGGACGTGGTTCGGCATCGCCACGGCCCAGCTGGTGGGCCTCGGAGCAGCCGCGGCGGCCATCATCGCCATAGCGGTCCGCCACTGGTACGTTCGACGGCACCCTGAAGGAACCGGGAACGCGACCGCTGGAGGCGAACCTGGCACTGCCGCGGAGCCAGAAGGCTCGGCCGCAGCCTAGTTCGGTTCGTGGTCGTCATCGCCCAGCCAGAATGAGATTGAACGCGTTGGCCTGCCACGCCGCCTGACTACCAGCGTTTGCCCGGCCGGCTTCTGGTGCCGGGTCCGTCGCGCTCGGTTGCCGGGCGGTCCGGATCCCGCACACGTCCCCCAGCGGACAGGACGCGATTCGCAGTCCGCCCGAGGGGCGGGCGTGCCATCTCCAGTTCGTGGAACGTGGCGAGCCCGAGCTCCTCCACGCCGACCGTCCACTCTCGCAGCCCTGCCCGGGCCGGCTCGTATGACTCCATCGCATCGGACCTCCTCCTGTCCGAATGCTAGGGAGGTCCGATTATCGGCGGCTCATCTGTCGCTTACTGGCGGCTTACCGGCGGCTTATCTGCGGCTCATCGGCCGCTTATCCAGGCCACTCCGACCACCGCGATTGCCCCGCTCAGGACCCAGCACCCGTGGGCGCCGCGCGGCGGAGCCGACGCCCGGGTACAATTCCGGCATCCCCAAATACGTCGCGACTCTAGACAGAACTCCTGTCCGACCGGCGCGGCACCCAGAGACGGAAACTGCATCCGGGCCCCAGAGCGGGCCTGGCGACGTCCCGTTCCAAGCGAGGAGAGATAGTGGCCACCGTCGGCGCCAGGGCTAAAGGGCTTCCACGCGAGTTACCCGCGGACCACGCGATTGTTCGCTGGGTGAACGAGGTGGCGGCCCTGACGACGCCGGACGCCATCTACTGGTGCGATGGCTCCCAGGCCGAATACGACCGCCTCTGCCAGCTCCTGATGGACGCGGGCACCTTCATCCGCCTCAATCCCAAGCTTCGCCCCAACAGCTTCCTCGCTCGTTCGGATCCTTCCGACGTCGCCCGCGTCGAGGATCGAACCTTCATCTGCTCCGCGAAGGAAGAAGACGCCGGCCCGACCAATAACTGGCGCGACCCGGCCGAGATGCGCAAGACGCTCAACGGGCTCTTCACGGGCTCGATGCGCGGCCGGACGATGTACGTCATCCCGTTCTCGATGGGTCCGGTCGGCTCGCCGATCGGCCGGCTCGGGATCGAGATCACCGATTCGCCCTACGTCGTGGTCAACATGCGAATCATGACCCGCATGGGCACCGCCGCCCTGAACGCGGTCCTGGAGACCGGCGAGTTCGTGCCCGCCGTGCACTCCGTGGGCGCTCCGCTCGCCCCCGGCGAGAAGGATGTCGTGTGGCCTTGCGACCCAGACCGGAAGTACATCGTCCACTTCCCCGAGACGCGCGAGATCTGGTCCTACGGCTCCGGCTACGGCGGCAACGCCCTGCTCGGGAAGAAGTGCTACTCGCTGCGCATCGCGTCGGTCATAGCCCGCGACGAGGGCTGGCTGGCCGAGCACATGATGATCATCAGGGTCACTTCGCCGGATGGCCGGGTGAAGCACATGGCCGGGGCTTTCCCTTCGGCCTGCGGCAAGACCAACCTGGCCATGCTCGAACCGACTATTCCGGGCTGGAAGGTCGAGACGATCGGCGATGACATCTGCTGGATGAAGTTCGACCCAGACGGGCGACTCCACGCCATCAACCCGGAAGCCGGGTTCTTTGGTGTCGAGCCCGGAACGAGCATGTTCACCAACGCCAACGCCATCCGGACGCTCCGGGCGAACTGTATCCATACGAACTGCGCCCTAACCGACGACGGCGACGTTTGGTGGGAGGGCCTGACCAAGGAGCCGCCGGCTCACTTGATCGACTGGCAGGGCAAGGACTGGACGCCCGATTGCGGTCGCAACGCTGCCCACCCGAACGCCCGGTTTACAGCCCCCGCCAGCCAGGATCCGGCGATCGCCCCCGACTGGGAAGACCCGGCCGGCGTGCCGATCGACGCGATCATGTTCGGCGGCCGCAGGACGGGGGTAGTGCCTCTCGTCCGCGAGGGATTCGACTGGGAGCACGGCGTCTTCCTGGGCTCGATCCAGAGCTCCGAAACCACCGCCGCGGCCATCGGCGCCGTGGGCATGTTGCGCTTTGACCCGTTCGCCATGTTGCCGTTCTGCGGCTACAACATGGCCGATTACTGGGCTCACTGGCTCCGCATCGGCGCCTCGGCTGATGCCGCCAAGCTGCCACGGATCTACTACGTCAACTGGTTCCGCAAAGACGCGGAAGGACGGTTCATGTGGCCCGGCTTCGGCGAGAACAGCCGCGTGATCGAGTGGATCTTCGGTCGCTGCTCGGGCGAAGACGACGCGGTCGAGACTCCGATCGGGCTGCTGCCGGCGCCCGGCGCGCTGGACACCCGCGGCCTGGACATCGATGCTGCGGACCTTGCCGCTCTGCTGGCGGTCGACCCGGCCGCCTGGCTGCAGGAAACCGCCGCGATCGAGCAGCATTACGCGAGGTTCGGCGCCAGGCTGCCGGCCCCGCTGGCTGCCAGGCTGGTGGAGCTCAAGCGGCGGGTCGCCACGGCCTAGCGGCGGGCCGCTACAGTCTTGATCGGCGGCTTCGCCCGCTCCCGATCGCCGGCCGCGCGGTCCGGCCGGTGGGCAGGGTCGCCTGGAGAGGCGACGGTGTCTCGTCTGATGTAGCAGATGCCGGTTAGGCTGGATCCGGTCGCCACACTCGAACGACCGGGCGTACGATCGACGACGTGAGCGGGCGAGCCCCAGAGTTAGCCCAGAGAGCGAACGATCCGCCGGCCTCCTCCGCCGGCAGCAGCAAGAAGGAGGTCTGCAAATGCCAGTCTGTCGACGCAAGGTAACCGTCATTGGTGCCGGCAACGTTGGCGCCACCGCGGCCCAACGGATCGCCGAAGCGGGCATAGCTGATGTCTATCTGGTGGACGTTGTCGAGGGCTTGCCACAGGGCAAGGCTCTCGACCTGGTCGAAGCCGCGCCTCTTCAGCACCACGACCAGATGATCTACGGCACCAACGACTACGCCGACACGACCGAGTCGGACGTGATCGTCGTGACCGCCGGGATGGCGCGTCAGCCGGGGCAAACGCGCGACGATCTGCTCCTCAAGAACGGCGCCATCGTCCGGGACGTGGTAAAGAGGGCTACGCAGTACTCCCCGGACGCGATCCTGATCCTCGTCACCAACCCGCTCGACGCGATGGTCCACGTCGCCCTGGAAGCGAGCGGTTTCCCGCGTGAGCGAGTCATCGGCATGGCCGGCGTCCTGGACAGCGCCCGTTTCCGCGCGTTCATCGCCCAGGACCTGGGCGTCTCCGCCTCAGACGTTTCGGCTTTCGTGCTGGGCGGCCACGGCGACACCATGGTCCCGCTGCCGCGATATTCGACCGTCGGTGGGATCCCACTGCCGGAGTTGATGAAGCCCGATCGCATCGAGGCTCTGGTCCAGCGGACCCGCAACGGCGGCGCGGAAGTCGTGGCTCTCCTGAAGGCCGGCAGCGCCTTCTACGCCCCGGCCTCGTCCGTGCTGCACATGGTCGACTCCATCCTGAACGACCGAAAGCGGGTCCTGCCGTGTGCTGTGCTGTTGCGCGGCGAGTACAAGATCGACGGCCTCGTCATGGGCGTACCGATCATCCTGGGCGCCTCGGGCGTGGAGCGGATCATCGAGGTGTCTCTGACCGACCCCGAACTCAATGCGTTGCACGCCTCGGCCGGCGCGGTCCAGAGCCTGGTCGACACGCTGGAGGCGACGAAGGGCTAGGACCGGCGCTGTCGGGCAGGCAAGGGGTTCGAGCGGGTCCAGGAATCGGAAAAGCCCCGACGGTCCCGTCCGGCCGGGGCTTTCCGCGGCGGATGACTGGTTAGGGCGCCGGTCCCGGCCCCCCTGAATTCCGAGGCCGGCGCCATTGCCCGTCCGACCCCCCTCGGGGCGGCTTACGCCGCACATCGGGCGACACCCCCGTTGGACTCGATAGCGCACAGGTTCTTGGGCCGGTCCGCCATCGATGGTCGAATCAAGCCACGTCTCGCTCCCGCAGCGGAGCGCGCAGCCGACAGATTCGGTGTCGGCTGGGCGACACATGCCCCAAGTTCGGATGGCGGGGATGATCCCGAAACCTGTGGCGCCAATCGGCGCGCGCCGACCGGGGCGTACTCGCCGTCGAGTTGGATCGCTTCGAGGCCGATATCATCACCCCAGGCTCGAAGCGTCGCATCTCGCACCATGCACAACGTGGCCGGACGAGAGTCGTTTGCCCGGAACTCGTTGAGTGCGCATGGAGCCCTGAATCGTCTGGGAGCGGATCTCCGCGCCCGCTTAGTCGTGGCCCACTGTATGGACGGTAATAGGATCAGCAAATGCCTGTGCACGTAACGAAGGTCAACTACCGCGGCTGGGAGAACTCGTTTCGCCTCTCCAACGGCCTCATAGATCTGGTCGTGACCACCGACGTCGGACCGCGCATCATCCGCTGCGGATTCGTCGGCGAGGAGAACGAGTTCAAGGAATACGCCGACCAGAACGGGCTAGCGGGCGGCGACGAATGGCGCAGCTACGGCGGTCATCGCCTATGGCACTCCCCGGAAGTCCAGGCCCGGACCTACTTCCCCGACAACGGACCAGTGGCCTTTGAAGAGCGCGGCGATCTTGCCTGTCTGATCCAGCCGGTCGAGCCGACGACGGGCATCCAGAAGGAAATGGAGATCCGTCTCGACCCGAACTCGGCCAGCGTTCGGGTGACGCACCGGCTGCGGAACCTGAACCTGTGGAGCGTGGAACTGGCGCCCTGGGCGATTAGCGTGATGGAGGTCGGGGGGACGTCGATCCTGCCGTTGCCGCCCCGCCGTTCGCACCAGGAGAGTCTCTCGCCGACCAGTTCGCTGACGTACTGGTCGTACACCGACTTGAGCGATCCGCGCTGGCGGATCGGTCGGTCCTTCATCCTGCTGCGTCAGGACCCAACCCATGAGAGCCCTCAGAAGGTCGGCCTGATGGCCCCGGCGGGCTGGATCGCCTATGCCAGGAAGGGTCACCTGTTCGTTTCGCGAGCGGCCTACGTGCCAGGCGCCGCTTATCCCGACTTCGGCTCTTCGATCGAGACATACGTTCGCGGGGAGATGCTGGAGATCGAGACGCTCGGCCCAACGACGCGGCTCGAGCCACATGCGTTCGTCGAACACATCGAAGACTGGTCCCTCTTCCGCGACGTCCCGACGCCGGAGAACGACGCAGACGTGGTGGCCAACGTCCTGCCAAGGATTCCTCTCTCGTAGGCAGGAAGGCCACAAGCAGGGCGACCGGGAGGTCGCGCGCCCGGTACACTGCGGACCGTGCTCGATGTGATCCGCTTCGGCTTCGATCCCACGGTCTCTCCGTTCGGGCTGACCGTTCGCTTGGAGACGCTGGCCCTGGGCGGGGCCATCTTGCTCGTGCTCGTGCTGGT
>DATEXG010000163.1:0-4604 GCA_035257225.1 Candidatus Limnocylindrales bacterium
ACGGCCGGCCGCGGCCGACGGTCGCCATCGGTATCATCGATTGCGATCGTCGGGCCCCGCCTTTGTCGCCCGACTCGCGATGATTGGAGGAGCGGTCCGTGCCGCACATGGAAGTGCTCGGTTGGATTGTGGTCGGCTTCCTTGCCGGCGCCCTCTCGAGCGCGGCGGTCAAGCGGGGCGGTCCAGAAGGGTGCATCGGCAACACCGTCGTCGGCATCCTGGGCGGTCTCCTGGGAGGCTGGTTCGCCACCGAGGAACTCCACTGGGGTCCCACGAGCGGCTTTCTAGGGGCTCTCGCCGTTGCTTTTCTGGGTGCCGTCGTACTCCGCCTGATCCTGAATGCCATGGAGGGCGGCGATCGTCGAAGAGGGCGCTGAAATCGCTACCGGCGGCGGAATCGGACCAGCCCGAGCCTACCCGTTTCGCCAGGCTGAACCGATTTCGACGAGACCAGCGCCAGTACCTGCTATCGCGGTAGGATGCCAGCGCCACACGTCCGGTCGCCCGGACCAGCTGTAAGCGCCGGCGGCACGACAGCGCTCGCGTACCCAGCCCCCAAGGAGGGCGACGATGACGACCAGCAACATCGACTCGACCGAGACGTCGCGTCCGATCGCGCCTGCGGCGGCTCCGTTGGCAGAGGTCGAAGGCACCGCGGCGATCGCCGCGCCCAAAGCCCCGGCCGCTGAGAGGCCGTACTCGCCGGGTCTAGAGGGAGTCATCGCCGCTGAGACCGCGGTGGGCTTCGTGGACGGGGTGAACGGCCGGCTCCTGTATCGCGGCTACCCCATCGGGCAGCTGGTCGAGAAGGGCACGTACGGCCGCGTCGCCGAGCTCCTGTGGACCGGCGAGTGGCGCAAGACTGCAAAACTCGTCCCGACCCCGGTCCCGGAGCCGGTCATGTGCGCGCTCTATGAGCTGCCGAGCCATACGCATCCGATGGACGCGCTCCGAACCGCGGTCTCGGTGTGGGGAGCGTGGCGTCGGCCGCATTGGCCGCCGACCGTGGACCAGGCCCGGGAACTGACGGCAATGGCGCCCTCGGCCCTGGCAGCCTTCCACCGCATCCGCAACGGCATGGAGCCCGTCAAGCCGAATCCCAAGCTCTCGCTGGCGGGCGGCTTCCTGCAGCAGCTCACCGGCAAGGACCCGGACCCCGCCTCGGCCCGCGCCCTGGACGCCTACTTCATCGTGGGCGCGGAACACGGCCTCAACGCTTCCACGTTCACCTGCCGCGTCATCATCTCGACCCGCTCAGATCTGGCCAGCGCTGTCTGCGGCGCCATCGGCGCGCTCAAGGGACCCCTCCACGGCGGCGCCCCAGCTGAGGTGGTGAGCCAGCTTCACGAGATCGGCTCTCCGGATCGCGCCGAGAAGTGGGTCCGTGAGGCGATCGCACGCGGCGACAAGATCATGGGCTTCGGCCACCGTGTCTATCGCGCCTACGACCCCCGCGCTGCCGCCCTCCGCAAGGTCGCCGAAGGGATGTCCGACATGGCCGAGTGGCTCGACGTCGCGGTCAAGGTGGAGGACGTCGTCCTGCGCGTCTTCGGCGAGCTCAAGCCGGATCGCGTCATCAAGACCAACGTGGAGTACTACGCCGCAGCGGTCCTGCAGGGCGTCGGCCTCCCGGTCGACCTCTTCCCGCCGACGTTCGCCCTGGCCCGAATGGCCGGCTGGGGCGCTCACGCCATCGAGCAGGCCTCGGCCGACAAGCTGATCCGGCCGGACGCTCGGTACGTGGGCCCGGCCGAGATGGACGTTCCGTCCCTGGGCGAGCGCTAGTCCAGCCTCCGCGACCGACCCGCCGCCTTAGACGAAGCGATCGACCGGCCCGGGCCGGGGCGAATCGTCGGCGACGTCTCGTGCCGCCGGACCGGTCCGCCGCGCGAAGGCGACGGCCAGGACAAGGGCGATCGCCAGTATGCCGGCCGCGACGTAGAAGACGGCCCGCAAACCGGCTCCGACGACGCCGGCACCTATCGCCGGGCCGGTGATCCCGCCGACGTATAGAGGCAGGTAGATCAGGTTCAGGGTGGCCGAGCGCCGCTCGGACGGGACCTCGGTAGCCAGCAGGCTCGAGACCATCGCCCCGACGACGGTCATGAACGCGATGGCCACGCCGTAGGCGACGGCCAGCCAGGCCACGCTCGGAGCCAGCGCCATGGCGACGAAGGTCACGGCCAATCCCGCGATCGCACCAACGAGGACCCGCCGGAATCCCAGCCTGTCGGAGATCCAGCCACCGGCAGGCGAGAGGGCCGCGCCCGCAATCACGGCCAGGAAAACCGGCCCCACCGCACCCGATACCTCGAAGGTCGTGTGTTCGATGGCGTGCACGAGGAGGGTCACATACTGCGTCGCCATCTGCCGGCCCACGAACACCACCCCGTAGACCACGAAGAGCCAGCGCACGGTCGGGTCGGCCATCACGCCCCGAACCGCCCCGAATGCGAGCCGGAGAACGCTTCCCCTGGGCACGACCTCCGGCCGGACCTCGCCCGAACCGATCGCCAGCATCAGCGCCACCCCGATCGACAACAGCGCGGCGACGGCAAACACGGACCCGCTGGGGAGGTGGAGCTGGTCGATCATGAAGCCACCCAAAGCCGGCCCAGTGCCGAAGCCGAGCGGGCTGCTCGCGGCGAAGAGGCCCATGGCCAGTCCCAATCGGTGGCCGGGCGTCACGTCGCGTATGGCGGCCATCATCACGCCGGTGTTGCCCAGCTGGAACCCGACCAGCATCATCCCCACGAACAACTGCCAGGGTGCCTGGCTGGCGGCCACCACGCCGAACACGACGGCCTCCACGAGGGCGCTGCGGATGATCACCGCCTTGCGGCTGTACTTGTCGGCCCAGACGCCCCACAGCGGGATGAAGGGCAAGCCAAACAGGAAGAAGAGCGATCCCAGCAGGCCGACCAGGTGGCCGACATCGGCACTCGGCACCCCGACTTCGGTCAGGCGGTTCGGCAGGAAGGCGTATATCTGGGACACGCCCAGCCCCTCGACGAACGACGTGATCCAGTACAGGGCCAGGAGGGAGTGCCAGTCTTGAGATGGCCGGGCCTTCACAAGGCCAGACTAACCGAGACGCGGCAGCTCGGCCGACCTTGTGTGGCACGCTGGTTTTCCCACAACGGCTCGCAGGCGGTATCTTTCCCTGGTCCATCGCCAACCGGTTGATGGATCGGACAGGAGGAGCCGGGTGGACGACAGGATCTGGAGAAACTTGTCGATCGGTCTGGGCGTGGTCTGCGCTCTGCTGATCGGAGTCGCGGGCGCCCTGATGATCGTGGGACATCGAGGTAGCTCGCCCGAGCCCTCTTCGGTCCCGGATTCCAGCGCGATCGGCGCCGCCAGCGCGACGCCATCCATCGAGGCCGCCGGACCTTCGTCGTCCGGCTCCTTGACAGTCTCCCCAAGCGGTTCCTCAGTCCAGAGCGCCAACCCCGCGCAGAACGTCAAGCCCGCGACCGTCGTCTTCAACGGCCTGACGCTCGATGCCGAAAACGACAAGTCGGGCACTGCCCGCACCATCACCTTCACCAGCTATGGCAGCGACCCGCTCTCCTTCGCCGTCACCAAGACCTCCCCCGGCGCCTCTACCAGGATGTGCATCAGCGTGGACGGTAGCGCGGCCAAGTGCACCGTGGGCAACCTGCCAAGCAACACCAAGGCGCGCGGCGACGCCGGTGCCCAGAACAACTGGAAGGTCACCTTCGTCGGCTACGCCAACTCCAAGCCGACCGTCGACGTCACGCTCACCTGGCCGACATCCGCGCCCAAAGTCACAATGAGCCACGGCCGGCTACTCGGCACCTCGAGTACCGAGGGGCTGAATGGCTTCACCGCCACCTTCAAGCCCCGCGCCGAGGGCTCTCTCAACGTCCAGTCTTCATGGAGCGACGGCGCGGCGGACGTGGACATGACGCTGGCGGACGTGACCACACCGCCTTCGGTCAAAGTCGACGATCGGCAGTACCAGGCGGTCGCCTTCGTCAATCCGCCGTACACGTACAACGTGGACTCGACCAAGGCGTATCAGCTCAAGCTGCGCAACCTCGCCGCCAGCAAACACCTGGACCTGACCGTCCAGATCTCTTTCCCGTAGGGTCGCGCAGACCCATGCACCCGCCCGCGAGGCCTTGGGGATCTCCCCGGCTATCGCCCGCCTAGGCCTCGGGCTGCTCTCCGGAAGCCTCGGCCGGCGGTGACGTCACCGAGCCCGGTTCCGGCTGGACCTCGACCCCGTTCGCGGACGCATCCGGGTCGGCGTCGGACGTGATCTCCTCATCCGTGGGGATTTCGGCCTGCAGCTGGATCGGGCCGTCCTCGTCGCCCTCGCCGTCCTCGACGACGTCTTCTGGGACGGGTGACTCCTCACCGTCGGCCGGCGTCCCTGCCTCCGGTTCCTCGGTCTCAAGGATGGGTCTGGGGAAGGCCACGATCTTCGCTCCGGCGGAAGACTGCTTGGCCGCTCCAGCGGTGCGCCTCGGAGCGGGCTCCGGCTGGTCTGGCGTGTCCGCGGCCGGAACCTCTGGCGTGTCCGCGGCCGGAACCTCTGGCGTGTCCGCGGCCGGAACCTCTGGCGTGTCCGCGGC
>DATEXG010000164.1:0-25523 GCA_035257225.1 Candidatus Limnocylindrales bacterium
GGCGATCCTGGCCGGGCTCTCATTCGACCGCCTGCTGACGGCGGCTACCAATTCGACGCTGGCCTACGGGCGCGTCTTCGACCGGCTGCTGGCCTCGGCCGCCACGTCCACCACGTCCGCCACGTTGACCGCACGGCGCCGCGCGGTCAACCGCCTGCGGCGGTCGCCCCAAGCGGTCGTCATCGCCGTCTCGGCCGTGCTCGCGATCACGTTGACCAGTATCGCCGTCCCGACTGTCGGAGCCGTCGGCTCCACGTCGATAAGCGGATCCCTGGCCGGCACCGGCGGCCTGCCCGGCGGCCGTGAAACGGGGGCCTGGATCCGGGAAACCGTCCCGCAGGGGGCAGTCTTCCTGACCGTCGGCCCCACTATGGCGAACATCGTGGAGTTCTACGGACAACGGAAGGCGTATGGCCTCTCGGTCAGCCCGAATCCTATCCGCCGCAACCCGGCCTACGACCCGATCGTGAACCCGGATCGCTCGCTGCAGCTCAACAAGATCCAGTACATCGTCACGGACATCTGGTCGGCCCAGCGCTCGCCGTTCTTCAACGGGGTGCTCCGCAACTATGTGTCCCGCTACCACGGAGTTCTGGTCTACCAGCAGTCGGCCCAGACAAGTGACAGCTCCGGCAGAGTCTCGACTCAGATCGTCATCCAGATCTACGAGGTCCGGCCGTGAGCATCTATGCGAGGAAGTTCGGTCCGTTCCGGCGCAAACCCCGACTGGCTCGTGGTGCCGGCCTGGCGATGGCCGCTGGCCTGGCCGCCGCGCAGCTGGCCTTTGCGGCTCCGACGGCGGCGGCCTCGGGGAAGCCCATCGAGCACGTGGTCTTCCTGATGCAGGAGAACCACACCTTCGACAACTACTTCGCGTCATTCCCGGGCGAAAGCCCGGTGCCGAACACCTGCCAGGCCAACTGGATACCGACCCCCGTACCGAATCCGACGCCCACGAAGAGCCCGGCGCCGACGAGTTCCGGCTCGCCCAAGCCAAGCCCGTCATCCAAGAACAAGGCGACGCCGAGCCCGAGCCCGTCTCCGACGCCGCCGCCGAGCGCCACCGAGTGCTACACCCCATTCCACATCTCGAGCCACCGCACGGTCGATCTCAACCACAGCACGGAAGCGGCCCTGCGCGCTTTCGACGGTGGAAAGATGGACGGCTTCTCGGCCGCCCAGGGCCAGTACAACTTGCCCAACAACCTGTCGGTGGGCTACTACGACGGCTCGGATTTGCCCCTCTACTACAACCTCGCTAGTCAATACGTTCTGGCGGACAACTTCTTCAGCTCGGCCATGGGCTCGAGCCAGATCAACCACATGTACTCGATATCCGGACGCGGCGGCGGAGTCGTGCCCACGAACGGCTACAACTTCCAAACGATCTTCGACGAGCTCCAGGCGGCCGGCGTCTCCTGGAAGTTCTACGTCCAAAACTACGATCCTACGATCACTTTCCGAAACACCGGCGGCACCTCGACCAAGGAGTCGCAGCTCATCTGGGCTCCGCTTCTCAACTTCTCGCGCTTCATCGACGATCCGGCGCTCTCGTCGCACATCGTCGACCTGCAGCAGTACTACACCGACCTGCAGAGCAATCAATTGCCCTCGGTGGCCTACCTGGTTCCGAGCGGTCTTTCGGAACACCCGCCCGGCGACATCTCCGCCGGCCAGTCGTTCGCCGTGACCACTGCGACTTCGCTGATGCGGAGCTCCGCCTGGGACAGCAGCGTCTGGGCAGTCGCCTGGGATGACTGGGGCGGCTGGTACGACCACGTCCCGCCACCGCAGGTTGACGGCGACGGCTATGGCTTCCGGGTGCCCGCAATCATCGTGTCGCCATACGCCCGCAGTGGAACGATCGACCACACCACCTACGACTTCACCTCGATCCTCAAGTTCATCGAAGACAACTGGTCGCTCCAGCCGCTGACCGCCCGCGATGCGACCGCCAACAGCATCGGCAACGCCCTCGATCTAGGTCGCCCGGCGGCCGCTCCGGCCTTCCCGGCACAGACCTACCCCATCCCCGCACGGCCCGACACCGCCAATCGATCGATCCTGCTCGCCATCTACGCAGCGGTCGTCGCCTTCGCGGTGGTGTGCGGTGCGTTCCTAGTCCGGCCCTGGATCCGCCAGGCGTCGGAGCAATCGTGAGGTTACCCATGTACGAGCACTCGGCCAGCAAGTCGCCAGGGCGCAGGGTCCTCTCCCTGACTGCTGCGCTGTCGCTCCTGTGGGCCTGCGGAATGGCCTTTGGGCCGGCGGCGACGGCCGCATTCTCCGCCG
Source organism: Candidatus Limnocylindrales bacterium (assembly GCA_035257225.1). Classification (GTDB taxonomy): domain Bacteria; phylum Chloroflexota; class Limnocylindria; order Limnocylindrales; family CSP1-4; genus Fen-1039. The sequence goes on from DATEXG010000164.1 coordinate 2,293, forward strand.
CCCCTTCGCCCGTTGCCACGACATCGAAGGCAAATGCTGCGATCGTGGTCCTCCCGACCGCAGTTACGCTCGAGGTCCCAACCGGCAGCGTCCTCGGCAACGACGTCACCGTCAAGGCCCAGCTGCGCACAAACGGCGGACCGGCAATCGCCGGCGAGCACCTCAACCTCATTCTCGACGGCGCCCAGGTGCGCAGCGACAAGACCGACGCGGCCGGCAACGTGCCGCTCGTGATCCCGGCCAAAGACCTCACCGAAGCCCGGGCCTACACGGTCCTGGTGACATTCGGCGGGGCGCACGGCCTGGCGCCGTCGAGCGCCACCGCGACGCTCACGATCCTGGCGGCGGCGATCCAGATCCGCACCATCCCGCCGTTGCCGAACCTGCGTTTCACCGTCGGCAGTGAAACGGCCCTCACTGGACCGGATGGGATCGCGGCCCTGCCCGTACCCAAGACGGGCGCATATCAGCTGACATCCGACCTCAACACGGACATCTCGGCCACCGCGACGGTCAAGGCCAGCTTCGTCCGCTGGCTCGACAACGTCTACACGGCCAACCGCACCATCGATGTGGTCGGCCCGGCTACCTTCGTCATGGGCGTCCGCGTCGCGTACCGAGCCTCGGTCCAGTACGTGGGCCTCGACAACCAGCCCGTCGATCCGACGCTCGTCAACCAGGCTCGATTCAGCACCGGGACCGGCACCGATGACATCGTCCTCAACTCGCAGGTCGGCGCCAAGGACGTGTGGTGGACGGCCGCCTCGGCGGTCCGCTTCGGCACGCAGCTGACCGCGTCGAATACCCAGTACCGAGCGCTGTCGGTCAACATTCATGGCGCTGAGGTCGTCAACCGCGGCCAGCAGGCCTGGACCCCGACCGAGAACGGAGTCTGGACGATCCAGGTCCTGCTCTACAGCATGACGGTGCAGACTCGCGACGCCATCTTCGGCACGCCGGTCTCCGGTCAGCTGAAGTTGAGCTATCCGGACGGAGTCGCGGTCGAGCAGGGAGTGGATTCGAGCGGGAAGGTCACCTTCGAGAATCTGCCGCGCGGCCAGTACCAGCTCGCCTTGGGCTCGGTCGCCTACTCTCCGCCCACTCCGGTGGCCCTGTCCAAGGTTCAGGACTCGACGCTCCGGGTCATCACATACATGGATGTCGCGCTTGTCGTGGGGGGACTGATCCTCATCATGGCCCTGGCCATCGGACGTTGGGCCATCCTCTCCAGGCGCATGCGACGCAAAGCCATCAGCCGCGTCCGAGTCACAGCCTGACGTCGAGGTCGGAACCATGGATCGATCGCGACGCGACGGCCCGGCCCACCGCAGCGACAACCCACCGCGCATGCTCGTCAAAGGCCGCTTCGCCTGGGCTCGGGCAATCCCGCTCATCCTGGCGATTGCCGGGCTGAGCACCCTTGGGCTGTCCTCCTGGTCCGGCCCGTCGGCCTCGTCCGGCCCGTCAGCTTCCCCCGTGGTCTCGGCTTCGAGCAGGGCGGCGGCTTCGGGCGCTCTCGCCTCGGCGGGCGCGGCGTCACATACGCCGGTTCTTGCCTATTACTACATGTGGTTCAACGCGGCGAGCTGGACACACGCCAAGACCGATGTGCCGGTGCTGGGCTCATATACCAGCACCAGCCCCGCGGTCATCAAGCAGCACGTGTTCTGGGCCAAAGAGGCCGGCGTGGACGCCTTCATCGTCTCGTGGAAGAGCACGCCCTCGCTGAACCTGGCCCTCTCCGAACTGGTGGCGGAGTGTCATAGCCAGGGCCTCAAGCTCGTCCTGATCTACGAAGGCCTCGACGTCAATCGGAACCCGGTCCCAACCGCTCAGGTGCAATCGGACCTCCTCTGGTTCGAGAACCAGTACGGAGCCGACCCTGTCTTCAACGTATTCGGCAAGCCGGCGGTCATCTGGTCGGGCACGTGGCGGTTCAGCAGCGCGGATATCTCACAGGTTCGGACCCAGCTCGGCGCGCCGAACCGGATCCTGCTGCTCGGCTCCGATAGGAGCGCAGCCGAGTACCGACCTCGGGCCGGCCTGTTCGACGGAGACGCCTACTACTGGTCGTCCGGCGATCCCCTCGCCACTCCCGGCTACCAAAAGCGGCTGTCCGACCTGGCGGCCGCGGTTCACAGCGGCAACGGCCTGTGGCTCGCTCCGGCAGCCGCGGGCTTTGACGCCCGCCTCAACGGCGGTACCTCGGTCGTGGACAGGCGCAACGGCGCGACGTTGACGGCGGCCTGGGACGATGCCCAGGCGACAAACCCCGACGGGATAGCCGTCATCAGCTGGAACGAGTTCACAGAGAACTCGTATGTGGAGCCCAGCCACAACTACGGCGAGCGATACCTTCAGGTGCTCGCGTTGCTCACCGGAGCTCCCGGTCCCGTGGTACACGCGGCAACAGCCACTCCGGGAGCAACCGCGCCGCCTTCGCCGACGGCGCAGCCCTCGTCCACGGACACGACCGTGGTTCCGGCCGCGGCCGGCCGATCGGCTCCCGGCCGCGGCTCCACGACCGATCTGCTGGCATCGCTCCTCGTCGCGGCCGTCGTGCTTGGCGCGCTCGGCGTATTGAGCTTCAGCGTGCGCAACCGGCTTCGCCACGCGCCGGATAGGCCCGAGCCGGCCGACCGGCAGAACCCGACCGGCCGGACCGATTCACTGGGGAGACCAATCAGATGACCGAGTCATCGACCGGCCTGGCACCTGCGGCCCGGACTCCCGGCGCCGGAAGGGTTCGTCGCGCGATCCTGGCTCTCGTCATCGTCGCGGGCGTAGCGGTGTTCACCGTCGCCTGGGCGCTGCCAAACGTTGCCGGATCGACCTTCGTACAGGTCCGGGCGGTCGTGACGGCCAGGGCCGCTGCGAGCGGACCAACAATCGTGATCGGCGGCGACCCCGCGGTTCAGGCGAGCGGGGTCGACATCTCGGTCGAGGTCGACAACCACTACCCCCTGAGCGTGGTCCTCGGCACGAGCCCCGTCGCCTTCCGCGCCGCGGCCTATCTCCGCGACGACGCCGGGAAACTGACGCTGGCGTGGCAGACAGGCGTCGGCGATGCCACGGTAGAAGAGGGCTCGGACTCCCCGGTGGGCGGCGGTCCCGCCGATGGCGCTGTAGTCGTACCGTCCGGGGTCACTCTCCACGTCGTCACCGACGGCTCGCAGCCGTTCACGCTCGTGGACGCGAAAGGCGTTGCCCTGTCGCCGGGCGTCTACTACCTCAAGGTCTGGGCCTACGGGATCGGCAGCCCGCTCGTGCCGATGGCACTGAGTGGCGGCACCGACCCGCTGGGGCCCCCTGCGGATCTGCCGGCGCCTCCGGGCTGATGCGCAAACTGCGGCGGAGGAGTCGGGCAGCCATTTCGCGCGGCTGGCTCGGGCCGTCGCCTCCGCTCAAGCGCCAGGCGTGAATTTACCGACCCAGTACGCGGTGCGAGCCAGGTATGCATTCGGGGCATCGGCCGCGGAGGTTCCGTAGGCGCCCTCATAGCCCGTGTAGGTTCGCGTTCCACCCTGGAAATCGGCGGCCGGCTCTATCTGCGTGCTCTCGTGCCACTCGTTGAACGAAGTCACGCTCACCCAGGCCGGGCGGGCGGCCACGGCTGCCTGCCACATAGCGTCGTAGCGAGCGCCGTCGGCCCGGTCCACCACGATCAGGCCCGTTGCCACCGCCTGGCGATTGTCGAAGCCGGGGGCCACGCTGGGGCTGCAGATGAGCCTCGCCGCGCTGCAGTCCGCGGCCAGCCCGGCGAAGGAGTCGGGTGAGGCCATCGCATCGTACGTGTAGACCCCGTCCGCCCCCACCCGGGTCGCCGACACTGCCTTGGGAGAGTGGACCAGGACGATGGAGTCGTCGGGCGTGCCGCGCAACCCGAGGAGCGCGGCCTTGAGTTCGGCAGGAGGTAGCTTGGGGCTGCCGAAGAGGTAGAAGACTGCCCGCGGGTTCAGCGAGGCGCTCCCTGAGGTGGCTCGCGACGTCCTGAACAGGGCCGGCGAGTTGCCGAAACGGCCGAGCAGATAGCGGATGTCGGCCACGACGGAGGCGGCGGTCTGACCCTGATATGGCTCGAGATGGAACGCGATCCGAATCCCTGCGGAATTCGCGGCGGCGAACAAGCTATCGAGCGATTTGTCTTCCCAGCTGCCCTGGCCCCACCAGCTGACGGCGATGACGCCGATACGGGCCGATCGCAATTCCTGCATCTGACTCGCCTGCACCGCCGGATCGCGCGAGCTGTACGGGCCGCGGGCCGGATAGAAGGTTGCGGCCAGGTCATTCGGCGGCTGATGGGCCAGCTGATTCCAATGGCGCCAGGCGCCGTCGTAGGCCGGGGTTCCGTACCAGAGGTAGTAGAAAGCGGTCACGTCGGTGGAGGCGGCAGGTGGTTGCGTCGGGTCGAGCGAAGGCGAGGAGAAGGCGCTGGCCTGGGCGAGAGAGGCAGGCGCGGAGGGCGGCTCCGAGGCTGGCGGCAGAGGGCTCGGCTGGGAGGACCCACAGGCCGCCACCGCCAGGACGACGATCGCCAGCGGCACGAGATGCGCGATCGCGGCCATTCGGACGCCTCGTGGCCGGGCTGATTCGTGTACAGGTGTTAACGGAGAGTTCAGTCTCCGTTCATACGGGTCGCCTATCGTGAGCACCATGCTAGATGTACTTGAGAAGCAGAGAATGAGCGGCGTGACCACCACTGAGTGCCGATCCTACTCGGCCCTGACATTCGATGGTTGCCCGGCCTGTGTTGGTGCGGCCCTCGATGCGATCGTGCAGGCGGGCATGTATACGCTCGGACGAACCGCTCCGGGCATGGCGAGTCAGACCGAAGGCCCCCTCGAGATGGCGTACACCTTGAAGGTGAAGCTCGGCGACGAATTGGGCGAGGAGATAGGGGCCGACGAGATCGCCGCGGAGCAAACGGTCTCCGCCATCGGCATCGGCGGCGAGCTGGACGGGGACGGCATCGACACAACCGACGAGGACGAGGAGAACGGGGAAGAGACCGAGCACAGCGCCTCGATGCGACTGGAGGACTTCCAGACGGTCCTGGACCGGATCGAACTGGCCCCAGCCGGATCGCAGGGTTTGTGCGGGCTCATCGCCGGGCACATCTACGGCTTCGACCAGTTGATCGGCGTCTTCGAGATACAGGTTGCCCCGGCCCGCTGACCCCGATCTCACCCGGGACGAATAGGAACGGCCGACCGGATGGCCGGTCGGCCGTTCCTCGCTTTCGCGAGTTACGCTGGGGCTCAGTAGGGGAAATTCATTGCCGAGGCGGAGGCTGCGTTCCCGAGGGACGGGAGGCCCCACGCCTGTTCGATGGTTCGAAGCATCGAGTAGTGGGTGTAGGCCGCGGTGGCGTTGTAGCCGGGCGTCATGTTTGGTGTGATGGCGAGAGTGAGGATGTGGCCGCCGCCGCTGACGTTGGTCGTGCCTTCGTCGAAGGTGACGTACACCACGGAATTGGCGAATGCCGCGCTGCTCGTGATCTGCGGCAGGAACGCCTTCAGGAAGTTGTCGCCGTCGGCGACGGTTCCGTCGTGCATGTCGTTGATCATGTTCGGGGTGATGAACTCGAAGTTGGCCGCCGCCGGATCGAAGCCGGCCAGGTTCGTGATGTTGGCGCAGGCAGCCTCGTTGCCACTGACGCTCGTGTAGCTGATCGCGGGGTTGTGCTTGCGGACATAGCTGCCGGACTTCCCGACGCCGTCGACCACGGCCGAGGATGAGGAGTCGGTGAAGCAGTTGCCCGGGTTGCCCTGCTGATAGGCCTTCCACGTCCGACCGGACGCGGTCACCTGGTCGAACAGGTTGTCCACGCCCAGGTTGTAGACGCCGTCGTCAGTCACTCCCTGCGTACCGCCCGAGGTGAGGGCGATGTAGTTGGGCTCCGACGGATGCCGCTCGGCCGTGAAGTTGGTCGAGAGGCCGTATTGCGAGATCAGGGAGTTGATGTATGGAGCGCTGCTCGAGCCGACGACGCTCGAGTACTCCTTGTTCTCGAAGACAATCACGTAGACGTGGCTGAAGTTGGGCAGGTTCCCGGCCGGCGGAGTGGCCGTTGGGACCGGCGTTGGCGTGGCTGTAGGGGTAGCCGTGGGAGCCGGCGTTGGTGTGGCCGTTGGGGCCTGCGTAGGAGTAGCCGTCGGGCTGGACGTCGGGGTGGGCGGGGCGGTCGGCGTCGGATTCGGCGCGCCCGCTCCGATGGTCAATGTGGTCGTGGCAAGGAGCGAGCCCGAGCTCGTCTTGGCCGAGATGCGTCCGGAGCCGTTCGCGGCGCCGCTGGGAACGACGAACTGAACGCCGAACGACCCTCGGGTAGCGGCGGTGAACTTGGTCACCACGGCGCCGTTGTAGGTGAGGTTGCCAGTCTGGCCGGGGCCGAAGAAGAGGCCGTCGACCCAGATCGTGGAGCCTGCGGCGGCCCAGGACGGAACCGAGATCATGGGTCCGGTGACGTCCACTCCAACCCCCAGCCAGGTGGCGGCAAGCGCGACGCCCTGTCCATCCGAGGCCGAGATGAGGCCCAGGCCGATGGTCGTGGTGGGCGGGATGTCGAACGGGACGCTGAACGAGCCGTCGGCCGCTGCGGTGAAGGTAGTGGCGGACAGGCCGTTGATCGAAAGGCGGCCGGTCTGGCCGGCGACGAATCCGGCACCTGTCAGGGCGATCTCCGAGCCGGGCAGGGCCTGGGTGGGCGCCCAAAGCGTCGAGTGCGTGACGGCGGCAGAAGCGCCGATCGTGAGCGTCGTCGTGGCGATCAGAGCGCCCGAACTCGTCTTGGCGGAGATGCGACCCGCGGCGTTCACCGGGGCCCAGGTCGGCACGACGAACGGCACGCTGAAGGCGCCGCTCGACGACGCCTGGAAGCTGGCCACGGCGCCGCCGTTGAAGGTCAGCTGGCCCGACTGACCGGCTGCGAAGCCGGAGCCGGTCACCGCGATCTGGTCGCCCGGAGCCGCCGCCGACGAGGTGGAGATCTGGGCGGTGGCAGCGGAGACGCTCATGGCCGTCGAAAGAGCCAGAACGAGCGCGGCCGCGATGACGGCGAGCCGCAACTCTCTCGGCGAGCGCTTGTGAGTCCCCTCAACGGTAGGCGCGTTGGCAAAGCCTGTGAACATCGTTCCTCCTTGCCGTTCGCCCCGCGCGAAAGCACGGTTCGAGCGGCTGGGGACGGACGGAGACGTTCGGCGCACGCGGCCGAGGTCGCCGCGTCAGATATGCCGAATCGAGTAGTCCCTGTCTGCCTGCGGTGGACGCCGGCGACGACCGACTGGATACCAGCCACCTTGGACGTCGAAGCGGTCCAAGTCGATGGCGATCATGTCCCGTCCAGGTGGGGCTCTAGTGACGGCGCCCCACTAGTCAATCGGGCCCAACCCATTGGGATGGGATAGCGCGTCCGGTGGCCTGCGGACGCGATCACTTCATTGGCGCCTCCGCGTCGCAATCCGCCGGCGTAACCGCCCCTTGTTGAACGGAAAGCTGGCGACAGGTTCTCTCCGTCCAGGAGACTGTCTGGTCCGAGTGGGATCGGACGCGCACGGTGACTTCGGCCGTCCCATTCCCGGGCAATCTGTAAATGGAGTAGATCTCGTCGGCTTCGTCGCTGATCGCAGACGTGACCAACACGGCGGGCCGCCCGTTCTCCCAGGCAGACAGCAGGCAATCGGCCGCCTGCTGGTTTGCCGCTGGATCCGTGACCGGACCCGGGGCCGTCGGGATGGGCGTTATGTCCACGTCCTGCTCGAACAGCACCTCAGCGCCGCACGACGGCAAGGCCGACACTGCGCGGACAGATGCCGGAGCGTCGGTAGGCAAGGGCGCGCTAGCGGAATTACCCGGCACGATACCCAACTGGAACGTGGGCGCCGAGCTGGGAATTCCCGGCTCGCCGGCGCCGAGGCCAACCCCGGAGGGGTTCGGCGACGCCAGCGCGGGGAGCTGCGAACCCGTTGCCGGAGAGCCCACGACCGCCACGATGATCGCGGCTGCGGCCGTGATCAGGCCCAGCAAGGGGACTCTCGCGGCCGATAGCGATGAGAACATCAGATTCCCATTGCACGACCTGAGGGCCCTGACCGTCAACTACCCCTTCGGCCCCAGAGGGGCTCAAGGCGTTTGCGTTTGGGACAGATCCCGATATACTTAGCGTTATGTTGAATGTCAATCTCCCACGGAACGGAGATGCGGGCCAGGGTGGCGAGCCGCCTGAAAGCCAGCCCCTGGACCGCGCCGCTCTGGAGCGCGAACTCCTGGACGAGATGACCAGCTGGTCACCCCGCGACCGGGGCGGCATCTTCAAGAGCTGGCACCGCCACGCCCTGAGCCTGGTCCACCTCTTTGTGCTCACCGCGCTGGAGGCCCAGGGCCCGCTCTCGATGAGGCGCCTCGCCGAAGCCATGGATGTGTCGGACGCCAGCGCGACCGGCATTGTCGACCGCATGGAGAAGCGTGGCCTGGTGGAGCGGATCCATGACACCGACGACCGCCGGGTCGTGCTCGTCCACGCCACGGATGCCGGCCGTCAGGTCTTCACCGACATGGCCGCGCACCAACGCCAGGGCCTATCGAAGATCCTGGGCGAACTCACCGCCGAGGAGATTGCCGGTCTTCTGATCGGAATGCGAGCGATCCACGCCGCCCGTGGGCGTGTCTTCCCATCCGATCCGGGCGCCGAGGATGCGGCGGATAGCGCGGATGCGGCGGGCGCCGAGGCTGACCGCGAATCGTCGATCACGAGGAACGCAGGCGAATGACCAAACTCCTCCGCCGGTTCCTGCGGCCCTATCGATGGAGCCTGGCCATCGTCATGGTCCTGGTTACCATCCAGGCCCTGGCGAACCTGTACCTGCCCAACCTGAACGCGGACATCATCAACAACGGCGTCCTCAAGGGCGACACCGGCTACATCGTCAGAACCGGCATGTCGATGCTCTTGATCACGGCCCTGCTCGGGGTCTGCGCGATCGTGGGGATCTACTTCGGCTCGAGGACTGCCATGGCGTTCGGGCGCGACGTTCGGAGCGCCATCTTTCGCCAGGTGATGAGCTTCTCGCAGAAGGAGACGAACCTCTTCGGGACGCCGACCCTGATCACCCGCAACACCAACGACGTCCAGCAGGTCCAGATGGTCCTGGTGATGGCGTTCAACATCATGATCATGGCCCCGATCATGTGCGTCGGCGGCATCATCATGGCCTTGCGCGAGGACGTCCCGCTGTCGGGGCTGCTCATCGTGATCATCCCCCTCGTGCTGATCGTCATCGGCACTCTAGCAATGATCGCCCTGCCGCTCTTCCGCTCGATGCAGAAGCGGACGGACCGAATCCAGCAGGTCATGCGGGAGATCCTGAGCGGCATGCGCGTGATTCGCGCGTTCGTTCGAACGGATCACGAAGAGGCCCGCTATGACCAGGCAAATCAGGAGCTGACGAACACGGCCCTGCGCGTCAATCGTCTCTTCGCGATGATGATCCCCTTCCTCTTCGGGATCATGAACCTCTCGACGATCGCGATCGTGTGGTTCGGCGGCCTGCGAATCGACTCAGGAGCCATGCCGCTCGGCAATCTGTCGGCCTTCCTGCAGTACGTGATGCTGATCCTCTTCTCCGTGATGATGGCCGCCTTGATCTTCGTCATGGTTCCGCGAGCGGCCGCCGCCGCCGAGCGGATCCAGGCGGTCCTGGACGTCGAGGCGACTCTGTGCGACCCAGACGAACCGGTCGAGATCTCGGACCCGCACGGTGCCGTCGAGTTCCGCGACGTGGAGTTCCGCTACCCGGGCGCCCAGGACGCGGTCCTGTGCGCCATCTCCTTCACGGCCCAGCCCGGCCAGACGACGGCGATCGTAGGCAGCACCGGCTCAGGCAAGACGACGCTCGTCAACCTGATCCCTCGCTTCTACGACGTGACCGAGGGCGGTGTCTTCATTGACGGCGTCGACGTCAGGCAGATGCGTCAAGAGGATCTGTGGCAACTGATCGGCGTCGTGCCTCAGAAGTCCTTCCTGTTCAGCGGCACCGTCGCCAGCAACCTGCGCTACGGCGACGAATCCGCGACCGATGAAACGCTGTGGCACGCCCTGGATATAGCCCAGGCCCGGGACTTCGTGACGGAGATGCCCGCCCAGATGGAGGCTGAGATCGACCAGGGCGGCACGAATGTCTCCGGCGGGCAGCGGCAGCGCCTGGCCATCGCCCGAGCGATTGCCAAGAAGCCGAAGGTCTTCATCTTCGACGACAGCTTCTCGGCTCTCGACTTCAAGACGGACCAGCAACTCCGGGCGGCGCTGCACAAGGAAACGCGCGACGCCACGGTGATCATCATCGCCCAACGGGTGGGCACGATCATGCACGCCGACCAGATCGTGGTTCTCGACAGCGGCGAGATCGTCGGCAAGGGCACGCACGCGCAGCTCATGAAGACCTGCGAGATCTATCGCGAGATCGTGTACTCGCAGCTCTCCCAGGAGGAAGCGTCATGAGCGGCCCGATGGGTGGGATGGGTGCCCGACGGCGCGGCCCGATGGGTGGCGGTCACGGCCCGATGGGCGGGATGATGATGCCGGCCGAGAAGCCCCGGAACTTCGGCGGCAGCTTCCGGCGGCTTCTGGGCGAGCTCGGGCCCGAGCGGCCGCGGATCATCCTGGTGATGGTGGTCGCTCTCATCAGCACGGCCGGCACGGTCTTCGGCCCCAAGATCCTCGGCACCGGCATCAACAAGCTGATGGACGGGCTCGTCGGCAAGGAGCTGGGCCGGTTCCTGCCGGCAGGGACGTCTCACCAGCAGGCGGTAACGCTCCTGCAGCAGAGCCACAACCCTCTGGCGGACCTGGTGGCCGGGACGAACGCCGTGCCCGGCGTCGGCGTCGACTTCGGGGCCCTGGGAATGGTCCTGCTCGGCCTGACTGCGCTCTACCTGACCGCCACCTTCTTCACCTGGGTGGCCTGGTACGTGATGGCGGGCGTCTCACAGCGGACCGTCTACCGGCTCCGCCGCGACGTGGATCGGAAGCTGGCCAGGCTGCCTCTCAAGTACTTCGACACGCATGCCCGCGGCGACACGCTCAGCCGCGTCACCAACGACATCGACAACATCGCCAACACGCTCCAGCAGAGCCTGACTCAGATAATCACCTCGGTGGCCACCATCGTCGGCGTTCTGGCGATGATGTTCTGGATCAGCCCGCTGCTCGCCCTTATCTCACTTCTCGTGCTGCCGATCGCGGCCGGACTGACGATGCTGATCGCGCGACGTTCGCAGAAGCAGTTCGCGGCGCAATGGGAACGCACGGGCGTCCTAAACGGGCAGGTGGAGGAGTCCCACACCGGCCACATGATCGTCAAGTCCTTCGGCCACCAGGAGGACGCGATCCGCCACTTCGACGAAGAGAATGAACGCGTCTACCAGGCCAGCTTCAAGGCCCAGTTCATCTCGGGCATCATCCAGCCGACGATGAACTTCGTCAGCAACCTGAACTACGTTGCCATCGGAGTCCTCGGTGGCATCCAGGTCGCGTCCGGCAGGATGTCCCTCGGCGATGTCCAAGCCTTCATCCAGTACTCGCGCTCGTTCACGATGCCGATCACCCAGACGGCGAGCATCGCCAACCTCCTGCAGTCCACGATCGCCTCGGCCGAGCGAGTCTTCGAACTCCTCGACGAGCCCGAGGAGATTGCCGATGCCGAGCAGCCGGAAGTGCTCGCGAACCCTCAAGGGCACGTCAGCTTTGAGGGTGTCGCCTTCCGCTACGAGCCCAAGACCCCGCTCATCGAGAACCTGAACGCCGACATCCGCTCGGGCGAGGTGCTGGCGATCGTCGGTCCAACCGGAGCCGGCAAGACCACGGTGGTCAACTTGCTGATGCGCTTCTACGAGATCGACGCAGGGTCCATCAAGGTGGACGGGATCGACATCCGGAACCTGACCCGCGATAACCTGCGCCGAACCTTCGGCATGGTCCTCCAGGACACCTGGCTCTTCGGCGGGACGGTCCGCGAGAACATCGCCTACGGCCGGGAGGACGCCACGGAAGAGGAGATCGTCGCCGCCGCCAAGGCCGCTCACGTAGACCACTTCGTGCGGACGATGCCGGACGGCTACGACACCGTGATCGACGACGACGCCTCGAACCTGTCACAGGGCGAGAAACAGCTCCTGACGATCGCCCGGGCCTTCCTGGCCGACCCGCAGATCCTCATCCTTGACGAGGCGACGAGCTCGGTCGACACGCGCACCGAGGTCCTCGTGCAGCAGGCGATGGCCCGTCTCATGAAGGGCCGCACCGCGTTCGTCATCGCCCATCGTCTGTCGACGATCCGCAACGCCGACGAGATCCTGGTCATGGACCACGGCAAGATCGTCGAGCAGGGCAGTCACGACGAGCTCATCGCCCGTCACGGCTTCTACTACGACCTCTACAACTCGCAGTTCGAGGAAGCCATCGCGTAGGCGATCCGGGGCTACGGGTGGTTCGCCACCGGGAAGACGCCCAGCCTCACCTGCCGGGCCGCGATCAGTCGCAGAGCAGTGGGCACCAGCTGGCGTTGAGCTTCCCAGGAGTGGCCCAGCTTGGAGTTCAACACCGCCTGCGGGACATTCGCCGCAAGTAGCGCGGCCGAGAAGTCCCGCATCTGCGGGCCGTAGAAGTCCTCCTTGGGATTGGCGCACTGGACGACAAACATCCTTCTGCGCTGCTCGGAGGGTATCTCCGAGAGACGGAGAATCGGCGATTGGCTGCGCTCGTAATCCCTGTCCTGGCCGAAGACGAGATCCGCGCCGGCGGTCTGCGGTGAGGCCGCGCCCGCGGTGTAGTAGCCGCTGAACGAGATCGCCGACGCAAAGACACTCGGATGGTGCGTCAGCGCCGACGCCGCGCAGTAGCCGCCCTTGGACGATCCCAGTGTGGTCCGAGCTTCGGGTGTCGGAATAGTCCGGTACCACACGTCGACCGACGGGACCACGACCTGGACGAGGTAGTCGTCGAACCACTCCCGGCCGTCCAGGCTGTTGGAGCATTCCGTGTCGCGATAAGGCGCGCTGTCTCCCCAGACGAAGATCACGATCATCGGCGGCAACTGCCCGCTCGTTATCAGATAGTCGAGAGCCCACGACAGACCCATCCCGGCGTCCCACATGTTGGTGTTGTAGGGCATCTCATACACGACCGGGTAGCGGCGGGTCGTGTCGGAGTCATAGCCGGGCGGCAGATAGACGTCTATCGCGTTGTCGCCGCCGCCGATCCAGTACTTCGGCATGTACTTGGTGAAGCGGGTTCCCTTGCCGTTCGGCGCCAGAGTCTCCCACGGGGCGCTCTCCGCGAGCACGCCCGGCGAGACCAGGGAGTCGGGCGCAGGACCTGTCACCAGCGGCGCGCCGGTTCGGCTGGGTTCCGGCGCGGGAGACGGTGCGCTCGGCGGCGCCGAGCCGAGGTCCGGGGAATCGGCGGGCGAAGCCGTGGGAGTCGGCGCCGGAGAGTTCGTGGGGCTATCCACGAGCATAGGAGTGGGCGACGCTCCTCCGCCGAATATGCCTATCTCCTGGGCACCGCCGGCATGCATGGCCGAATCGGTGCCGTAGTTGAGGAGACTCCCCAGGACAGGCCCCAGCGTCAGGAAGACCAGCAACGCGGCAAGACCACCCGCCGGCGCAACCAGCGATCGCGAGGCTCGCCGGCTTCGGCGCGTCTCCTCGAGCGCGGCGACGCTCCTGACGGCCCACGCGCGAACCGGCCGGGCCAGCGTCATCGCGGCCCAGGCGACGACGATCGCGGCGACGATGATCGCGAGGCCGGTCTCGATCCAGCCGACGACGCTGAAGCCGCCGGCTGCGGGTCCGCCTTCCATGACGTTCAGAGTGTCGCGCCTGAAGGCTTCGAAATCGTCCAGCACTACGGCAAGCGCGCCGATGAAGAAGGCGAGTCTCTGACGGTCTAGGGCCAGAGCAACTGCCGCCGCGATCAGACCTCCGACGGTCAGAGCGCCCAAGAGCTCCGCTCGACCTGGGTCGAAGCCCATGTCTATCAGGGTTCCCTGGAATCCGGGCCGCGTATCGGTCAAGCGCCAGAACAGGGTTATCGCCGCCGCAATGGCAATGGCGCCCGCGACCGGCCAGGCCGGCCGAGATCGATCGACGATCGCGTGAAGCCGACTGCCTGGGTCCAGGAGGCGCGATAGCGCGACGGGCCGGGCTGGTGGCCGCAACCGGCGCGCGTGATTTCGGAGGTCAGCGAGCCGAAACAGACGGACGGTGCCGTCCCTGAGCTTGCCCAATCCCCTCTTCCTCCTCCCCTGACTCCGGCACATCCCCACGCGCCTGGAGTCCGCATGATTGTATCGATTGTCGTCGCGGCGGGAAGCCGGGGCCGGCGCGCTTCCGGACCCTGGCAGGAACCCGGGACGAGACCCGGGGAGCGGGCACGGCGTGTTCCCGTCCGCGGCGTACCCCTCTCCGCCGTCGGAGTAACCTCCACGGGTGCACCCGTTTCGATTCGCAGTCCAGCAGGCGTCCGCGTCCAGCGCGGAGGAGTGGGCGGCCCTGGCCCGGCGGGCCGAGTCGCTCGGGTACGACCTCCTGGTCATGCCCGATCACCTGGGCAATCAGCTCTCACCGTTTGCCGCGCTGGCAGCCGCCGCCGCTGCCACGACCCGCCTGCGCATCGGCGCGTTCGTCTTCGCCAACGACTACCGCCATCCGCTGATGCTGGCCCGTGAGGCCGCGACCCTCGACGTGCTGTCGGGCGGTCGATTCGAGATGGGGATGGGCGCCGGTTGGATGACGAGCGACTACCGCGAGCTCGGTATGACCTACGATCCCGCCCCGCGCCGGGTGGACAGGCTCGAGGAGGCGGTCCCGCTCGTGAAGCGGCTGCTCGCCGGCGAGATGGTCACGCACCGGGGCGAGCATTACGAGATGGTCCGCGCATCGGCGGGCGTGCCCACCGTCCAGAAGCCACGGCCGCCATTGGCGATCGGAGGCGGCGGCCTGCGGATGCTCAGACTGGCCGCCCGAGAGGCCGACATCGTTGGGCTGCTGCCGGGTTTCAACGCCCGCGGCTGGCCTCTGTTCGGCCAGGCAACCGAGAAGGCCACGGCCCAGAAGATCGCCCGTGTCAAAGAGGCGGCCGGCGACCGGTTCGAACACCTCGAGATCAACGTCTGGATCAGCTCCGCTGGCCTGGCGGGAAGCGGCAACTCGCTACTGAGTTCCGCGGCGGCGGCAGCGATGGGGGCCGCCACAGCCGTCTACGACAGCCCTTACGTCCTGTACGGACCGCTCGGCTCCGTGCGCGAGAAGCTGCAGCGACGCCGCGACGAGCTCGGCATCAGCTATTACACGTTCCCAAGCCGCTCGATGGAATCGATGGCGCCGCTGGTCGAGGCCCTCGCGGGGAAGTAGGGCAAACCGGACCGGGCCACTCCACGCGGGATCCGCGTCGGGGCGGGCCGTCCCGGACGATTCGCTACTGGTAGACACCTACCGCCCACGCTACGATCGACGCGCTCGACTTGGGCAGAAAGTTCGCCCGCCGCCAGGCGGGCCAGGAGGCTCCGATGGGTTCGTGGCGCAACGCGTACGGGCGGCTCGGGGCCCTGGCCCTCATCCTCGTCATCGCGGCCGGCTGCAGCAGCGCATCCGCCACCTGGCCGCCGGTTGCTCCGTCCGGGGGAGTCCATGTCGACCTGCCGGGTCCCTCGGCCGCGCAGACGTCGCAGGCCGTCGCATCGGAAGCCCCGCGAGCGACGGCCGCCTCAGCCACCGTCGATCAGATCACCGCCGACTACGTCTACACGTCGGAGCTGATCACGCCGATCGCGCACCTGTACGGCAGCTTCATCGACGACTTCGTGATCGTGACGGTCCAGAACGCCAACGCGTCGCCGGTCAAGATCACGGTCCAAAGCGATATCCCCGGCTACACGGACAAGGCCAGCGACACGGTGACGGTTGATGCGAACGGAAGCCAGGAGGTTCGCCAGAACCCACGACTGACCCAGGCGGGCTACGACAGCCTGAACAGCCAACACCCGGCCGACCTGCACGTGGTCGTCTCGTACCTGGAGTCCGGCCAGCCGAGAACGGTCCTCGACCAGACCAGCCAGACGCTGATCACCTCCCGGGACGACTTCCCTTGGTCGATCAAGGGGTTCACCCAGCAGGAGAATTACCAGCTCGTCGTGGCCATGATCACCCCGACGGACCCGTCGGTGAACACGCTCATTCGCACGGCCGCCAACTATGATCCGAACAAGATCATGACGAGCGGCTACGACAGCGCGCAGGACAGCGATGGCACGGTGTGGCAGCGCCTGTCGGACATCTGGCAGGCCGAGACGAACGACTACAACCTCACCTACATCAGCACGCCGATCACATTCGCGTCGGGTCAATCGCAGCGGATTCGCCTGCCCGGCGAGGTCCTCGACCAGTCGAGCGGCAACTGCATCGAGCTGACGCTGCTGTACGCGGCGGCGGCCGAGTACCTGGGCATGCAGGCGGCGCTGGTCATCGTTCCGGGCCACGCCTACGTCGCGATAAGCGTGGACGACACCGGCGACTCCTACTACTTCATCGAGACGACGATGATCGGCGCGGCGACTTTCGATGACGCCAGCTCTACAGCCCTTGCCGAATGGAAGAAGGCCCAGCCGCACGTGGCCGCGGCGGACGCGGACTACGCTTGGATCGACGTCACCAGCGCTCGCAAGGACGGCATCGTCCCGATCCCCTGGCGATAGAGCCTGCCGGCGAGCGGTTTATCTTCGCCCTGACCGCGTCCAGTCACGCGCCGGGCGGTCGACCGCGGCGCCCAACCGGCGACCAGGTGGCGCATCAAGGAGGCGGAACGTGAAGCGAATACTCGGCCGAAGCGGCATCGAGGTCCCTGCGGTTGGGATGGGCTGCTGGGCCATCGGCGGGCCGTGGAGCATGGCCGGCGCCCAGGCGGGATGGGGGGTCGTGGACGACGCCGAGTCGACCAGGGCAATCCACGCTGCTCTGGAACACGGCGCCGGCTTCTTCGACACGGCAGCCAACTACGGCGCCGGCCACAGCGAGCGCATCCTGGGGCAAGCCCTCAAAGGTCGGCGCGACCAGGCGGTCATCGCCACCAAGGTCGGTCACAAGGTCGACGAGGCCGGCAAGAAGGTGGACCTCTACGGGCCGACCGAGGCAGAGAGCGACGTCGCCGCGCATCTGCGGGCGGATCTCGAGAGTAGCCTTCGGCGATTGCAGACCGACCACGTCGACGTCTACCTCCTGCATGCCTGGTCACTTTCGATCGAGCGCGCCCTGGAGGCTCGCGAGGTCTTCGAGGACCTCGTCAAGGAAGGCAAGATTCGGACCTACGGCTGGAGCACCGACCGGACCGACGCGATTGCGGCCTTCTCCACCGGGCCCGGATGCGGCGTCCTCGAGCAGGAGCTGAACGTGTTCACCGGCAACGCCGAGCTGACTGCCCTGGCCGAGAAGCAGAACCTTGGCAACCTCAGCCGTGCCCCGCTTGGGATGGGCGTGCTGACCGGCAAGATCACGCCGGAGACCCGGTTCCGCGACGGCGACGTCCGCCAAACGGTCGACTGGTTCGCTGGCATAAAGGATGGCCGCGCGAACCAGGAGTGGCTCGATGCCCTGGCGTCCATCCGCGAAGTCCTGACCAGCAACGGCCGGACCCTCGCCCAGGGGGCGCTTGCGTGGATCTGGGGCCGCAGTCCGAACACGGTGCCGATCCCGGGCTTTCGGACCGTCGTTCAGGTCGAGGAGAACGCGAAGGCGATGGAGTTCGGGCCGCTCACGCCCGACCAGATAGCCGAGATCGACCGCATCCTCGGACGCTGAGCGGCACTTGGATCACGAAACCGAGGCGCGCCTCGCCACGTCCGCCTCGAGGGCCCGGCGGTCGTCCTCTTCGAGCTCAGCGCCCCACAGGGCGCTGTCCCGGCCCCACATCTGCCTGACCTCCTCGAGCCCGTGGGGGCCCAGGACGGAGAAGTCGAACGCCTCGATCCAGGGTCGCTCGGAAGCGCGTCCGGCGAGCCAGCGGTTGCCCGAGCGCCTGATGTCTCGGATCAAGTCCCTGGTGTCGGGTCGCCGGAAGCCATCGAGAGAGCCCAGGAGGCGCGCGAACTCGTCGCGTTCCTCAGTTCCCGCGGTTGCCACTCCGGCATCCATGAGCTGCCCGAAAGCTCGATACAGGCGCCACCTGAAGGTGGCTTCGCCGGCGTCGAAATCGGGCGGAGGCATGTCGTCCGGCCAGAACCCGCGGCACAACTCGTCGATCCGGATCGTTCGCCGGCCAGCCTCGTTCCACGACTCGCCGCCGGCCAGCAGGTCCTGGACCTCGGCCGCCAGCAGGTTGCACAACTCGGCCGTCTCGGGGACGAACGCCCGATCGAGGCGATCGATCAGGTTGCGCAGTTGACCCGGTGGCACGGAGCCTGCGCCTCGCCGGACCGCGTTGGTCAGCAGAGTAACCTCGACCCGTAGCCACCGCAGCTCCCAGATCGGGTCGCGGCCGGCGACGCGAACGAACCAGCGGACGGGGACGAGCATCAGAGCCCCAATGAGAGCGGCCAGGCCCACCACCGCGGCGGTCCGCCCCGGCGCCGGCCCCGAGAAGGCCAAGGGAATGAGCGCCCAGCACAACGCGATCACACATCCCCAGCGGGCGGCATTCAGAATGTGCGCCCCAGGCCGAGCGTGACCCTCCGTCAGGCCATCCCACTCCAGGAGGAAGACGAACACGGCCAAGGCCGTGATGCCAGTAGCCGTGATGACCGCCGTGTTCAATGCCCTATCCTCCCGGCCGTGACGGTGCCGTAGCTGATCCGAAGATAACCGACGCCACCCGGCGCTGCCAAGGGTGGAGCCGACAGTTCGCGGCGATCGAGGCGTTGCCGGTCAGGCAGGCGATTGGCGGCTCCGGATCGTTGCAAGGGCTTCCTCAGCCTGGGCCAGATGCACCCGGCCGTGGCCGGCCTGCAGCCGGAATAGAAGGTCGAACGATTCGGGTCCCCGCTCGGCATGAATACCGAAACGGCCACGGTCCTCCGCCTCGGTGCGTTCCCACAGGTCCAGGTTGGCCAGCCTCAGGGCGCCGAAGAGCGTCAGCAGCAGCTCCGGATCGTCGCTGCGGTGGTTGAACTGCGCCGTCCATGCCTCCTGGTCGTAGCCGGGCAGCGCCGGACGGTCTTCCGCGAGTACCCACCGGTAGCGCACCGACGTCACCATCTCCGAGTCCGTCATGTGGCCGAGCAGTTCGACGACCGACCATTCCTCGTGGGCCGGACGTCCCCGGAGATCCTCGCCGGCGGCTTCGACCATCCGTTGCCAGGCCTCGAACTCGGCCTCCTGGACCTCGAATGGGTCGTCCGCGCCCAACGCGTCGAGCACGGGTTTGCGGTAGGCGTCGGCCTCCTCCGGTGACATCAGGGCCATCGGGCATCTCCTGCGCTGATCGCCTGGGCGGCCAGGCGGCGGATCGTTGGCTGGGGTTCAAGCGTAGCGCGGTTCGAGGCGGCGATGAACCACGGATCGGACCCGATTCCCACCTGCCTCAGGGTCACAGCACCCAACCCTCAGGCGTTGACGGCCGCCACACCCGCCAACGTTCCGATGAAGACCCGCCCCTGCCATAGGGTCGGAGACGCGAAATGCGGAAGGTTGCCGACGGCGAGGCTGGCCAGAGTGGCGCCGGTTGTCGGATCGAGCGCGAATAGCGTGCCGTTGTCGATGTTGCAGCTCCAGACCGCCCCTCCGCCGACCACCGGTGGCGCGCCGGCCCCGGTCGATGTCTTCCAACCCACCGCTATCGTCCCGTCGGTCATGACCTGGATCTCGCGCAGCCCATGCTCACATGGCACGAAGACCGTGTTGCCGTTCCTCGCGGCGGCCCCGAACGAACCGCAGACGTAGGCCGAAGCTACTTGTCCGCCTATCCCGCCGAGCGCGCCCTGTCGCAAGACGTAGGCCGTGCCGCTCTTGCCGACGATGAAGACCCAGCCGCCGGGCAGGAGCATGGGACTCGTCGAACCCAGGTCCGCGTCGCTGGCGTTGTCCTGGGCCCAGCTCGCGGGCGCGAACCTGGAGACAAGCTGGAGCGTCGGGGAGAGCTGGACCACGGAGTCGCTGCCATCGTAGGTGCTGGTAGAGCTGCCGTTGCCCGTCGAAACGTACAGATCCCCGGCGGCATCGATCGCCGGGCCGCCGGTGGCCCAGACCGCGCCTTCGCGGGCAACCGGCACGACATAGGAGATCGTCGCGCCCTGCCCGCTTGTCGGCACTCCGACGATCTTGCCCTTGTACTGGCCGCAGTCACCGGCCAGGCCCCCGAAGCCGATGTAGACGTAGCCGTTCGCCACAGCTAGGGCGGGTCGCTGCTGGTGAGTGGTCGGATCCTGCCCGGGGAGATCGACGTCGCGGGACCAGAGCACTGTGCCTGAGTCCGCATTTAGGGCGAACAGGACGTGATGCGGTCCCGTCACCTCGGCCACGGCGAACAGCGAGTTCGTGGCCGGGTCGTAGGCGGGCGTCCCGGTTATGCCGAGCGGGTCGATGTCCCCGCACGGGAGAGACGACAACCGCACGGGCGTTCCCAGGTTCCGGCGCCACACGGTCGCGCCACTCGCCGGATCCAGGGCGTAGACGCTGTCGCCTTCGGTGGCCGCGATGACCCGCCCGTGCACGACCAGTGGTTGACCGTACACGGCGCCATCCAGCGGCGTCGACCAGGCCGCGCTCGGTGACCCTTTGAAGGCCGGGAAGGCCTGCGAGTAGCCGGTCCTCTCGGCGTCGAGGTGGTAGACGGGCCAGTCGCCGAGATCGGCCGCGGTCGCGGATGGGGTCGGCACCGCGGAAGCCGCCGGAGCCTCAGACGCGGTCGTCCCGGGCGTGGCCGTTGAGACGGTCGCGGAGGCACCGGGCTGGGAGGTGGACGATGTCGCCGCGCCGCAAGCGGCGCTCAGCAGAGCCAGGGCCAATGTCAGGACCAGGGCCCGGATCGGAGTTCTGCTCGCAACTCGGGGCAACCGCATGGCCGCAATGCTGCGCTTTCGGCGGCCGGGCAGTCTGTCCCGGGCCGCTGCGCCCGCAGAGTGCACCAGCCGTCGGTCGGTGCCATTCCGCTGCACGGAGAGCCGAGCCTGCGCATGCCGGCCGGGGCTCCCTGCCCGGTCGTCTCGGCCTGAGCTCCCCGAGCTCGGCCGCAGCCAGGGAGGGACTATCGACGCGGGCACATTCGGCCGGGATCGGGCCCCTTCCGCTTACCAGGATTCCGAAGCGCGATCGACGATCTCCGCGCAAACTGGTTGAGTGACCGCGACCGGCGGCCGAAAATGGATCCGGCCGCGCGACAGAAGGAGAACGGGCCCTGGAAGAAGGCCGTGACAAGGACGCTCCACTGGATGGAATGAGCCCCGGGGCGCGGGCCGATATCGGCGAAGCCGTCAGGTCGGCGCCGAGAAACCCTCCCCACGTCCTGATCATCGGCGGCGGTGGCACCGGAGCCGCGCTTGCTCACGACCTCGTGCTGCGCGGCGTGCGCGTGACTCTGGTCGAACGGGGCGAGGTGACCTCGGGCACGACGGGCCGGCACCACGGCCTGCTCCACAGCGGCGCTCGCTACGCGATGACAGACCGCGCCGCCGCCGTAGAGTGCATCGGCGAGAACAAGATCCTGCGGCGCATCGCCCCGGGATCGTTCGAAGAGAACGACGGCCTGTTCGTGGCTCTGAGCGACGAGGACGCCGCTTTCGAGCAGCAGTTCCTGGAGGGATGCTGGCAGTGCGCCGTCCCGACTCGCCGGATCGACCGCGCCCATGCCCTTCGCCTCGAGCCCGGCCTCAACCCCGATCTGCGCCTGGCTGTACAGGTGCCGGACGCCACCATGGACGCGATGCGGATGCCCCTGCGGTTCTTCGCCACAGCCCGGCGCAACGGCGCGGAGATTCGGACCTTCACCGAGGTGACGGCCGTGACGATGGCTGGGCGCTCGGTCAGCGGAGTGGCGGTCCGAGACCACGCCGCCGGGCGCGACTACGAGATCGGCGCGGACATCGTGATCAACGCCGCCGGGCCGTGGGCGGGGAAGGTGGCGGCGCTGGCGGGGGCGACAGTCACGGTCGCTCCAACCGCCGGGGTCATGGTTGCCGTGCGCGGCCGCCACTGCAACATGGTCCTCAACCGGCTCCACGCCCCGGGGGACGGCGACATCGCGCTGCCCCAGCGCGGGCTGACCGTGCTCGGGACGAGCTCGTGGCCGGTGGACGACCCGGATGATCCGGGAGTCCCCGCCGACCACGTCAAGACAGTCGTGCGCGAGACCTCACGTCTGCTGCCGGCCCTTCGAGGCGCGGAGATCAGGGCGTCCTGGTCGGCCACGCGGCCTCTCATCGGTGAGAGCGGCGCGGAGAGCGGGCGAGGCATGGCCCGCGAATTCCGCTGCTTCGACCACGCCCTGGACGCCAGCCCAACGGAGGACTTCGTCACGATCGCCGGTGGCAAGGCGACCACACTGCGGGCCATGGCGGAGGTCACCGCGAACGTGGTTTGCGGCAAGCTCGGCATCGACCGGCCGTGTGAAACGAGCGACGTCATTCTGCTGCCGCATTCGGCCTGGTACGCGCGATGAGCGGACCGACACCCTCGCCGATCCAGCCGGCCGAGCCAGCAGCCCCGCCCGAGCCGGAGGCCACGACCGAGCCGGCAGCGCCGACCGTCCATATGCGAATCTCCCGCCTGCGGACCGGCGACCGCAAGCCGCATTTCGACGACTTCGAATGCACGCCGGAACCCGGCGCCACCGTGCTGGATGTGCTGATCGAGATCAGGCGACGCCGCGACCCGTCGCTCGTGATGCGCCATTCCTGCATGCACGCTTCGTGTGGCACGTGCGGCGTTCGAATCAACGGCCGAGAAGCCCTCGCCTGCGACACGAAGGTGGCCGGCCTCGCGGCGCCAACCATCGA
The DNA here is from genome assembly GCA_035257225.1 of Candidatus Limnocylindrales bacterium. Lineage (GTDB taxonomy): Bacteria > Chloroflexota > Limnocylindria > Limnocylindrales > CSP1-4 > Fen-1039. The sequence continues at coordinate 25,266 of DATEXG010000164.1, forward strand.
CGTCGAGCCGCTCGCCAATCAGCGTCCCGTGGCAGACCTGGCGACCGACATGGTCGACTTCTACGCTCGGCTCGAGGCCGTCGGCTTCCCGCTCGTTCGATCGGCAGAGGCCGCCGGCGCGGCGCCGCCCGAGGGCGTGAGGGCCTACACCCGGTTCGAGAACTGCATCGAATGCGGCCTGTGCCTGTCGGCGTGCCCGATCTCCCGGACCGACCGGTCCTACCTCGGCCCGGCCGCGCTCGCCGCGGCTGCCCGCGT
>DATEXG010000165.1:0-2867 GCA_035257225.1 Candidatus Limnocylindrales bacterium
CGCGGCAGCGCCCAGAACTGGTGGGGCTTCCCCTGCCGCCGCGGCCTCGCGGGCCAGACGATCGACCGAGACGCCCCGCATCTGCAGAAGGGCCCAAAGCAGGGCCAGACCCGTCACCGCGGCCGAGAGCGCAATCAGCACGAGGATGCCGTCGAACCATCGGGCGTTGACTATCCCGGCTCCCCAATCGATCAGGGTTCCCGCGAGCGCGCCGTCGCCGGTCGGGATGCCCTTGTACTCAACCAGAACGGCCAGCAGGTTGACCGAGTTCACCGCCGCCAGCAACACGTAGGCGACGCTCCAGCGCCACGACAGGCTCAGCAGAATCGCGCCGAGTCCGAAGAATGGGAACAGATAGCGCTCGTGGGCCCGGGTCGGCACCACGAAGAACGCGATCGACAGGATCGTGAGGCCGACCAGCAGCGACAACCTGTCGTCGCGCCAGGCCGCCCAGGCCGCGACTCCGACCAGGATGGCGAGGAGGAAGCCATCGCCGACCACGGCGGCCGAGAGCGGCGCGATGAGCTGGCCGCCAACGACGAAGACGATCGAGGCGGCGGCCACGGCGCAGACACCCGCCAGGCCGCGCAATTCGGAGGCCCAATCGTGGGATCCGGCCGGCAGGGTCGCTGCGCGGGCGGAGGCAGAGGCCGGGTTCGTGGCCTGTTCAGCAGTCTCGCGATCCGTGGCGCGGGCCCGCGTCCAGGCCACCACCGCACCCGCCGCGAGCAGGACCACGAGCCCGAGCGCGGCGGTCACGACCGTCGCCGAGAACGGCCCGATGACGAAGCCCGGATCGGTGATGCCGGTCTTCGGGTCGGTGAACGGCGCGTCGCGGATCCAGCTCAGGCCGCGGTCCATGGCTTCGCCACTACCTGTCGTGACCAGCGCCCACGGGTTGTAGGCGTTGAGCGTGAGGTACGGGTACTCGCCGAAGGTGTTGAGCAGGTGGCTGACGATCGAGTCGAACACCATTCCGGCGAAGACGACGGCCGCTCCGGCGCCGAGCAGAGCCGAGACGAGCGTCCGCCGCGCCTCTGCGAGGGGAAGATACCGCCGCGCCAGGGCGAAGACCCCGAGCGCAGTTACGAGCCCAGCCGCGACCGTGAGGAGGCCCGGAACCGAGGACAGGCGATTGGCCAGGCCAAGGAAGTCGAGTCCCGTGAAGGGCAGGCAGACAAGCGCCAGCGTCGCCAGCCCCGCACCGATGGAGGTCAGGATTCGCACCGGATCGGCCTTGCCGGTACGTGGCGCCAGCGACCGGCGCAGCACCACGAATCCCACGACGAAGCCCAGGATGCCGAGCTGCATCTTGGTCAGGACCGCCAGGACGGCAAGCGCCGACGCGGTCTCTCGCCGATCCTTCTGCAGCTCTCTCAGGCCGAGCAACAGGAAGATGGCGCCGACTGCGTCAGCCTGACCCCAGATGGCGCTGTTGAACCATGTGACCGGGTTGAAGAGGATGATCGCGGCCGCGATCAGGGCCCGGCGGCCGGAGCCCCCGAGCTCCCCGACCATGACCCAAACGACTCCCGCCAGGGCAAGGTCCGCGAGAATCGGCAGGACCTTGACGCCTTCGCCAATGCTTCCGCCGGTCAAGAGGCTGACCAGACCGAGGAGGAGCAGGTAGACGGGCGGGTAGTCGATGAAGCCCGTTCGGTCGTAGAACCCGATCGGGCCGTGCACGGCGATGTCGTTGCCCCAGAACTGGAACGCACCCAGGTCGTTGGGGAAGCCCGACCCCGGCAAGAGCACGTATGCGATGATGAGGCGGAGGGCCAAGCCTAGGGCGAGGAGCACGAGGATGGCGGGGATTGCTGTGACGGCACTCGGTTCCGTTGACTCGCGCCCCCGCGGGCTGTCCCCTCGCAAGCTCATGCCTGCCAACCTCTTCGGCCTCCTGGGCGAGCGCTAAATTGGAGCGGAGTATAACCCAGGCCGGCTCCTCGGACGGGTCGCCCAACCAGGTGCCGCAGGCCGCCGATACAACGACGGCCGACGCGACAGATTGGGGCGCGATCCTCTTCGGCCTCGGCCTGGTGATGCTCTGCCTGGTCGTCTACTACATCAGTCAGCCGAACCGCTCGAATCCCTACCTGCACTTCGTACTGCAGGCTCAGTCATGGCTGGAAGGCCAGACTTCGATCCCCACGCCCGGCTACCAGGACGTCATGCCGATCCTGGATCCGGCCGGCCAGAACACCGGGCGGGGCATCATTCCGTTCCCGCCTCTCCCGGCGTGGGTTCTCCTGCCGTTCGTGGCCGTCTGGCACGTGTCCACCAACGAGCAGCTTCTGGCCACGATCTTCGCCGCGATCGACGTCGGGATCGCCTACTGGATGCTGGGCAAGCTGCCCGTGCGGCCGTCGATACGTTTGTCGACGTCGATCTTCCTGGGCCTCGGATCCGTCCTCTGGTACGCGGCCGCCATCGGGACGACCTGGTTCTGGGCCCACATCGTTGCCCTGGGTTGTCTGCTCCTGTCCGTTGGGCTGGCCCTTTCGGTGGATCGCGACGCGGCGGAACCCCGTCCAGTGGTTGACTCGATCCCGGCCGTCCGCAAGATCAGCTGGCCGGGCGGCTGGTCGTCGGTGGCCTTGCTCGGCGCTCTGGGGGCTTCGGGCGAGCTGCTCGTCGTCCTGGCGGGCGCCGGCACGCCGGTCGGGTGGCTGACCGTTCTGGGAGTGGTCATGGGCGCCCTCGCGGCGGCGCTGACGGTGGTCGTGGCGGGCCGCAGCGGCGTCCTGGCGCCGTTCGCCGTCTCGGTCGTGGTCGTCGCGGGAATACCTGCCCTCTTCATTGCCGGTACTCACTCGGCCACCCTCATCGAAGTGGTCGACGTCCTCCTTGCGGCGGCCATCGTCGCC
>DATEXG010000166.1:0-10371 GCA_035257225.1 Candidatus Limnocylindrales bacterium
ACGCCCAGGGACGCGACGGCCGCCGCGACGCCCTCGACCGCTGCCCCCGCGTCGATCAGAGCGCCCAGCAGCATGTCGCCCGACGCGCCGGCCGAGGCATCGATCCACAGGCAACGGCCGCGTTCTGCCACGGAAATCTCCTCTTTCTATGGGGCATACCGTGCGGCGACCGGGCGAGTATGGCATAAGCCGCCCGGCCGGCGACTGCGGCAAACGCCGACAATGATGGAGAGTATTGACAGTTTCTGCAACCGGTTACATTCTATGCGGTGTGGACAGGGGAGAGGTCGATTCCGCAACTTCGATACGCGATGTCGCGCGCCGTGCGAACGTCTCGTCGGCCACCGTCTCGCGAGCTTTCGCGGCGCCCGGGCTCGTCCGCCGTGAAACGCTGGGACGGGTCCTCGCCGTGGCCGAGGAACTGCACTACCGGCCGAGCCGCGCCGCGCGAAGCCTGACGACCGGGAAGACAGGCAACATCGGCCTGGTCGTGCCCGACCTCGGCAACCCGTTCTTCTCGGCGATCCTCAAAGGTGGCCAGGCGCGTGCGCGTGAGGCAGACCACGCCGTCTTCGTGGCGGACTCAGAGGAGAACCCGCGCCTCGAGATCGAGCTTGTGCGAGCGATGGCCAGGCAGGTCGACGGTGTCATCATCTGCTCATCTCGGCTGTCCGAGGCGCAACTCCAGCAGCTCCGAAGAGACACGACCCTCGTCCTCCTCAACCGCCGCGTGCGCGGCGTGTCGGGCATCCTGATGGACAGCGCCGGCGGCATGCGCCAGGCGATCGCGCATCTGGTCGCCCTCGGGCACCAGCGGGTCGCCTTTCTCAGCGGACCCGTCGGGTCGTGGTCGAATCGTGAGCGGCGTCGGGGCCTGAGGGCAGAGGCGCGCGGCGGATCGCTCCAGGTCATCGAGTTCGGGCCGTTCGCCCCCCATTTCGAGGCCGGCCAGCACGCCGCGGACCTCGCCGTTGCTGCCGACGTGACGGCCATCCTCGCCTACAACGACCTGATGGCCCTGGGCGTTCTCAGCCGACTCTCCGGTCGCGGGATCCGCGTGCCGGACGACATCAGTGTTGTCGGATTCGACGATATCCCCATGGCCGGCATGGCCACTCCCCATCTGACGACCGTCGCGCTGCCACTCGAGCAGTCCGGGCGTGTCGCTATCGAGCTGCTACTGGAGCAGCTCGGCCATCCTGGGTCGGGCACGCATGAGCAGAGCATGCCCGCCCAACTGATCGTTCGAGCCTCGACGGCGCCGCCCCGCATCGGCGCCCGGCGTGGCTTGCGCGCCTCGCTCGCAGCGCCCCATCGGGAAACCACAGCGGTTGCGGATAGGTAAGCCCAGAGCAATAGGAGGAGAACTGTTCAGATGAGAAGTACTTCGTGGAACAAGCGGTTGGGGCTCGCGCTAGTCCTGGGATTGGTCGTCTCGGCGTGCGGCTCCTCGGCCAACACGCCCAGCCCGGTCGCCCCGGCAAGCACGCCCGCCCCGGTCACCACGCCCACCCCTGTCGACACGAGTGCGACGCCCGGCCCAAGCGCCTCGGCCGCCCCGGCCACCCCGGCCGCGATGAAGATTCCGTCCGCCCCAGTCACCATCAACGTCCTCGACGTAGCCGGCAACCTTCAGCTGACCAAGGGGATGATGGAGAACTTCAAGGCCAAGTATCCCAACATCATCAGCAACATCACCTACACGACCGCGACGGCTCCTGAGCTGGCTGGCAAGCTTCAGGCCCAGCAGCAGGGCGGTAACGTGCAGATCAACCTAGTGATGACCGGCACCGACGGCCTGTCGGCCGGGATCAAGCAAAACCTCCTGACGAAGGTCATTCCGGACCATCAGGAGATGTTCCCCGGCCTGATGGACAACTACCTCGCGCCGGCGGCCGCGATGCAAGGCCTGGCCCAGGGCTTCGGCGTTGCCGTCGTGTACTACCCGTCGGGCCCGCTCCTTGAGTTCAACCCTTCAAAGGTCACCACTCCGCCGACGACGCCCGCGGAACTGCTCGCCTGGGCGAAGGCGCACCCCGGCAAGTTCGAGTACGCCCGCCCGGCCAACTCAGGCCCGGGCCGCACGTTCCTCATGGCCCTGCCCTATATGCTCGCTGACAAGGATCCCACGGACCCGGTCAACGGATGGACCAACACGTGGGCGTATCTCAAGGACCTCGGCCAGTACATCAAGGTCTATCAGACCGGCACGACCGCGACGATGAAAGACCTCGCCTCCGGCACGGTCGACATGCTCGCGTCCACCACCGGGTGGTACGTCAACCCGATCATCCTGGGCACAGTGCCTAAGACGACTGCTGTCGGCAACTTCGCCAACATGACATGGGTCACCGATGCCCAGTACGCGGTCATCCCCGCCGGCGTCTCCGCCGACGTGCTGACCGCGGATCTGGACCTCATCGCCTGGATGCTCCATCCGGATCAGCAGGCCATCTCGTATGACAATGGCTACTTCTATCCGGGCCCGGCCGTGAAGGGCGTCACGCTCGACATGGCCCCGGCGGACAGCCAAGCCGCCCTCAAGGGTGTCGTCCCGTCACAGTTCGACACGTGGATCAACCAGTTCCCCAAGGTGACGTCGCTGCCTGCCGACGCGCAGGTGACAGCGTTTGACCTGTGGGATAAGAATATCGGCAAGAAGTAGCCAGTTCGTCATCCGACGACTCTCTGGCTGGATAGAAGAGGAGCCTGAGCTGTGCGCGACAAACGCTTCTCTGAATTGCGTCTCGACCGAATTGGCCGCAACTTCGGTGAGCAGGCCGCGCTCAGCGATCTCAGTCTGACGATCCGAGGGGGCGAGTTCATCGCCCTCCTCGGACCGTCGGGATGTGGCAAATCGACTGCGCTCAACTGCCTGGCGGGCCTGCTGCCGCTCTCCAGCGGCAGCATCTGGCTGGACGACCGGCGCATCGATGGGCTGCCGCCGGAGCAGCGGGGCTTCGGCATGGTGTTCCAGAACTACGCGCTCTTCCCGCACATGTCGGTCAACGAGAACATTGCCTTCGGGCTCAAGATGCGCAAGACGCCCAAGGCGGATATCCGACGGCGCGTGGACGAGGCCATGCGGCTCGTGCGCCTCGAGGACCAGGCCGGGAAGCTTCCGAGCGAGCTGTCGGGCGGGCAGCAGCAGCGCGTCGCCATCGCCCGAGCGATCGTCTACGAGCCGCCGCTCGTGCTCATGGACGAGCCGCTGTCCAATCTGGACGCTCAGCTGCGGCTGGCCATGCGGACAGAGATCAGGCGCCTCCACCAGACGCTGGACCTGACCACCATCTATGTGACCCACGACCAGGAGGAGGCGCTGTCGATGGCCGACCGCCTCGTCTTGCTGCGCGAGGGCGTGGTCCAGCAGGTCGGCACGCCGGACGACGTCTACGCCCATCCGGTGAACCGCTACGTCGCCGGCTTCATGGGCTATCGCAACATGCTTGAGTTCGACCTCGAAGGCGCCTCGAACGGATCCGCGGTCCTCACCTCGAAAGAAGTGCGGCTCACCGGGCAGACCTTTGGTCCGATCGAAGGCAAGCGGGCAGTGGCTGCCATCCGCCCCGAGGATCTCGTGGTGGACGGTCCCGGGCCGAACCGCATCCCGGTGACTGCGGACGTCGTCGAGTACCACGGCCGCGAACTGCTCGTGCTGGCCCGCATGCCCGGCGGCGACCCCCTGTACTTCCGCACAGAGAAGCGGCTGGCGTCCGGCGACGCCGCCGTAGTAACCGTGCCGCCGGAGCGGGTTCTCGTATATCCGGCGGACGCCCCCGCGGCCCCGACCGAGGCAATCGTATGAGCGCAGCCGCCGGCTCCGTGCCGGGCTCGCTCACCTCCGGCGGGCGCTCGCTCGGGCATCGCCTGGCCGATCGAGGCATCGATCGGACCCTGCTGCTGCTGGTGCCGGGCGTTCTTTTCCTTGTTCTTCTGTTCGTGTACCCGTTCCTCTACGGGCTCCAGCTGTCGTTCGCGCCGCAACAGGGTGGAGGGCTACTGGCCAACTACCAGACCTTCTTCTCGGATCCGTATCTGCGCGACACCATCTGGACCACGCTCAGCCTCGGCGTGCCCGCCGCGCTGGTAAACGTGTTTGTCTCTGTGCCGATCGCCTATCGCATGCGTGGCCGGTTCCGCGGCAAGCGAACACTCACGACGTTGCTCGTGGTGCCGATCGCTCTGGGCACAGTTCTTACTGCGGAGGGCTTGATCGAGTACCTGGGGCCCTCCGGCTGGCTGAACAAGTTCCTGCGCGACTACAACCTGATCAGCGATCCGCTGATGCTGGTCCACAACTACTGGGGCGTCTTCTTCTCGCTGGTCATCACGGGCTTCCCTTTCGCGTTTCTGCTCGTGCTGTCCTACCTGTCCGGGATCGACCCGAACCTGGAGCGGGCGGCGTCGGTCATGGGCGCGGGCTGGTGGCAGCGTTTCCGGCGCATCACGCTGCCGTTGCTCGTTCCCGGGTTGGCCATCACGTTCTGCCTGTCTTTCGTGCTCGCCTTCTCGGTCTTCCCTTCGGCCAACCTAGTCGGTGACCCATCCGGTGAGACGCGGGTCATATCCATTGCGGCCTACCACGCCGCCTTCGAGCAGTTCGACTATTCGATGGGCGCGGCGATCTCCATGATCATGGGCGCGGTCATGCTCCTGATCATCGGCCTCGTCCTGGGCTGGCGTAGCACGTTCTTCCGTGGAGCCGCGGGAGGAAAGGGCTGATGTCCACCGTGATGAATGCGCCCGCCACCGTCGCTCCGCCCACTTCGAGAAGGCGTTTCCGGCCGACCAGCATCGGTGGCTGGCTCGTCTGGGGCCTGGTCGCGTTCTTCTTTATCAACCTCATCGCGCTCATCGCTACCGTGGTCCTCGACTCGTTCGCCACCACGTGGTTTACCTCGTGGATCCCCGACGGCTTCACCACCCGCTGGTACGGCACCGCCTGGTCCGACTTCGCCCTGACCGACGTGCTCACGGTGACCGCGCAAGTTGCGATCTCCGTCGTCGTCATCTCGGCGCTCCTCGGCGTCCCGGCGGCCTACGCCCTGGCTCGGCGCAACTTTCCGGGCAAGCCGGTGGTGACCGTCCTCTTCCTGCTGCCGATCCTCATTCCGCCGATCACCTACGGCATTCCGCTTGCGACCGTGCTCTACAGGGTCCACATGGCGGGCAGCCTGCCGGGCGTAATCCTGGCAAACCTGGTGCCGACGGTCCCGTTCGTCGTGCTCGTGATGATCCCCTTCATCGAGCAGATCGACCCCAAGATCGAGGCCGCAGCACGAATGTGCGGCGCCAACACCCTCACCATCTTCCTGCGCATCCTCGGGCCGCTCATGATCCCGGGCATTCTCGCGGCGGCGATCCTGGTCCTCGTCCGGACGGTCGGCATGTTCGAGCTGACCTTCCTGACGTCGGGCCCCGGCAGCTCGACTCTGGTCGTGGTCCTGTATGACGCCGTATTCGGGGCTGGGATACGGGCCCCCCAAGAAGTCGACGCCATGGCCGTCATCTACACGGGCTCGATGCTCGTCCTCCTCGTCATCGCCCTGCGCTTCGTCAATCCGACTCAGCTTGTAACCCGCGTCGGCGGCCGCTGAGTCGAACCCTGCATTTCCTCGCACCGCTCGCCGGCGAATGGAGCCGCTCACCCCGACCGGGTCGCGGCTCCGAGAGCTCGAAAGGATTGTCATGACCCGTACCGTCGTTGCCCCTGAACAAGAAGGCGACCTCATCGGACTTGCTCTGGCGGAGCTCGGCGCCGGTCAATCCTTCGAGTCGCCGGGTGCGCTCGAGACGGTAGTCGTCGTGCTCGGTGGCGTAGTGGAGGTTGAGGCGAACGGCGCATCGCTCGGGTCCGCGGGCGGCAGGTCGTCAGTCTTCGAGGGCCCCGGCTACGCGGTCTACGCCCCAGCCGGAACGACTCTCCGCCTCGAGGCCAGGGGACCCGCGCAGCTCGCCATCGCGACGGCGCCGACCGGCGAAGGTGCGCCGTCGAAGGCGCGGATCATCGGGCCCGGGGACCAGCGCCTTGCCGACGTCGGCAAGGGGAACTGGAGCCGAAGCGTCCGCACGATCCTGGGCCCTGAGCATGCCGCGGGCCGGCTCCTTGTGGGCGAGACGATCAACCCGCCCGGCAACTGGTCCTCGTACCCGCCGCACAAGCACGACCGCGAGGCGCCGCCGGAGGAGGTCCGGCTCCAGGAGGTCTATCTCTTTAAGCTCGATCCGCCCGAGGGCTTCGGGATCCAGGTCCGGTACGACGAAGCCGGCACGGAGGCGTTCACAGTTCGCGACGGCGACGCGGCCGTCATCCGGAGCGGATATCACCCGGTCGTGGCGGCTCCCGGATACTCGCTCTACTACCTCTGGATCATGGCCGGTGATGGCCGTCAGATGATTCCCCACTTCGACCCGGCCCACGCCTGGGTCCAGCAGTCGTAAGCATGGCAACGGGCATACCTGCCGGCGACCGAGGGGCGGGCGAGGCAGGCTCAAGCGACGCGATCGAAGCGCTTCGGCAGGCAGGCGCTCTGGAAGAGTCTCTCACCGAAGTCGACGGCGGCGGGGTGGGGGTTCGGGCGGCAGAGCGCGGCTGGCAGGTCCTCGCCTGGGCGCCGATCGGCGCGCTGTCGCCGAACGGGATGGTCGGCCACTCGACGGAGCTCCGCGGTGGGACGCTTGTCGCCGGGGACCCCGATCACGGAAATGCGGCGGCGTTGCGTGGCCTGGTCCCGTGGCTCCGTCCACGGCTCGTCGGCGAGGCAACCTCCGCCGGCGTTGGGGACCGGTTGGGAATCGCGACTCCGGGCCATGTCGCCGCGTTCCGCGCCAACCCGGGCGTCGTCCCGGTGCTCGCCCAGCAGTCCGCCCGCGAGCTGGTGCGGACCGGTCGATCGTTCCGCGACGTGGTCGATGCCGCCACGTTCGGGGCCCTGGCCGCCGGGTGGCGGGAGGGGTTCGGCGCGGACGCCGACCACCTCAAGTCGATCGGCGACATCGACGCGGGGATCGACGCCGGTTGCAGGATGTTCACCGCCGATCCCATTGAGCTGGTGCCCGACCTGCCTGCTGACGCGCCGGAGAAGGCGATCTCCGCGGCCTTTGAGGCGATTCCGTGGGCCGATCTAGAGGACGACGCGGCCGCGTTCGCGGCCCGCTATCCGAGGCGACTGGATCTCGAATCCGGCCCGCTCGAGCTGCCGGCGGCCGGCCTCCGCGCTGCCGCGGCGAGGTTCGGGGCCGCGGTCGTCCAGGTCGCGGCGATGTACCGCCACCTGGCCGCGGAGCTGGACCCGGGCGCGTGCGAGTTTGAGGTGGCCGTCGACGAGATCGAGTTCCGGACTACGCCCGTGGACCACGTCTACCTGGCTACGGAGCTGCATCGGCTCGGCGTCCGCTGGGTGAGCTTCGCCCCTCGTTTCGTCGGCGAGTTCGAGAAGGGGATCGACTTCCTCGGCGATCGGGCCGAGCTCGAGGCGGATGTCGAGGTCCACGCCGCGATCGCCCGCCATCTGGGCAACTACAAGCTGAGCGTCCACTCGGGCTCCGACAAGTTCTCGATCTACGACGCCGTGGCCCGCGCCACGCGCGACCGGGTCCATCTCAAGACCTCGGGCACGAGCTATCTGGTGGCCCTCCAGACGATCGCCGCGGCCGACCCGGAGCTGATGCGTCGGGTCTGGCGGGTGGCCCTGGAGGCTTATACGACGGCCCGGGCGAGCTATCACGTCTCGGCGACACTGGCCGGGGTTCCGTCGCCGGACGCGGCGTCGGCCGCGGCGCTCGCCGGACTGCTTGACGACCCGAACACTCGCGAGATCCTCCACGTCACGTACGGCGCGGTACTCCATGGCGGCACGGCCGACGGCAGGGCTCAGCTGGGCAACGACGTGCGAGCGGCCATCTGGACGGAGCGCGACGTGTACTGGTCCAACCTCGAAGCACACATCGGCCGCCACCTGCGGCCGTTCTCACAAGCCGCCGGACGGTCGGCCACGAAAGGAGCAACGCGATGAGCAGCGTCCCAGCTGCCGACTCAGCTTCGGGCACGGGCCTCTTCGACCTGACCGGCCGCGTTGCCGCTGTCGTCGGCGGCGCCGGCGTCCTCGGCGGTACGGTCTGCCACGGCTTCGGCGATGCCGGCGCCGCGATCGCGGTCCTCGATCGCTCGCAGGAGCGCGCCGACGAGCTCGTGGCGGCTCTCGGGGCAAAGGGCGTTCGGGCCGCCGCCTTTGTGCTGGACGCTTCCGATCGGGCGTCGGTGCAGGCCGCTCAGAAGGAAATCGAGGCCAAGCTCGGTCCTGTCGACATCCTGGTCAACGCCGTCGGAATCAACAGTGGGACGCCGTTCTTCGAACTGGACCTGGAGGAGTGGCATCGCGTCCTGGACACGAACCTGACCTCGTGCCTGCTGGCCTGCCAGATCTTCGGCAAGGCGATGGTCGACCGCGGCGCCGGCGGTTCGATCATCAACTTCTCCTCGACCTCCTCGGAGGTGCCGCTCTCGCGCGTCCTCGCCTATTCGGTGTCCAAGGCGGGGATCAACATCCTGACCCGCTACCTGGCCCGCGAGCTGGCGCCCCACAAGATCCGCGTCAACGCCATCGTGCCCGGGTTCTTCCCGGCCGAGCAGAACCGCAAGCTGCTCGACGACGCCCGCATCGAAGCGATCCTTCGACACACGCCTGCGGGCCGGCTCGGCGAGGCGGAGGAACTGGTCGGGACGATGATCTGGCTTGCCTCGGAGCGCGCTTCGGGGTTCGTGACTGGAGCGCTCATCCGCGTGGACGGTGGCTTCAGCGCGATGACGATCTGAGACCCGGCGGCATCGGGCGTCAGACCGCGCGGCCCCTGGCGATGAGAGCGCCGACCGCGCCGGCCCCCACGCCGTCATCGATGCCGACGACCGCCACTCCGGGCGCGCACGATGAGAGCATCGCCAGCAGGGCGCTCAACCCGCCGAACGAGGCGCCGTAGCCGACGCTCGTCGGGCAGGCGATGACCGGGACGCGAGCCAGACCGCCGACGACGCTTGCCAGCGCCGCGTCCATGCCGGCAACCACCACGATCGCGTCCGCCTGCTCGATCTCGGGCAGCTCGCCGAGCAGCCTGTGGAGCCCGGCCACGCCGACGTCGGCGACCACGCGGACCTTGGTCCCCAGGAGTGAGGCGACCGTCTCGGCCTCCTCCGCTACTGGCAGGTCCGAGGTTCCCGCGGTGAGCACGAGCAGCCGGCCGCGACTTTCGGGAATAGCGCGTGGGATGGCCAGCAACCCGGGACGCTCGCGCCAGATCGTTTCCAAGCCGCGCTCCCCGGCAAGAGCTCGGATGGCGGCGGCATCTTCGGCCGCGACCCGGGTTACGACGACGCTCGCTTCGTCGTGGTCGAGCTGTGCCTCGACGATCGCGAGCAGCTGCTCTCTGGTCTTGCCCGGCGCGTAGACGAACTCCACGACACCCTGGCGAAGGCTCCGGTGGTGATCAACCCGGGCGAAGCCGAGGTCGCTGAATGGCAGACGGCGCAACGACTCGAGTGCCGCCTCGACCGGGACGCTACCTTCGGCCACGCCCGCCAGCAGCTCCGCCACGGTCGCGCTGTAGCCGTCCCGGGCTGATTCCATCGGCTCCTCTGTCTTATCCGTAGGCATGCAGGCTGTCTCCCGCGCCGGTCCCCACATACTCCGCCGGCGACCAGCTCTCGAACCCAAGCTCGACCAGATGGGCCCGAACGTCGGCCGACTGACTTCGCAAGTTCTCCAGATCGCCGGCCTCGACTTCCACCCGGGCATGGCTGCCGAAGTCGCGGACGCGCACCTGGCGGAAGCCGAGGCCCCTGAGAGCGAGTTCGGCCGCCTCCACCCGCCGCAGCCGCCCGGCCGTAATGAGCTCCCCGAAAGGGATACGGCTGGCGAGGCACGCCGAGGCGGGCCGGTCCCAGCCATCGACGCCGATCGAGCGCGCCAGGGCGCGCAGCTGCTCCTTGTTGATGCCGGCTTCGGCCAGAGGCGAGCGCACCCCCAGCTCGGACGCGGCCGTCATGCCGGGCCGGTCGGCCCGCCGGGTGTCCGAGGCGTTCGTGCCGTCGACGACCCAGGCGTAACCCTCAGCCTGCGCGATCGCTGCCGCAGCGCCGTACACCTCGAGCTTGCAGTAGTAGCAGCGTGACCGCGGGTTTCGGGCGTAGCGGGGGTCGTCGAGCTCCTTGGTGGCGATGGTTCGCCAACGTGCCCCGTGGCGGCCCGCCTCACCCGCCGCCGCCGCCGCGTCGACGCGATCCCAGACTGGCACCGCGGCCGAGTCGGCGGTGAGGGCCAGGCAGCGCTCGCCCAGGAGCGGAGACGCAACCGCGAGCAGGAAGCTCGAGTCGAT
>DATEXG010000167.1:0-5348 GCA_035257225.1 Candidatus Limnocylindrales bacterium
CGAAGGCGCGGAACTCGGCCCCGCCCTTTAGAGCGAGGTACTTGGTGATCGCCGCGGTGAGCGTCGTCTTGCCGTGGTCGATATGGCCGATCGTGCCGATGTTGACGTGCGGCTTGGTCCGCTCGAACTTCTTCTTCGCCATCGCGGCTGCTCCCTCGCTCCTACTGCGGGCTGGGTTGACTGATCAGACTCGGGACTTGGCAACGAGCTCGGCCGCCAGGTTGGCGGGGACCTCGGCGTAGTGGGACAGCTCCATTGAGTAGCTGGCGCGGCCCTGGGTCATGGACCGCAGATCGGTCGCGTAACCGAACATCTCGGCCAGGGGAACGCGCGCCCGCACGACCTGCGTGGACCCGCGTGACTCCATAGCCTCGACATGACCCCGGCGAGAGTTGAGATCACCGATGACATCGCCCAGGAACGGCTCGGGCAAGGTGACCTCGACCCGCATCAGCGGTTCCAGGATTACGGGTGAGGCCTTTGCCACGGCTTCCTTGAGAGCCATCGAAGCGGCGATCCGGAATGCCATTTCGCTCGAGTCGACTTCGTGGAAGGACCCGTCGAAAAGGGTCGCCTTGACGTCAACCATCGGGTGGCCGGCGTGGGGGCCCGTCTCGAGGGCTTCACGGATGCCCATGTCGATGGGCTTGATGTACTCGCGCGGAATGGTGCCGCCGACGATCTTGTCCACGAACTCGTAGCCCTTGCCCGCCTCGTTCGGCTCGATCCGGATGACGACGTGGCCGTACTGGCCCTTGCCGCCGGTCTGCTTGACGTGGCGGTAGTTGCCTTCGGCGGCGCGACGGATCGTCTCCCGGTACGCGACCGAAGGACGTCCCACGTTGGCCGCGACCTTGAACTCCCGGATCATCCGATCGACGAGCACGTCCAGGTGCAACTCGCCCATTCCGGCGATGCGGGTCTGCCCGCTCTCCTCGTCCGTGTGGACGCGGAACGTGGGGTCTTCCTCGGCCAGGCGCTGGAGAGCCATCGCCAGCTTGTCCTGGTCGGCCTTGGTCTTGGGCTCGATCGCGACCTCGATCACAGGCTCGGGGAAGACGATCGACTCGAGCACGATCGGGTGGTCGGGATCGCTCAGAGTATCGCCGGTGAAGGTCTCCTTGAGGCCGACGGCGGCGGCGATGTCGCCGGCGTACACCGTGTCGATCTCCTCGCGGTGGTTGGCGTGCATCTGGAGGATGCGCCCGATCCGTTCCTTCTTGCCTTTGGTCGCGTTGAAGACATAGGAACCGGAATTGAGCGTCCCGGAGTAGACCCGGAAGTAGGCCAGCTTGCCGACGTACGGATCCGCGGCGATCTTGAAGGCCAGGGCGCTGAACGGCTCGCTGTCGTTCGCGGTTCGGATTACTTCCTTGTGCGTCACCGGATGCTCACCGATGACCGGCGGCACGTCCAGCGGCGAGGGCAGGTAGTCGACCACCGCGTCGAGGACGGGCTGGACACCCTTGTTCTTGAGCGCCGACCCCGCTAGAACGGGAACGATCCGGTACTCAAGGGTGCCGAGGCGCAAGCCGCGCTTGATGTCCTGGGTGCTGAGATCGTGGCCTTCGAGGTACTTGTGAGTCAACTCGTCGTCCATCTCGGCGACGGCCTCGACCAATTTCTCGCGCTGGGCCTTGGCCGGTTCCACGAGATCCGCCGGGATGTCGATGATCTCCTCTTCGGCGCCCAGGTCCTCGGCCCTGTAGACGATCGCCTTCATGGTGATCAGGTCCACGATCCCCTGGAACTTGGCCTCGTTCCCGATCGGCAGCTGGATCGGCACGGGCCGGGCGCCAAGGCGCTCGCGGATCATGTCGACGCAGCGCCAGAAGTCGGCACCGGTCCGATCGAGCTTGTTGATGAAGCAGATGCGCGGCACTCGATAGCGATCGGCCTGGCGCCAGACCGTCTCGGACTGGGGCTCCACACCGGCCACGCCGTCGAAGACCACGACCGCGCCGTCGAGCACGCGCAGGCTGCGCTCCACCTCTACGGTGAAGTCCACGTGCCCGGGCGTATCGATGATGTTGATTCGATGATCGTCCCAGAAGCAGGTGGTAGCCGCGGCAGTGATCGTGATGCCGCGCTCCTGCTCCTGAGGCATCCAGTCCATTGTGGCTGCGCCTTCGTGGACCTCGCCGAGCTTGTAGATCTTCTTGGTATAGAAAAGCACGCGCTCGGTGACCGTGGTCTTCCCAGCGTCGATATGGGCGATGATTCCGATGTTCCGCGTCTTGGCGAGCGGAACCTGACGTGCCACGAGTCTCTTGTGCTCCCTAGCGGGCGTTTACCACTTGAAGTGACTGAATGCCCTGTTGGCGTCGGCCATCTTGTGAGTGTCCTCACGACGCTTGACTGCCGCGCCGAGGCCGTTCATGGCATCGACGAGCTCGGCGGCCAGCTTCTCGGACATGCTCTTGCCGTTTCGCTTGCGGGCGGCCTGGACGAGCCAGCGCACGCCGAGCGAAATGCGGCGATCGCCTCTGATCTCGACCGGGACCTGGTACGTGGCGCCACCGACTCGGCGCGGCTTGACCTCGATGATGGGCGTTGCGTTGCGCATCGCCGACTCCAGAACCTCGATGCCGGGGCGGCGGGCCTGGGCTTCCGCGCGGGCCAGGGCCTCACGCAGGATGCGCTCGGAGAGATGACGCTTGCCGTCGGTCATGAGCTTGGTCTCGAAACGGCTGCTCAAGCGGGTGGACGGTGCGCCCTGGTACTTGGTCTTGCGGGCGATCGTGTGACGACGGGGCATCGCTACTTCTTGCCCTTCTGCTGCGGGGACTTCGCTCCGTACTTGGAGCGGCCCTGCTTGCGGTCCTTGACGCCGGCGGCGTCAAGGGTGCCCCGGATGATGTGGTACTTGACCGACGGCAGGTCCTTCACGCGGCCACCGCGGACCAGAACCACGGAGTGCTCCTGGAGGTTGTGGCCGATCCCTGGGATGTAGGCCGTGACCTCCATCTGGTTCGTGAGGCGGACGCGCGCGATCTTGCGGAGAGCCGAGTTCGGCTTCTTCGGCGTCATCGTGCGCACCTGCAGGCAGACGCCGCGCTTCTGAGGCGCACCGGGAATGGGCACCTGGCGCTGGCGAAGGCTGTTCCAGTTCTTGCGCATGGCCGGGGCCTTGATCTTCGAGATCTTCGGCTGGCGGCCATGCCGCACGAGCTGGCTGATTGTCGGCACGGAGACGCTGCTCCTTTCGCTTTCTGCTGCTGCTTGGTAGTGGTCTGGTCGGCGATCCCGTCCTGGACACCTGGTCGCGCCCGGGTTGGGCCCCGGTGCGAGTCCGATCGACGGGAACCTGCGCCGCCCTGGTGGCCTCCGGCGTCCGATGGGCCGCCACTGCGGCACCGGTCGCGACATGGAGGCGATCTGTCTGGCGCAAATCGCTCTATGGTCAGGCGGGCCACGACGATCGGCCGAGGCCGATTTCGTGATTGATTTCCGCCGTCCGAGTGGCTGGTCGAGAGTCGTGATTGGCGCACGCCAATCGCGGCCCAGACGAAGCCACGAGCGGGGAGTTTATCAGCGGCCCCCGGGGAGTGTCAAACCTCCCGAGGTCTCGCCGGAGCCCTCCGTGCCCCTTCGGCCGGCCTCATGGATGGCGCGCGGCGCCCTACTCGTCTTCCGTCTTCGCCTTGCCCAGAATCTCCTCCAGGCTGGCGAGGTCGGACAGGTCGGCTTCGTCCCCGGCTTCGCCTCCCAGCGCCTCGAGGAACGGATTGACGAAGTCGGTCTCGTCCGCCCGTCCTTCACCGGTGCTGGCTGCCAGGATCGTGGCCAGGTCCGCAGTCTCCTCGGAAGGCCGCGCTCCGGCCTCCTCGAGGAACGGGTTGTACTCGTACTCCGGGCCACGCAGCCTCTCGAGCGACTCACCGGCGAGCGCCTCTTCGGCGGCCCGACGCGCCCGCTCGCGAGCTGCGGCGATGTTGGCCGGCGCGCCCGTCCCGGCGGGGATGAGCTTGCCGATGATGACGTTCTCCTTGAGGCCGATCAGGTGGTCCTTGGCGCCGTTGATGGCCGCCTCGGTCAGCACCCGGGTCGTCTCCTGGAACGAGGCCGCCGCCAGGAAGCTGGAGGTATTGAGGGATGCCTTCGTCACGCCGAGCAGGACCGTCTGGGCCGTGGCAGGCTCGCCGCCCTCGGCCAGGACCCGGTTGTTGACCTCCTCGAAGTCGAGGCGATCGATGAGCTCGGTCGGCAGGAGGTCGGTGTCGCCCGGCTGGTCGATGCGGACCTTGCGGAGCATCTGCCGGACGATGATCTCGATGTGCTTGTCGTTGATCGTCACGCCCTGGCTGCGGTAGACCTTCTGGACTTCCTTGACCAGGTAGCGTTGGACGGAGTCCTTGCCCCGCGTCTCGAGGTACTCCTGCGGGTTGATCGGGCCGTCCGTGATGGCGTCGCCGGCGCGGATCTCGACCCCGTTCTCGACCATGATCTTGGCGTTGTGCGGGATCGTGTACTCGCGTTCAACCGTGTCCTCGGAACGCACCACGAGGGTTTCGCCCTCGCGGACCAGGAAGCCCTTGGCCGGTGCCGCCACGTCGGACGACTTGTCGGCGCCATCGGGGCGGGCGATGACCTGGCCGGCCTCGACGATGTCGCCGGGGGCGACGAGCATCTCCGCGCCGGCGGGCAGGGCGATGTGAGTGTCGTACTGCTCGCGGCTCGTGACCTTGACTCGCGTTCCGGTGTCGCTGCGGATGATCTCCACGATGCCGTCGATGTGGCTCATCTCGGCCTTGCCCTTGGGGACGCGGCCTTCGAATAGCTCCTCGACTCGCGGCAGGCCGGCCGTGATGTCCAGGCCGGCGACGCCGCCGGTGTGGAA
The DNA here is from genome assembly GCA_035257225.1 of Candidatus Limnocylindrales bacterium. Classification (GTDB taxonomy): domain Bacteria; phylum Chloroflexota; class Limnocylindria; order Limnocylindrales; family CSP1-4; genus Fen-1039. The sequence continues at coordinate 4,841 of DATEXG010000167.1, forward strand.
CGTTCGCATCGTCAGCTGCGTGCCTGGCTCGCCGATCGACTGGGCGGCGATGATGCCGACCGCCTCACCGATGCCGACAAGCGTGCCCGTGGCCAGGTTGCGGCCGTAGCACAGCCGGCAGACACCGTGGCGAGCTTCGCACGAGAGAGGTGAGCGGACGAGGACTTCGTCGATCCCCGACTCGTCGATCGCCGCCGCCATCGCTTCGGTGATCTCCTGGTTGCGCTCGATGAGCAGCTCGCCCGTCTCCGGGTGGAGCAGATCGGCGGCCGAGAGGCGGCCGACCATTCGCTTCTGGTAGGCGCCCTTCTCGTTGCTGGTGATCTCGGCCGATTCGGCGCGGGTAATCCAGCTGCCTTCCTGGGTACCGCAGTCTTCCTCGCGGGTAATGACGTCCTGCGCCACGTCCACCAGGCGGCGGGTCAGATAGCCCGAGTCGGCGGTGCGGAGTGCGGTGTCGGCGAGGCCCTTGCGGGCGCCGTGGGTCGAGATGAAGTACTCGAGAACC
>DATEXG010000168.1:0-6569 GCA_035257225.1 Candidatus Limnocylindrales bacterium
CGGCCCCGGCCCCGGTCATCCCGGCTCCGGCCGGCAGATGAGACTCGAGCCACGCAGTATCCGGCAGTGGCGCACCCGGCCTGGGCACGACGACCAGCCGGCATAGCGACATCAGGCGGACCGGCTCGTGCCAGGCATGGAGGCCGGCCAGCGCCTCGGACGAGAGAATGAAGAAGAAGTCCCGCGCCACTCCCCGGCGTGCCGCCTCGTCGACCAGCTCCCCAACGGTGTCGACGGTGTACGAGGGACCGTCTCGCTCCAGCTCGATGCGAGAGATCGTGAACGCGGGATTGCCGGCTATGGCCAGCTCCACCATGGCCGCGCGATCCGTGGCCGCTGTGAGCACGGCCTCGGGCTTGTGGGGCGGGGTTCCGGCGGGCACGAACAGAACGCGATCCAGCTCGAGAGCTTCACGAACCTGCTCGGCGATGACGAGGTGGCCGTAGTGAATGGGATCGAAGGTACCACCCAGGATGCCGACACGTCGATCGCCCGGCGCGACCCAGTTCGGCCCGGTCATCGGGAGTCCCACTCGTCGGGCTCCCACTCCAATTCGCTGCCGCCGATCCGGACGGTCTCTCCGGCAGCCACGCCCCGGCGGCGCAGCTCTTCGTCGATCCCCAGCCGGACGAGGTCCCGCTGGAACCTCTCGGCCGACTCCTCGACCTCGAAGTTGGTCTGGGCGGCCAGCCGCTCGATCTTCTTGCCGTGGACGACGAGCACGCCGTCTTCGCGCTCGACGCGGAAGGCGTCGCCCACGGAATCTAGGCGGTGGACCACGACTCCAGTCGGCTCGCGCGGCTCGGCCAGCTCGGCGGCGTCGGGGAGGAGCGCAGCCAGACGCGCGCGAAGTCCGGCCAGACCGTCGCCCTCCGAAGCGGAGATGGCCACGGCCTCAACTCCCTCGGCCCGGCGGGCGGCCTGGAAAGCGGCCCAGGCTTCGGCGGCCCGCGGCCGATCCATCTTGTTGAACGCGACCAGCGCCGGCTTCTCGAGCAGCGCCGGATCGTGGGCGGCCAGCTCGTCGCGGATCACGTTGTAGTTCCACTCGGGGTCACGATCCGAGCCATCGACGATGTGGACGAGGATCCGCGTGCGTTCCACATGACGCAGGAAGGCGTGGCCCAGGCCGGCACCGGAGCTGGCGCCTTCGATGAGCCCGGGCACGTCGGCGATCGTGGGGCGGCGGCTGTCTTCGTCGCCAAGGTCGAGGACGCCGAGATTCGGCTCCAGGGTCGTGAACGGGTAGTCGGCGATCTTCGGCGTGGCCGCGGTCACGGCCGCCAGCAGCGTGGACTTGCCGGCATTGGGCAGCCCCACGAGCCCCACGTCGGCGATGAGCCGCAGCTCGAGGCGAATCCAGCGATCCTCGCCCGGCTCTCCCTTCTGAGCGTGGTGGGGAGTCTGGTGGGTCGACGTCGCGAAGTGGACGTTGCCCAGTCCGCCACGGCCGCCCCGGCCGACCAGCAGGGTCTGCTCGGAAGCGACCAGATCGCCGATCAGCTCGCCGGACTCGTCGTCGAATATGCCCGTGCCAGGCGGAACCTTTAGCGTCAGATCGCTGCCGGCCCTGCCGTGCATGCGCTGTCCGGCGCCGCGGCCGCCCGAGACGGCCTTGAAATGGTGCGCGTGGCGGAAGTCGCGAAGGCTTGTCTCACCCGGATCGACGGTCAAGTAGACGGAGCCGCCACGGCCGCCGTCGCCCCCGTCGGGGCCGCCGCGTGGTACGTGGGCTTCACGCCGGAAGGTCGCCGCGCCGTCGCCGCCGTCGCCGCCGCGCACCCAGATCCGGACCTGGTCTAGGAACATGTCTCAATTCTCGCACGCGACAGCTCGCAGCCGATGAAAGCGCGGGAGGCGCAGGCGGCCGGGCCAACTCCCCTACTTCACCGGGCAGGTCGGTTCCGGGTCCGTGATCAGGTACTGGGTGCGCTCGCTCGGCGTCAGGTCGCGGGTAAGGCGCGAGCAGGCCCAGCTGATGGTGTCGCGGTAGTCCGTGTCCCACAGCATGGCGGTTCCGTCGTCGTAGCCGGCCAGCACGTACTTCCCATCGGGCGAGAAGGCCACGGCCCATATGAACTCCGCGTGCCCGCTGATGGTTCGCACCAGGTCGCCGGTGGCGGCGTTCCACAGCTTGGCCGTTCGGTCTTCGCTCCCTGTCAGCACGTACCTGCCATCGGGCGAGAAGGCCACGCCGGTCACGCTACTCGTGTGCCCCGAGAAGGTGCGTACCTCCGTGCCGGTGGCAGCATCCCACAGCATTGCGGTACCGCCGTTGTTCCCCGTCAGCACGTACTTGCCATCGGGCGAGAAGGCGACGGCCATGACATAACTCGTGTGTCCCGTGAAGGTGCGGATCTGGTCGCCCGTAGCAGCGTCCCAGAGCCTGGCTGTAGCGTCGAGCCCACCTGTCAACACGAACTTGCCATCGGGCGAGAAAGCCACGCTGCTGACGCTATGCACGTGCCCGCTGAAAGTGCGCAGCTCGGTCCCGGTGGCCGCATCCCACAGTCTCGCCTTACCGTCCTCGTTTCCCGTTAGCACGTACTTGCCATCGGGCGAGAAGGTCACCGAAGGGACGCCCCCCGCGTTGCCCGTGAAGGTCCGCACTTCCGTGCCAGTGGCCGCATCCCACAGTTTCGCGGTGCCGTCCATGCTCCCCGTCAGCACGTACTTGCCATCGGGCGAGATCGACACGCTATCGACCAAGTCCGTGTGCCCACCGAAAGTACGCGCTTCCACGTCCGTTTCGGGATCCCACACTTTGGCGGTACCATCTGCGCTCGCCGTCGCCACGGACTTCCCATCCCGGGAAAAGGCCACGTCCCAGACGCGATCCGTATGCCCGCTGAAAGTGCGCACTCCGTCGCCGGTGGCGGCATCCCAGAGCTTGGCGGTTCCGTCCGTGCCCGCGGTCAGCAAGTACTTGCCATCGGGTGAGTAGGCGACGCTTTCGACGCCATTGGTATCCCCCCTGAAGGACCGCACTTCCGTGCCGGTGGCGGCATCCCAGAGAGCGACGGTATCGTCCCCGCTACCGGTCAGAACGTACTGGCCATCGGGCGAGAAGACCGCACTGTCGACCGAACTGTGCACGTTGTACGTTCTTATTTCCTGGCCGGTCGCCGCATCCCACAGCCTGGCGCTGTTGTCCCAGCTCCCCGTCAGGACGTATTTCCCATCGGGCGAGAAGGCGACGGCCCATACGGCGGCCTCATGCCCACTGAAGGTGCGCACTTCGTTTCCGGTGGCTGCGTCCCACAGCCTGGCGGTAGCGTCCTCGCCGCCCGTCAGAACGTACCTGCCATCGGCCGAGAACGCCACCGTCCACACGCCATTCTTGTTGCCGCTGAAAGTGCGTACTTCCGCGCCGGTGGCGGCATCCCACAGTTTGGCTGTGCCATCCGCACTTCCGGTCAGCACCTCCTTCCCGTCGGGGGAGAAGGCCACGTCCCAGACCTGATCCGTGTGCCCGCTGAAGGTGCGCACCTCCGCGCCGGTGGCGGCATCCCACAGCCTGGCGGTCTTGTCATCGCTCCCCGTCAGCAACCATTTGCCGTCGGGCGAGAAGGCCACGCTGTTGACCTCACCCGTATGTCCGCTGAGGGTGCGAGTGGCATACAGACCCGGCAGGCTCTTCTGCAAAGAGGCGTCGGCCTGCGGCACGTATTCTCCCCGCAACGCTCGCAAGCTCAGAAGAGCGGCCGTCTCGACGTTCCCGTCGGGTTGGGCTAGCTGGGCCTCCGCATCGGCAGCCAGCCTCAGGCGCTCCGAATGCGCCAGGTTGGCTTCGGCCGTGGCTTTGGCCGAGAGGGCGTTGGCTTCCGCCGTGGATCGGGCGATAACTTCCGTGGCTCGGGCGTTGGCCTCGCTCTGGGCGGTTTGCTGGGCCTGCCAGGCCAGGCCTCCCAGGACGATGGCGATGACCAGGCAGATCGAGACGACCCCTGCAGCTCCAAGGCTGGCCCACAGAGTCAGCCTCTGACGGCGGCTCTCGGCCCAGCGGCCGGCCAGGACGTACCGGCGCTGCACGTCGGTGGGCTGGGGATCGTAGCGGGCGTTGACCTGGGATAGCCATTGCTCGGCCTCGCCCAGGTCCTTGCCGCGCAGCAGCCGGCTGGCCTCGCGATCGTGGCGCTCCCATTCCCGAGCGCGCATTTCCAGGCGCGACTGAGCCTTGACCCAGGCCCAATCGGTGTGGATGGCGGCGTTGAGCTTGTCCAGGGCCTGTTGGAACTGCGGCTCTCGTGCCAGGGCTGCCGCCTGTTCTTCGGGCGGCAGGTTCTCGCCGGGCCGGGCCTCGATCTGGAAGACATCGTCCTGGCGGAAGATGATCCAGTTGATGGCGGTCAGATCGGGTACGAACTCCCGGATGGCAGCTTCGGGGGTGTCGTCGACGATGACCGGGATGACGCGCTTGTTGTGGCTGAGTGCCTGGCTAACCTCGTTCTTGCAGACCGGCGAGCCGACCGAATTGCGGCTGATGATGAACAGGAAGATGCCAGCCTGCTCGATGGCGGCACAGATCTCATCCCACCACTTCTCGCCCACAGGAATGCGCGCCCAGTCGATCCAGGTTTCGAGCTGGCTCTCCCCGAGGGCCTCGTTCAGGAGACGGGCGAAAGCGATGTCCTTGCGGGAGTAGGAGATGAACACGTCGGCCATGGCGTTCCCCAACCTGCGGCGATCGCGAGCCTGGCAGAGTCGTTGGGCGGATTATGACAGCGGCCAGACTGCGGCCGCAGGACGGCCTGACGGTTCCCAGACTCGCGCTCCCGGCGCTCAGTGCTTGTCCGAAGCCCGGAAAAGGGAGAATCGACTCGCGCTCCAACCTGCAGGTCGCGACTCGTTCAGGTCTTCGGATGGCGCCGACCAGAGTTCCGGTGCGCGGCTCGGTTACTGGTCCAGGCTCTTCGTCAGGGTCGCCAGGAACGAGACGTTGTTGTCCGTCTTGGAGAGCCGATTGAGCAGCAACTCGATCCCCTCGTTGGTGCCGACCGCGGAGAGCATCCGCCGCATCGTCCAGACCATCTTGAGAGTTCCCTCTTCCAGTAGGAGCTCCTCGCGGCGGGTGCCCGAGCGCTGGACGTCGATGGCCGGGAAGATGCGCTTCTCGGCAAGTTTGCGGTCCAGGATGAGCTCGCTGTTGCCCGTACCCTTGAACTCCTCGTAGATGACGTCGTCCATACGGGAGCCTGTATCGACGAGGCACGTACCGATGATCGTGAGCGAGCCGCCCTCCTCGATGTTCCGTGCGGCGCCAAAGAAGCGCTTCGGCGGATAGAGGGCGATCGGGTCGAGGCCGCCCGAGAGGGTTCGACCGGAAGGCGGCAGGGCCAGGTTGTAGGCGCGGGCGAGGCGGGTGATCGAATCGAGCAGGATGACGACGTCGCGTCCGGTCTCGACCTGGCGCTTTGCGATCTCGAGGGCCATCTCGGCGACGTGGGTGTGGTTCTCCGTCGGCTCGTCGAATGTGGAACTGATGACCTCGCCCTTGACCGAGCGGCGCATGTCGGTGACTTCCTCAGGCCGCTCGCCGATCAGGGCGACCATGAGCAGGATCTCCGGGTAGTTGGTGCTGATGCCGTTGGCGATGTGCTTGAGGAGCATCGTCTTGCCAGCCTTGGGCGGACTGACGATGAGGGCGCGCTGGCCCTTGCCGATGGGATTGACCAGGTTGATGAGGCGCTGGCTGAGATTCTTGGCGTCCGTCTCGAGATTGATCAGAACGTCGGGGTGGACCGGCGTGAGGTCGCCGAACACCGGCCGCCGGCGCGCAGTTTCCGGATCGATGCCATTGACGCGGTCGACCCGGATCATGCCCCAGTACTTCTCACCCTCGCGCGGGGCGCGGACGGAACCGCTGATGCGGTCGCCGACTCGGAGCCCGAAGCGGCGGATCTGGCTGGACGAGACGTAGACGTCGTCCTGGCTCGGCATCAGGCCGTGGCGGCGCATGAAGCCGAAGCCTTCGTCGACGACGTCGAGGATGCCGGTGGCGTAGGCGTGGCCGGCCAGCTCGCTCTGGCGGACCAGGATGCGGTCGACGAGCTCTTCCTTGCCGGCAGATTCGCCGTCCATCTCGAGGTCGTGGCCGATGGTCTGGAGCTCGTTGACGTTCATCTCGCTGAGCTCGGTGATGTCGAGCTCGCGAGTGTCGCTCTCCTGGAATTCGTCGTAGTCGCCCATTGGCGTGCGGCCGGCAGGGCGGCGGCGTGGGCGACGGTTGCGGGAACGCTGGTCTGGACCGTTGACAGGCATGAGGGCAGGGCTCGGTGGGGGAAGGTGCCGTGCAAGCTGTTCGCGCGGAATCGTTCCGCAGCGGGTGCACGGTCGGGATGAGCCGAGGATACCCGCCCCAGCGGGTGGCGTCAATCGGGCTCCGCCGTTGCCTCGGTCCGTTGGCCTTGAGCGTCAACCAGCCCAGGCCGCGAATCTACCCCAGCCGGCCCGCGGCTTCGACGTGGCACTGAGCTCCGGCAACCTCGCTCTCATCTGGGTCGGCACGGTCGCCTCGACGGCGAACATGCAACTCGACGTCACCGGCTACTGGAAGTAGCCGCACCGGC
>DATEXG010000169.1:0-2737 GCA_035257225.1 Candidatus Limnocylindrales bacterium
TGGGAGCGCCGCTACCCGCCGGAGGCTCGGGCCGGGCGGGCGCGCGGCAGCTGGACGCTCGAGACGCTCGGGGCCGTGTGGCGCCGGGCCGAGACGCTCGAGCTACTGGTCTGCGAGCTGGCCGGCGTCACTCCCGACGAGGTTCGCCGCCTGCCCTGGACCGGGCGCGCCCTGCGATCCGCAAGGGGCAGCTGACGTGGCGACGGGACCTACCGCCCCGCTGGGCTACTACTGGGGCGACGACTCCTACACCGTGGGGCACGGCCCGGACGCTCTCGCCGCTCGGCTGGCGGGCGATGGCCCCCCGCTGGAACGGATGCGCCTGACCGGCGCCACCACCTCGGCCGACGAGATTACCGAGAGAGTGGCCACGGCAACCCTCTTCGGCGGCGGGACACTCGTCGTGGTGGCCGACCCGGCGCCGCTGATAGCCAGCAAACCGCTGGCGACACGTCTGGTCGAGACGCTCGGCGCCGTGGCCACCGGCAACGGCCTGGCATTCCTGGACAGCGTCGACGGCACCGCTCGCCGGCCGGCCTCCCTAGAGACGCTGCGCAATGCGGTGGCGGCGGCCGGCGGTGACGTCCGCGAGTTCAAGGCGCCGACCCGGGATCAGATGGCGCGCTGGATCGCGGACCGCGCCAAGGAGCGCGGCATCAACATCTCTCCGCCTGCCGCGGCCCTGCTCGCGGAGCGCGTGGGCGCCAACGTTCGTGAGCGCGACATCGACCGGAGGCGCCAGGGCGAGCTGGCCGTGGCGGAACTGGAGAAGCTGGCCGTGTACCGCCTTGACGGCCAGATCCGCCCCGAGGACGTGAAGGTCCTGGTGGCCGACGCCGTCCCCGGATCCACGTGGGCGTTCCTGGACGCGGTGGGTATGCGCCGAGCGGGCGAGGCCGCCGAACTGGCGGAACGCCTGGCCGACGTCCCAGGCCCAGTTCTGGTAGTTCACCTGCATCGCCGCATCAGGGAATTGATGGAGATCGCCGATCTCCTGGCAGCGGGGACTCCTGCCGCGACGCTGGTGCGGACGCTCAAGCTGAACCCGTACCGCGCAGAGCGCTTGGCGGAACAGGCTCGAACCTGGGCGCTCCCGGAGCTGGACGCCGCTCTCGTGGGCCTCCTCGAGCTGGATGCCGCGCTCAAGAGCCGCGAGGGTGGTAGCGAGCTTCGGCGTCGGGCAGCGGTCAGCCTCTGGATCACCGAGAAGGTGCGCCGGCCGGGTTCGCGCTGATGCGGGCGCCCCGGGCGAGTGCCGCGTCACGCGCCGGCGGGGTTCACCCCGAGTCCGCCTGCTCTTCCCCGGACCGGGTGGCCAACACGGGAAGATCGGAGCGCGACCGCAGGTGGAACGCCACCCCGTAGACCTCGTGCGTGCCCGGATCTACCCGTGGCGCCGCGGTCATCCGCCACTCGACGTCGCCCAGGCGCAACCAGCGCGAGAACGGGCGACCTCGTGTCAGGACCACGTCCAACAGAACGAAGGCGTCGGCAGGCAGATCCAGCAAACCCTCGCGAGCCGGCAGGCCCACGCACTGCGCCCCGAAGATGGTCACGAAGGCCGGATTGCCGTACTTCACCACATGGCCCGGACCGTGGCATACCGCAGCCGGACGTCGCGCCGGCGCGCCGCCGTCCGCCGTGGACCGCGCGCGATCTGATTCAGTCACGCGGTCGATTGTGCGCCTGTCGCGCAAGAAGCCCGGCGGTCAGGGCCGAGCGGGACTCATTGCCCCAGGAAGTCGCCCGTCAAGTAGTCGAAGACGAACATCTCGGTCGTCCCCCCGGAGCACGGGTAAGGAGGCGATTGCTCTGGCACCGGAATCGCGGACTCGGAAGCTGGCCCTGTCCTACACCAGAAAGGCACGGCGCCGCGCACAGTAATCGCCCACACCCACCAGTCGGGCGGGGCTGCTGGGGACGACCCACCTCCGTCCATCGAACGACCCGGGCCGAGACGACAGTGGGAGTTTCCGGAGCTATTCGAGTGGCCAGCCCTTCCAACGCTTTGGCCAGCGTGAGCCCGTCGGCCGGCGGAAGCTCGAAAGTGGACGCGGCGCCCGCATTCGCTCTCTCGTCTTCCGGTCGCCGATTCCGCCCTGAATCGAAAGCCGACAATCGACGCCTGGCTGCGCCATCTTCCGGCGCAAACACTACTCTGCCGAATCCGGCGAAGAACAGCCAATAGGCCAATCGGGGCTTCTGCGCCAGCGGGGCATCGCTCACCGCGAACAGGTCCAATCGAACCGGGCGGGGGGTCAGGGCGCGGGGCACGATCGCCGGGTCCGGTGCCGCGACTGGGCGCGGCGTCAGGGCGCCATGACAGGGCGCCGGGTCAGGGCGCCGGGTCGAAAGCCGCCAGGTGCGCACCCGTGTGGTAGTCCAGGATGATCAGTCTGGTCGTGTCCCCCGCGCACACTCCGCTCGCGTCATTCTGCGTCGGCAACGCCGGGACCGGCGTGGCGGGGGTTTGCCCTCCGCCCTGGGCTCCCGCGCACTCGGGTCGTAGAACGCTGATGGCCCAGACCCATTGCGAGCCGGCTGGAGCGGACCAGGACGAGGACGACACGTCCGCAAGCCGGACTGCCCTGGCGGACAGAACATCGTGTGGCTGGATCCCGGTTCCGGCCGCGGCGAAGGCACTCAACGCCTGCACCAGCGAGAGACCGTCGGTCGGGGGCACGGGCTGGGGCAGGAGTACGTCGTTCGGCAGCCCAACGATTGCCAGCGCCGTCGC
>DATEXG010000170.1:0-20609 GCA_035257225.1 Candidatus Limnocylindrales bacterium
CACGCCCATGCCGGGGTTCGTGCCGTAGGTGACCATAGGTTCGAGCGCCTCGCCGTCGATGGGGATCGTTCGGTCGTAGGTCGCGCCTTCGTCGGTCGGCAGCGTCCGCCAGCGCGCGACCGCCTCGTCCCAGGCCGCTCCCTGAGGAGCGAACTTCCTGCCCTTCAAGTACGCGAACGTGGTCTCGTCCGGGGCGATGAGCCCGGCTCTAGCGCCCGCCTCGATGGACATGTTGCAGACGGTCATGCGCTCTTCCATCGACAGGGCGCGGATCGCCTCGCCGGTGTACTCGATGACGTGACCCGTTCCGCCGCCGATCCCGATCCGGGCGATCAAGGCCAGGATGATGTCCTTGGCGCCGACGCTCGGCCCCAGCCGGCCGTCGATCTGAACCCGGAACGTCTTTGGCTTGCGCTGGAGGAGCGTCTGCGTCGCCAGGACCATCTCGATCTCGCTCGTCCCGATGCCGAAGGCGAGAGCTCCAAAGGCGCCGTGCGTGGCGGTGTGCGAGTCGCCGCAGACGATGGTCATGCCCGGCTGCGTCAGCCCCAACTCCGGCCCGATGACGTGGACGATGCCGCGCGTCGGGCTGCCCTTGCCGTAGAACGGGATCCCGAACTCGCGGCAGTTCTCTTCGATTTGGGCCAGCTGCTTGGCCGCGAGCTCGTCGAGGATGGGCAGCGACGGGTCCAGCGTGGGGATCGAGTGGTCCGCCGTGGCGACGGTCTGGCCCGGCCGGCGGACCTCGAGGCCGCGCTCGCGCAAGCCGGTGAACGCCTGCGGGCTGGTTACCTCGTGGACCAGATGTAGATCGATGGCGAGGATGGCCGGCGCGCCGGGTTGGGACGACACGACGTGGTCATCCCAGATCTTCTCGAACAGGGTGCGCGGTTTCTCTGCCATGGCTCTACCCGCGGTTCGATGGCCCAGCCTCACAGCGGACGGGGGCTATCGAGGTTACCAGAAGATCGCAAGAGCGAGCCGCGGGCCGACCGATCGAACGGTCAGGCGAACTCGAAGGACTGGCGGAGTCGGATGTCGCGGGAGGACCGACCGACCTGGATCTCGAACCGGCCGGGCTCGATCTGCCATGAGTGGCGTGTGGCATCCCAGTAAGCCAGATCGCGGTTCTGGAGCGTCAAGGTCAGCTCCGCGACCTCGCCCGGAGCCAGTCGTACGACGGCGAATCCCTTGAGCTCGCGCGGCGGCCGCGGCACCGAGCTCTCGAGGTCGGCCAGGTAGACCTGGACTACCTCCTTGCCCGGCCGCGATCCGGTGTTGCGGAGCTTGACCCGAAGCTCCACCGGCTCGCCCTCGGCCAGCCCGTCCGATCGCAGGTCCAACGACTCGTACTCGAACGTGGTGTAGCCCAGGCCGTGCCCGAATGCGAACCGTGGCTCCGTCCCGGCTGCGTCGAAGCCGCGATAGCCGACGTTCACGCCTTCCCGGTAGACCAGCTCCTCGTCCGGACCCGGCGTCGTGTCGTATGCGGGGAAGTCGTCGGCGCCGCGCGCCAGCGTGATGGGTAGCCGGCCACCCGGTTCACGGATACCCAGCAGCACGTCGGCCAGGGCGTGGCCGAACTCCTGGCCGGGGAACCAGGCGTAGATGACGGCGGCCACTCGGTCGGCCCAGGGCAGGTCCATCGGGCAGCCGGCGTTCACGACGACGATGGTCTTGCGATTCACCGCCGCCACGCGTTCTACGAGCTCGTTCTGGCGGCCGGGCAAGGTCACCGTCTTGCGATCCCGCCCCTCGCTCTCCCAGGCCTCGTCGTTTCCGACGACGACGATCGCCACGTCCGCGGCCGCTGCCGCGGCGACGGCCGATGCCACCGAATCGCCCGACACTGGCTCGGAGCAGCCGATCGAGAGAAGGCTGGGATGATGCGTCTCCGAGTGTGCTTCGCCGATGATCAGGACGCGCTGCCCTGCCTCGAACACGAACGCCCCGCCGCGTTCGTTGCCTTCGAAGAGCGCAGTCGGGACGTCGATCCCTGCCGGGGCGGCCCATTCGTCGGCCGCGGGCACTCCGTCGACGAAGAGACGGCGGCCGCCGAGGCCGCGCATGCTCACCTGATACGGCCCGCTGACTCGCGGCGTCAGCCACGTGGACAGGCGAACGGCGAAGTCGTCCTGAGGCAACCCTGCGGGCAAGTCGCCGAACAGATGCAGGTCGCTCGATGGAACGTTGTACCGCGAGACGGGCATGCCCCGGGGTTCCTGACCGCGGAAGAACTCGACCGTCAGCCCGGGGTTGCCGTCCAGGTCGGTGAGGTCCATGCGCATCAGTGGCGGCAGGAAGAGGTCTATGCCGCAGCCGCGCTCATGAGTCATGGCGACGCTCGCCGGAAGCGCGGCTCGCAGTCCGTCGAGCGGAGAGACCGCGTAGGGTGCGGCTATGTGAGCGGCGCCGCCGCCCTGTGTGCATGGCGCCGCCGCGTTGGGGCCGATCAGGGCAATGCGTTTCAGCTGGCCGGCCGCCAGAGGCAGGATTCCGTCGTTGGCGAGCAGGACGAACGAGTCCGCGGCCGCCCTGCGGACTAGTGCCGCGGCCTCCGGGTCCGAGAGAAGGAAGGGCGCGGGTGAGCCGAGGCGGCCACCACCGCCGGCTTCACCGCCGGAGAGCGCGCGGTCGACGGGAAGGGCTCCGACCCTCGTCGCGAGAGTCAGGACGCGCATCGCCATACGGTTGAGCGTCTCCTCGTCGACGTCACCACGCCGGACCGCTGCCGCGAGCAGTGGCCCGAAGCTGTGCGGCGGCCCCGGCATCTCCAGGTCCAGCCCCGCCGTGGCCTCGACGGTGTCCTGGGTGGCCTGCCAGTCGGACATCAGCACGCCGTCCCAGCCCCACTCGTCGCGAAGGATGGTGCCGATGAGGGCTCGGTTGCCGGTGCAGTGGAGGCCGTTGACGAGGTTGTAGGCGGCCATCATCGACCACGCCCCGGCCCGAGCCACTGCCTCGAATGGACGGAGGTAGACCTCTCGCAGCGTTCGCTCGTCGACTACGCAGTTGACCGTTGTTCGATGGGTCTCCGAATCGTTGGCCACGAAGTGCTTGGGGCAGGCGGCAACGCCCTGCGACTGCATGCCCCTCACATAGGCAACCCCCAGCCTGGCAGCCAGCATGGGATCTTCGGAGTAGCACTCGAAGTCGCGTCCGGCGAGCGGCGAACGGACCAGGTTCAGGTCGGGCCCCAGCATGTAGTGGACACCGGCACGCTTCGCTTCCGCGCCGATCCGGGCCGCGACCTCGGCCACCAGATCCGCGTCCCATGTGGCGCCGAGGCCCGTTCCGCAGGGCGTGCAGGTTGCGCTGGATCCTTCCGGGAAGGTCGTGCCTCGGACGCCGTTGGGGCCGTCCTGCGTCAGCATCGGCCCCAGGCCGATCGAATCGACTCCTGCCGCATGCCAGGCATCGATGCCTGCGGTCAGCCGCGCCCGCTCTTCGATGCTCAGGGACCGCACCAGCGCATCGAGGCGCTCGAGTTCGGGGGTCTGGGGCGCAGGTTCACTCGGTCGCGTCATCTCGTCCTTCCCATTGGAATGCAGGTCCGAATCGTACCGCCTAACCCGGAGAGTACGAGCGGCCGGCTTTCCGCGCCGATTCAGTTGGCTTAACCTTCATCCCGTGCCCGATGGGGCCCTCGAGAGAAGGGGGAACGATGGTCACAGAAGACGAAACACCGGATCTGGCCACAACTCTGGCCGTCGCCACGACGGGCTCGGCCACAAGCGAGGCCGGCTCGGCTGCCGGCGAGCAGGACAACGGCAAGTGGGGCGAAGGCCTGCAATACCCAGTATCGGTGACTGCTGCCCTGCCCGCGATTCACGCCGCCTTCAACTCGGCGAACAAGTACGTCGGTGTGCCCGCTCTGAAGATGGGCATGGGCCGTTACATCTCGAACCCGCTCACCGGCTACTTGATGATCCTGCGCACACGTGGTCGCAAGAGCGGTGAGATGCGGGACGCGCCGCTCGGCTACACCATCGTCGGCGAGTACGTGTATTGCATCGCCGGGTTCGGGCGACGTGCCCACTGGTTCCAGAACGTTCTCGCCGATCCCAACGTCGAGGTGATCCTGCCCGGCCGTGCCTTCGGCGGCGTGGCCGAGGAGGTCACCGACGACGATGAGAGGATCCGAGTGGTCGCTCCTCTGCTGCGCAGCATGGGCGTAGTCGCGTGCATGATGGGAATGGGGAATCCCTGGTGCGACTCCCCGGACGCGGTCGCCCGCAAGTGCGAAGGCATGCCGCTGGTCCGTGTAAGAGCCACCGGCATCGCCGCCGGACCCGAAGACCCAGGCGGCCGCTACTGGCTCGTCCCCGTCGTCGGCGGGACGCTTATGGCGCTCTGGTGGCTCAAGAAACGTGGTGCCAGGCGGAGATCGGAGTGACCACAGGGGCCAGGCGTCCTCGGCCGGCCGTGTCTCGGTTCGGGAAGGAGCGGGGAATCCCGGAGCCGGACATCCCGGCACGACCGCCCTCTGACTTCGAGACGACAGGTCGCCGAGCGAGCATCGTCGGTTTGGGTGCCTTTGGCGCCGACCCAGCCCGCGCGCTCTTCTTCAGGGTCATGTGCCTTGGCGTCGCTGTCCTGGGCTGGGTCTACGTGGCGATCATGGGAGCCGTCCTTCTCCACCGCAGCCCTCCCGCCGCGGGCTTCGATCTGCAGCTATTGCTCGATGCCGCACGGCGCGTGGCGGGGGGTGGTTCGCCGTACGATCCCAATGCCGTCGCGCACGGTCTCACAGCCACTGATCTCTTCTACTCATATCCGCCTGTCGTGGCTCAGGCTCTGGTTCCGATCTCGGGGCTCCCGACCTGGCTGATCCTGACGTTCTGGTGCATCGGGGCCGGCGTCGGGGTCGCCGCCATGTCGGCTCTTCTGGCGCGAGCCCCGATCGGTCGACCCGCGAAGATGCTGCCCGCCCTTCCTCTCGATGCCGCCTTGCTCACGCTGGCCGCCGCGCCCCTCTTCTTCCCCCTTACCTCCTCCCTCTGGTTCGGGAACGTGGATGCATGGTTTCCACTCCTGGTTGGGCTCGTGGTTCTGACTCTCCCGGCGGAAGGTCTGGGGCCGTCGCGCATGACCTCCTTGGCAGGCGGGGCAGCTCTGGCATTGGCTGCGGCAATCAAGCTGCACCCGGGCTCTCTGGTGGTCTGGCTGGCTCTTCGTCGCCGTTCCAGGTCCCCCCGCTGGCCGTATGCGGCGGTCCTCGCCGGGGTCATCGCAACAGGTGCAGCGATACTTTTGGTGAGCCTGCTGTTAGGGGGCGCGGGACCCTGGCATGACTACATCGACTATCTGCGAGTCAGTTCAGCCGCCGATCTGGCCGATCGGCTCAACATAGGTCCGGCCAGTCAGCTGGCTCTCCTTGTCGACAATCACGGCCTGGCTCATGGGCTGGCCGTTGTCTTTGCGGTTGTTGCGATCGCCGGCACGGTCGTGGCCTCGCGACTCGTGCGCGACACACTCGAGAGCTTCGGCTGGGCCGTAGTCGCTTCGCTCATCCTGCTGCCGGTGACCTGGTACCACTACCCGGTGGCGTTGATACCGGTGGCGGTTGCCGCATGGACACGGAGCCGCGGAATGCCCCAGGCCCGTCGAGTCAGCATCGCTCTCTTCATCGCGTGGATCCTGGCCGACGCCGCCATCGCGCTGCCGGTGACGACTTGGATTGCGGTGGCGCTAGTGTTGGTTGCCGTCCGCACGTCACGTCCTTCCTCAAGCCCCACGCTCGGTCAAGTCGCCCCAACCGTGGAAGCCGGACTTGCTTCGGGTGGCGCGATCGATCGAGTTGAGGTGATCTCCAAGTGACGCAGCTGGGGGCACCCCAGGGCGGTCTCCCGGCACGTCCGGAGAGTGGCGGCACGGGCTCCGCCGACCGGATCAGGCGCATTGTCGGCGACGCACTCCGGAGCTTCTTCGCCAAACCGTCCAAGCCGTCGCTCCCGGGCGACTACCTCGAGCCGGGGTTTCGGCGTCGGTGGCTAGGCTTCCTCCTGCCCGGAACGTTCCTCATCTTCTGGGCGCTCTACCTCGCCCAGGGACTCAACGGCCCGCACGACTTCCCGATCGTGGGCTTCGACGCGCACATCTACTACCGAGGCTCAGCTGCCTGGTTGGCGGGCCAGAATCCGTGGGCGACGGGCGCGGCCTTGGCTGGACACCATTTCAGCTACGCCGGCCTGCCCCCTACGGTCATCTTGCTCTCGCCTTTGACACTGCTGCCGGAAGAAGCGTTCCTCTGGCTATGGTTGGTGGCTTCGTTCGTAGCCGCCATCGTGGTCGTGCGGGCTCTACGTCTGCCGATTGGATGGATCGCCTACCCACCGATGATGTTCGGCGTGATGTCCGCCAACCCGAATGTCGTTCTGTTGGCACTACTGCTGGCCGGGGGAACATGGGGAGGGGCTGTGGCCTCGGCCATCAAGGTCATCGCAATACCGCCGCTTGTAGGCGAGCGCCGTTGGCGTGCTCTTCTGGCTGTGGCGGCTGCCTTGAGCGCGTCGGTAGTTCTGTTCCCAGGTCTATGGTCGTCCTTCCTGAATCAGGCCGCGACCGTCCAGAGCGCCATCTCTGCCGAGTCCGAAGGCGGCTTCAGTGCGTGGGGCACGCCGTACCTCCTCCTGCCCACCATCGCAGCGCTCGTCATTCTTGCGCGGATTGACCTGCGCGCCTCCGCCTGGTTGGTGGTTCCGGCGCTGTTCCCGACTTCCCAGTACCACTACGCGATGTTGGCCCTGCCGGTTGACCCGTTCCTGGCGGCTGCTATGGCCATCCCTTTGCGCTTGG
Organism: Candidatus Limnocylindrales bacterium; assembly: GCA_035257225.1. GTDB lineage: Bacteria > Chloroflexota > Limnocylindria > Limnocylindrales > CSP1-4 > Fen-1039. Next base: position 6,799 of record DATEXG010000170.1, read on the forward strand.
TGGCCCCGATAATGACGATTGCCTACACAGCCATCCGGGTCGGGCTACTCGCCTGGCGGCGGTCTGGGCGCGGCCTTCCGGCCGGGTTGGCGGTTGGCCGGCCCGCCAGGGAACGCCGGCCCGCAAGGGAACAATGATCGGGCGATACCTGCCCCCGTCTCTTCGCTGCGCGACGCGGCGCAGCTCTGCGGTGGCCCTGGCGTGACATCAATAGGGAGTCCTGATGTTCGATCGACTCGGCTGGCTGGTACTTCGGCTGCGGTTTGTCTTCCTGGCCGGTTGGGTCGTTGCCGCCATCTTCTTCGGAGTCCTGGGCCCGTCTCTGACACAGGTCGGTTCCGCCGATGAGAGCAGCTTCCTTCCGCAGGATGCCGAGTCGCTCGCCGCTCGTCACGTCATCGCCGATTCGTTTCCGTCGGACTCGGCGCCGTCTCAAGCGCTCATCGTCTTCTCGAGGACCGGCGGGCTGACGGACGCGGACCGGGCGGCCATCGAGGGGCTGCGGAGCTACTTCGAGGGCAGCGGCCATCCGGAGGCGATCGTGCGCTACGTGACCGCCGAAGGCTCGCCGTCCCTCGCGTCGATGCTGCGCAGCAGCGACGGGGTTGTCGAGCTGGCTCACTTCGACATGAGCATGCCCTCTTTCCTGCCCAAGACGAACGAAACAGTCGACGAGGCCCGCGCGCACCTCGGCGCTTCCGGCGTGCTGCCATCGGGCCTCACGGCCCAGGTGACAGGTCAGGCCGGGATCGGCCGCGACTACCTCCAGGCCATCCGCGACGGGACCGATCGGACCACTCTGGTTACGATCGTCCTGGTCGTCGTGGTGCTGCTGCTCATCTATCGCGCGCCGCTGGCCGCCCTGGTGCCACTGATGACGATCGGCGCCGCCTTCTTCGTGGCGCGCGGCATTCTGGGCTTCTTTGCCCAGGCAGGGTGGCAGCTCTCATCGGTCCTCGACTCGTTCATCGTGGTCCTCGTCTTCGGCGTCGGCACCGACTACACGATCTTCATGATCTCCCGATTCCGCGAGGAGCTCGGGCGGCATGAGCCCGAGGATGCCGTGCGAGTGACCTACGGTCGCATCGGCGCCGTTATCGCGGCCTCCGCCGCGACGGTGATCGTGGGCCTGACTTCGATGATCGCCGCACGGTTCGGGATGATTCAGACAACCGGACCTGCCCTGGCGATCACCATCTTCGTCACGCTGCTGGCCGGCCTGACGCTGACCCCTTCGCTGCTGGCAATCTCGGGACGGCGCCTCTTCTGGCCGACCCACGATCGGACGCGTACGGCGGGCGACGAAACCGGGGGGTTCTGGGCCGCTCTGGCCCGCCGGATCACGAGCAGGCCCGGTTTGCTCGCGGGCGCGGTGCTGGTCGTCCTCTTCATCCCCACGCTGGGGCTCCCCCAGCTCAAGCAGAACTTCGACGTTCTGAATGAGCTGCCGACCGGAGCCGAGTCCCGTCAGGGCTTCGAGACCCTCAGCCGGCACCTCGCGCCGGGCCAGCTCATGCCTCTCACCGTCTTGATCAAAGTACCGAGCGGCTCGGCCGCCGACCTGACGAACCAGGATGGGCTGGCCAGGATCGCGACTCTGGAGAAGTCGATCGCGGACCTGCCGAACATCCGGGCCGTCCGCAGCATCGTCGACCCGATTGGCGAGGGGAAGATATCGGACCTGCTCCGCCCCTCCGTTCAGCTGCCCCAGACGGCCGAGGCGTTCCGCAAGCCACCCAACGCGGACATCAACGCTCAGCTGAGCGACGCAAGCCTGGCCGGAATCGCGGCGGCCGATTCCTACGTCAGCGGCCTGGCGGACGCCTTCCCGGACGAGCGCCACGACAGCCTGTGGATCGCCCTGTCCGCCGACATGGCCACGCTCCACCAGGGGCTCATCGACAGCCGCACGCAGGCCCTGGTCGTGAACCAGCTGGACGCGATCGCCGCGCAACTCCAGGCCGCGGCGGCGGCGCCGGCCGCCTCGGACACGACGACGGAGCTGGCCCAGCTAACCGGCTATCTCAACGAGCTCGGAACCGCCCAGCCCCCGGTCAAGTCCCTGGCTTCCTATCAGTCCGCGCTGGGCGCCGTGACCGCGCTAACGACGAGCCGCGATGCCGTCGCCGTCCTGCAGCTGCTCGGCTCTCTCAAGGAGATGTCGAGCTGGTTCGCCACGCAGTCGACACCGATCTACTTCGCTCCGACGGGCATCGAGCTCAGCCCCGCCGCGGCCGCGCAGCAACAGGCCATGGCGTCGGCGCGCCTTCGCGTGCCCGACGAGCTCGACCGGCTGGCCGCGCAGCTGGGATCGTCCGTCCTGTATGCGCCGCCTTCTCTGCGGAGCGCATACGTGTCCGCCGCCGGCGACGTGACGCGTTTGTACGTAACGACGGCCACGGACCCCTACGACACCAGGTCGTTCGACGCGGTACGAAGCCTGCGGACCCTCCTGGCGACCGATCCGGCGATCAAGTCGTTACCGACCGGAGCGACCGGCGCGGCGCAGACATACCTGGGAGGCGCGACCGCCGAGTTCGCCGACGTCCAGGCCACGATCTCGGCCGACTTCCTGCGGGTCGCGGTGATCACGATCATCGGGATTCTGATCGTGCTGATCCTGCTCCTCAGAGCGGTCGTAGCTCCGGTCTACCTGGTTCTCACCGTTCTGCTGTCCTATGCCACGAGCCTGGGCCTCTCCGCGTTGATCCTCCAGAACCTCTTCAGGCAGCCGGGGATGAACTACTTCATACCCCTGATGGTCTTCGTCCTGCTCGTTGCGCTCGGCTCTGACTACAACATCTTCCTGATGTCGCGCGTTCGGGAGGAGAGCTCCACCCGGCCGCTGCGGCAGGGGATCCGCGTCGCCTCGGCCCGGACCGGAACGGTCATCACTTCCGCGGGCCTGATCCTCGCAGGGACCTTCGGCGCGCTCGTGAGCTCGCCCTTGCAGCTGCTCTTCCAGGTCGGCGTGACCGTGGCACTGGGCGTGCTGATCGACACGTTCATAGTCCGAAGCTTGCTCGTCCCGGCCATCACCGCCTTCCTTGGGGAGTGGGCGTGGTGGCCGTGGCATCGGCGCACGGGCGAGCCGGGCGGACGGGACACCGCCGCGTAGCCAGCCGACCATCGCCGTCCATGACATGTGTGGCGGAGGCTAGTTGTCCAGGCTCCAGAGCCGGACCGTCTTGTCGGCACTCGCGGACGCCAGGAGCCGGCCGTCCGGACTGATCGCGACCGCCCACACGCCCAGGCTGTGCCCTTCGACCGGTCGCTGGCCATGACCGGAGGACGGATCCCAGAGCCGGAGACTGTGGTCGCCGCTTCCCGGGGCGAGGAGTCTGCGAACGGGGCTGAAGGCGACGGAGGCCACGGGACCGGAGTGCCCCTCGAGCTTCCGCGCCGACCAGCGGGCGGCCGGATCCCAGATCCGGACGCTGTGGTCCCGGCTCGCGGAGGCGAGGAACCTGCCGTCCGAGTTGAAGGAGACGTCATTCACCCCATTCCGGTGCCCCTCGAGGGTCCGCACGCAGATGCCGGTAGACGGATCCCAGAGCTTGACGCTTCGGTCGGCACTCGCGGAGGCGAGCAACTTCCCGTCTGGGGTGAAGGCCACGCCGGATACCTCATCGCTGTGCCCCTCGAGCGTCCGAAGGCAGCGCCCGGAAGACGGATCCCAGAGCTTGACGGCCTTGTCGGCACTGGAAGAAGCCAGGAGCCTCTCTCCAGGGCTGAACGCGAGGGCGAGCACCCAACCGCCATGCCCCTCGAGCGTTCTCAATAGGCCGCAGGATGCCGGGTCCCAGAGCCTGATGGTCTGGTCCCATCCGGTGGAGGCGAGGAGGTTACCGTCTGGGCTGAAGGCGACGGCCAGTACTGTGTCGCTATGCCCCTCGAGAGTGGCCAGACAGAGACCGGTAGCCGGGTCCCAGAGCCGGACCGTGTTGTCGGCACTTGCGGAGGCTAGGAGCTTACCGTCGGGACTGAAAGCGACATCGTGCACCCAATGGGTGTGCCCTTTGAGCGCTCCTAGGAACGTCCCAGCGGACCTGGCCGTCAACTTGCTCCACATGAGCGGTTTTCCTTTCCGAACCTGGTCCGATTCGGGCCCGAGCGGCCACCAGGCGGATGTTGGCCGGTGTCATTCTCGTCAGCCACTGAGCGCTTGCCGAGCCAACGCCCGGCCCGTGTGTCCGAGCTCACGGGCTCTTCTGGAGACCGGCCCCGTTGGACTCTTGGGCGACGAAGCTTGTCTCCTTCAAGTTTCCAGCCCCCGGCCCTGCCAATATCTCCCGTACTATCGTCCTACGGTCCCGCCCCTCGTGGTTCCGGAACGGGGTGACGCACGGCTTGACCGCTGCTGCTACACTCGCCGGACACCGCGGGAGTAAGAACCCGCGTGCGCTAGCTACGGAGAATCAGGTTGGGCCTGTTCGACGGTCTGCATCGCCGCCACGTCGCCATCGCCATCAGGGCGGATGGTCGGCTTGTCCAGGTGCCGGCCGAAGACCTCGGACTGGTCGACGTATCCCTCCTCGGCCTACTTCGCTCTGTCGAGCTTGGCATTGAGCGCGTATTCGTACTCATTACCGGCTCCCGGCGGGAGGATGGACGAAGGGACCAGCGCTAGCGACGCAAGCCCAAATCGACCAGAACCCTCGCCGGAGCGGCGAGGGTTTTTTGATGGCCAGACAAACTGCCGATCGACCGGCCGGACGCAGGCGATCGGAGTCAGAGGACAGGAAGGGACGCAGCGATGGGCACGAAAGAGGGCGACGCACGCACCATTGCGCGTAATGGCCGTTCGTCGACCGCGACCACGGCGGAGACGCCCGCGTCTGGCGGCGCCGGCGAAGCCGACCAGCGGCGCGAGCGCATCAACCACACCCCGGGCGCCGGCACCGAGCGGGCCGCGGCCATCGAGGCCGGCCGCCGCGAGATGCTCACAGACAACCTCCGCAACCAGATCAAGAGCCTGGCCGAACGCGGCCTGACACGGCCTCGCATCGGGGCGGACGCGGTCTGCGAGGCGCTGCTCCGCCAGGGAGTGGAGGTCTTCTTCGGATATCCCGGCGGCGTCGTCCTGCCCTTCTACGACGTCCTCGGCGATTACCCGGAACTGCGTCACGTCCTCGTCCGCCACGAACAGGGCGGCGCCCACGCCGCCGATGGCTACGCCCGCGCCACCGGCAAAGTGGGGGTGTGCCTCGGCACTTCGGGCCCGGGAGCCACGAACCTCGTCACCGGGATAGGCAACGCCCAGCTCGACTCCGTCCCGATCGTCGCCATCACCGGCAACGTCGTCGGGTCCCTGCTTGGCAAGGATGCCTTCCAGGAGATCGACATCACCGGTATCACGTTGCCGTGCACCAAGCACAACTACCTGGTCCGCGAAGCGAACGACATCCCTCGAGTCTTTGCCGAGGCTTTCCACATCGCCCGAACCGGACGTCCCGGGCCGGTCCACGTCGACCTGACCAAGGACGCCCTGATGGGCGTCTGCACGGCCGAGCATCCGGAGGTTGTCGATCTGCCCGGCTTTAAGCCGACTTTCGAAGGGCATCCGCGCCAGATCAGGCTGTTCGCCCAGGAGATCGCCAGAGCCCAGCGCCCCGTCATCCTGGCCGGCCACGGAGTCTTGATCTCCGACGCCACGAACGAACTGCGCGAGCTGGCCGAGAAGGCTCAGATCCCTGTCGTTCATACGTTGCTGGGCGTGAGCGCCATGGACGAGACACACCCGTTGAGCTTCGGTTTCGTAGGAATGCACGGTTGGAAGCACGCCAACAAAGCGATCCAGTCGGCCGACCTGCTGATCGCCCTTGGCATGCGCTTCGACGACCGCGTGACCGGTCACGTGCCCACCTTCGCGCCGTACGCGCGAATCGTCCACGTCGACATCGACCCGGCCGAAATCGGCAAGAACGTGGCCGTGGAGATCCCGATCGTGGGCGACGTGAAGCGCGTTCTTGCGGCGCTTCTGCCGCAGGTCGCGCAGGTCGATCCGGAACGTCGGGCGGCGTACCTCGCGGAGTTGGTGCAGTGGCGGGCCGAGTCCGAGAAGACGCCGTGGCATGGCTCCGGAGCCTGGCGCGACGGCCAGCTCTCGGCCGACTTCGTCGTCTGCAAGATCGGCGAAGCCTCCAACCACGATGCCACGATCGTCGCCGACGTCGGCCAGAATCAGATGTGGGCCGCGCGGTACGCCGGCTTCCGCCGCCCAAACAGCCACATCAGCTCCGGAGGCCTCGGGACGATGGGCTTCGGTCTGCCCGCCGCGATGGGCGCCGCGATCGGCCGGCCGGACAAGGAGACCTGGGCGATCGTCGGCGACGGCGGTCTGCAGATGACGGTCCAGGAACTCATGACCCTCGTCCAGGACCACGTCCCGGTAAAGATCGCCCTGCTGGACAATCACAAGCTGGGCATGGTCCGCCAATGGCAGGAGCTCGTCTACGCGGGCAACTACCATTCCTCACATCTGCTCGGCCCGGACTGGATCAAACTGGCCGAGGCCTACGGCGTGGCCGGCTTCCGGGCCTCCACGCCCGAGGAAGTGGATAGCGCCATCGCCGCCGCGAGAGCCGTCGACGGCCCGGCCCTGGTCCACTTCGAGATCGCCGAGCAGCAGAACGTCTTCCCCATGATGCCGGCCGGCAAAGGCCTGTCGGACCTGCTCGAGGAGCAGTTCGAGGAGCCCAAGCAATGAGCCCCAACGGACAGACGCCAGCTCACCAGGCCCCCAATTCGGCGCCGCCGCCGGCGCCGGCCCATACCGCGCCACCGGCTCGGACGATGCCCGGCCACGGCGAGGTGCACCGCCACGTCCTGGTAGCGATAGTCCTCAACAAGCCCGGCGTCCTCAACCGCGTGGCCAGCCTGATGCGGGCCCGCAGCTTCAACATCGAGACCCTTGCCGTCAGCCACACGGACCAGCCGGAAGTCAGCCGCATGACGCTGACCCTGCGCGGAGACGACGTGGCCGTCGAGCAGGCGGCAAAGCAGCTCTACCGGCTCATCGACGTCCTCAAGGTCCAGGACGTCACCAGCGACCCGACCGTGGATCACGAGATCGCGCTCATCAAGGTCCGGGCCGACGACCGGAATCGGGGCGAGGTGCTGACCCTCGCGGAGATGTACAAGGCCAAGGTCGTGGATCTCGCGGCCGAGTCGCTCATCGTCGAGGCGACCGGCACGGAGGCAGAGGTGGACGCTCTGATAGGCCTCCTGCGCGGATTCGGCATAAAGGAGCTCGTCCGCTCCGGTACCGTCGTTATGTCCCGGGGTGCCGGGTCCATCGAGGAGGCAGCAAAGCGATGACCGCACGTATGTATTACGACGCCGACGCCGACCCCAAGGCGCTCGCCGGCCAGAAGATCGCCATCATCGGCTACGGCAGCCAGGGGCATGCCCATGCCCAGAACCTGCACGACTCGGGCTACGACGTGACCGTCGTCGAGGCGAACCCGAAGGCTCGTGCCATCGCGGCCGAAGCGGGCCTCAAGACGGCCGAGATCGCCGATGCGGTGAAGGCCGCCGACGTGATCATGATCCTGGTCCCGGACACCATCCAGAAGAAGGTGTTCGAGACCGCGATCGAGCCGAACATGCACGCCGGTCAGCTGTTGATGTTTGCCCACGGCTTCAACATCCGGTTCGATCGGATCAGGCCGGGCGAAGGCATCGACGTGGGGATGGTCGCCCCCAAGGGTCCGGGCCACCTGGTCCGCTCCGTCTTCGAACAGGGCGGCGGTGTGCCCGCTCTCTTCGCGGTCGAGAAGGACGCGACCGGCACCGCTCGCGCGCGCGTGCTCGCTTACGCCCGTGGAATCGGCGCCACCCGCGCCGGCGTTCTCGAGACCACCTTCAAGGAAGAGACCGAGACGGACCTCTTCGGCGAGCAGGTCGTCCTTTGCGGCGGCGTCACGAGCCTGATCAGAAACGGCTTCGAGACCCTCGTCGAAGCCGGCTATCAGCCGGAGCTGGCCTACTTCGAGGTCATGCACGAGCTCAAGCTGATCGTGGACTTGATGTATCGCGGCGGCATGAACTACATGCGGTTCTCGGTCAGCGATACCGCCGAGTACGGCGACTACGTCTCCGGACCGCGGATCATCGACGCTCGCGTCCGCTCGGAGATGAAGAAGGTCCTCGGCGAGATCCAGGACGGCTCCTTCGCCGCCCGCTGGATCGCCGAGAACGAGGCCGGTCTGCCTGAGTTCAAGAAGATGCGCGAAGCCGGCCGCGACCATCAGGTCGAACAGGTCGGCGCCCGGCTGCGCAAGGCAATGCCGTTCCTGAACCCGGTCGAAGTCGTGGACGGGCAGCCGCAGGCGGCGGCCGAGAAGCCCAAGGGCTAACCCCGGAGGGCGGGCATGAGCGAGAACGTACCCGACTATGTACCCAGCCGGGGTGTAGCCCCGGGAGCCGTACGCATCTTCGACACCACCCTGCGCGACGGCGAGCAGGCCCCTGGGGCCGGGCTCACCGTCGCGGAGAAGATCGAGGTCGCCCGCCAGCTTGTTCACCTCAACGTGGACGTAATCGAGGCCGGGTTCCCGGCCAGCTCGCCCGGCGAGTTCGAGGCGGTCCAGACGATCGCTCGCGAGACGCGGGGCGTGGCGGTGGCCGGCCTGGCGCGCTGCAAGGACGGAGATCCGCAGCGCGCCGTGGAAGCCCTTCGGGTCGCCGAGCGGCCTCACCTCCACGTATTCATCGCCAGCAGCGACATCCACCTCAAGCACAAGCTGCGCATCTCGCGCGACGACGCGCTGCTTGCCGCGGCCAAGTGGGTGGGCTACGGGCGGAAGGCCCTCGGGCCGGACGTCGAGATCGAGTTCAGCGCCGAGGATGCGACTCGGACGGACCTCGACTTCCTGATGAAGATCTACGAGGTCGCGGTCGAGGCGGGGGCGAGCACGCTCAACATCCCGGACACGGTCGGGTACGCTATCCCGGCCGAGTTCGGAGAGCTGGTCCAGCAGGTGGTGGAGCGGTTCGGCGCGGCGGCCACGATCTCGGTCCACTGCCACAACGACCTAGGTCTGGCCACTGCCAACACTCTGGCGGCGCTGCAGAACGGCGCCCGCCAGCTCGAGGTCTGCGTCAACGGCCTGGGCGAGCGGGCCGGCAACGCTTCGCTCGAAGAAGTGGTCATGGGCATCAAGACTCGCCCCACGCAGTTCCCCAGCCTGGCGACGCGGGTCGTGACCAAGCAGATCACGCCGGCCAGCAGGCTGGTCAGCTACCTGACCGGCTTCACCGTCCAGCCGAACAAGGCGATCGTCGGAGGCAACGCCTTCGCCCACGAATCCGGCATCCACCAGGATGGCGTCATCAAGAACCCGCTCACCTATGAGATCATGACGCCGCAGTCGGTCGGGCTTTCCGGCAGCCAGCTGACGATCGGCAAGCTGTCCGGGCGGCGCGGGTTGCGCGAGAAGATGCGCACGCTCGGTCACGAGGTCGAGGGCGAGGCTCTGGACGCGATCTACGCCCAGGTCATCGCCCTGGCGGACGCCAAGAAGGACGTCACCGACGCCGACCTTCTGGCGATCGTGGAGCAGCGCGTAACGGGCGCGTCGGACACGATCTGCCTGGCGGGCTGGAGCGTGACCAGCTCTCACGGCGGCCGGGCAATGGGCATGATCTCGCTCAAGATCGGCGAGGAATCGCGCTCGATCGAGGCCACCGGGAACGGTCCAGTGGACGCTCTGTATGGCGCAATCGATCAGGCCCTCGAGTCGGTTCTGGGCTGGAAGCCGATCCTGGCGGAGTACGAGATCAAGGCCGTCTCCGCAGGCGAGGACGCCCAGGGCCAGGTCGTGGTCCGCGTCCACCGCTCCACGGATGAGGGCGACGACGCCTTCGTCGCGACCGGCCACGGTCTATCGACCAACATCATCGAGGCCTCCGTGGCCGCCTATCTATCCGGCGCGGAGAAGCTCCATCAAGACGCGGTCGCGCGCCAGGCGATGCTGGACGCGGCTCGCGCCTCCGGCCAGGTACCCGAGAGAGTGGAGAAGCTCCCGTGACACAGCCCACGCCCAAGCCCACACCCACGTTCCGCCTCGCGGTGGTCCCAGGCGATGGGATCGGCCCCGAGGTGATTTCGGGCGGCCGGCGTGTTCTCGAGGCTGCCGGTCGGCTCTTCGGCTTTGCCTTCGAATGGCAGGAGGTGCTCGTCGGAGGGGTCGCCATCGCTGCCTACGGCGTGCCTATCCGGGACGAGGACATGGCCGCCTGCGCCGCCGCGGATGCGGTCTACTTCGGTGCCATCGGGGACCCGAAGTACGACGATCCCAAGGCGAAGGTCCGGCCCGAGCAGGCCCTGTTGGCCATGCGAAAGGACCTGGCCCTATACGCCAACCTGCGACCCGTGACGGTCCAGCCGGTGCTCCAGGCCAGTTCGCCAGTGCGCGAGTCGCTCGTTGCCGGCGTCGACATGCTGATCGTGCGCGAACTGACCGGCGGGCTCTACTTCGGCAAGCCGTCCGGCCAGAGCGACGGTCCCAACGGCCGCGAAGTCGTGGACACCCTCTTCTACACCGAAGGCGAGATCCGCCGGGTCGTCAAGCTCGCCTTCGAGCTGGCGCGCGGCCGTCACAAGAAGCTGACCAGCGTCGACAAGGCGAATGTCTTGTCGTCGAGCCGGCTGTGGCGGACGATCGTCGAAGAGGTGAAGCCCGAATTCCCCGACGTCACGGTCGAACACCGGCTGGTGGATGCCTGCGCGATGATGCTGATCCAGCGGCCCGCGGCCTTCGACGTCATCGTCACCGAGAATCTGTTCGGCGACATCCTCTCCGACGAGGCCAGCGTGCTGGCCGGGTCGCTCGGGATGCTGCCGTCCGCGTCCATCGGCGAGAAACGGACCGCCTACGGCATCCACGGCCTGTACGAGCCGATCCACGGCTCCGCGCCCGACATCGCCGGCAAGGACATCGCCAATCCGGTGGCGACGATCCTCTCGGGCGCCATGCTGCTGCGCTGGTCGCTCGGCCAGACCGCCGCCGCCGAAGCGATCGAGAAGGCCGTTGCCGACGCCCTTGCCCAGGGCTATCGAACCCCCGACCTGGTCGCCGCAACCGGCGAGCAGCCTGGCCAACGCAAGGTCGGCACCCAGGCCATGGCGGACGCGGTCGTGGCCGCCCTCGAGGCCGGCGCGAAGGGCGGTGCGGAGGGCGGTGCGAAGGTCGGTGCCGCCGCAACTGGAGCCTCACGATGAGCGAGCGAGTCACTCTCTACGACACGACGCTGCGCGACGGCACCCAGCGCGAAGGCCTGGTCGTCTCACTGGCGGACAAGATCAAGATCGCCCGCCGCCTGGACGAGTTCGGGATGGCCTACGTCGAAGGCGGCTGGCCCGGCTCGAACCCGAAAGACGCCGACTTCTTCGACGCCGCCAGGTCGATCCCTTGGAAGAACACGAAACTGGTCGCCTTCGGCTCCACTCGCCACCGCTCCAATCGGGCCGAAGCCGATCCAAACCTGATCGCACTCGTCGCCGCAGAGACGCCGGTGGTGACCATCTTCGGCAAGAGCTGGCTGCTTCACGTCCGCGAGGTGCTGGGCGCCACTCCCGACGAGAACCTCGCCATGGTCGCCGACTCGGTGGCCTATCCGGTCGCCGCCGGTCGCGAAACGATCTACGACGCCGAGCATTACTTCGACGGCTACAAGGACGATTCCGCCTACGCTCTGGCCACTCTCCGGGCCGCCCGCGATGCGGGCGCACGGACCCTTGTCCTGTGCGAGACCAACGGCGGGGCGCTCCCTGACGAAGTGATCGCGATCGTTCGTTCGACCCTCGCCGCTCTCGCCGCCGACGGCGGTCCCGAGGTGGTGTGGGGCATCCACTGCCACAACGACTCGGAGCTGGCAGTGGCCAACTCCCTGGCTGCGGTAGCCAACGGCGTGCGCCACGTCCAGGGGACGATCAACGGTTACGGCGAGCGCTGCGGGAACGCCAACCTCGTGAGCATCCTGGCCGATCTGGAGCTCAAGACGAAGTACGAGCCGGTGCCCTCCGGCCGCCTTCGCGATCTGACGGACCTCGCCCGCTACGTGGCGGAGATCGTGAACATCACGCCGGACGACCACCAGCCGTACGTCGGACGATCGGCGTTCGCCCACAAGGGCGGCGTTCACGGCGCCGCCACGGCCCGCGCCAGCGGCGCCTACCAGCATGTGGATCCGGGCGTCGTCGGAAACGTCATGCGACTGGTCGTGAGCGAGCTGGGCGGCAAGGCCAACACACAGCTCCGCGCCGAGCAGCTCGGTCAGCAGCTCGACGGGGTCGATTCGAAGGCGCTCAGCCAGATCATCAAGCAGCTGGAGGCGGATGGCCTCGCGTTCGAGGGCGCGGAAGCTTCCTTCGAGCTGTTGGTCAAGCGCCACAAGGCCGGCTATCTGCGGCCCTTCGAGCTGTGCGACTACACCGTCCTGGTGGAGCAGCGAGGCGGCGCGGAGCTCCTCGCGGAGGCCACGGTCAAGGTGGAGGTCGCCGGCGAGGTACTCCACACGGCGGCCGACGGCAACGGCCCGGTCAACGCTCTGGACACCGCGCTGCGCAAGGCCCTCGGTGCGTTCTACCCTCAGCTGGACGCGGTCCATCTGGTCGACTACAAGGTCCGCATCCTCGACGGCGAAGAGGCCACGGGCGCCCAGACGCGCGTCATCATCGAGTCGTCGAACGGAACCCTGGAGTGGTCGACGATGGGCAGCGGTGCGAACATCATCGCCGCGTCCTGCCAGGCTTTGTGCGATTCGCTCGAGTACGCGATCTGGAAGGCGGGCGCGAAGGTACGGCGACGTAACGAGCGCCACTTCACGACCGTGGCCCAGCCCGGCAACGGAGCGGAATCGGCGTCCCGAACCAAGCGCTCCGAATAGTTCGCGGAGGTCAGATGGCAGCGCCAGCGTCCGGCGGTTCCTCCGGCATCGGGGCAAGCGGTCCCGGCGAGGCCGTTTCGCCCCACGTCGCCTTCCAGGGCGAGCCCGGAGCCTTTAGCGAAGAGGGCGTCCTGTCTGCCTTCGTGGCGCCGGAGGCGGTGGCTCTGCCGACATGGCGGGCGGTCTTCGAGGCGATCCAGGGCGGGACGGTGGAGGCCGGCGTGGTGCCGATCGAGAGGTCGTCCGGAGGCAGCGTCCGCGAGGTCTACGACCTTCTCTTCAAGTTCGACGAAGTACGGATCGTGGCCGAGGTCTCGGTTCGGGTGAACCTCGCGTTGCTGGCGCTCCCCGGCCAGACCCTGGAACAGATAGAGCGCGTTTACAGCATCGCTCAAGCCCTGGACCAGGCGGACGAGTTCCTGAGGTCGCGGCCGTGGTCCGTTCTGACCAGCTACAACACGGCCGGCGCGGCCAAGGCGATCGCCGACAAACACGAGCTCGGCGCTGCGGCGGTGGCTTCGGCGCGCGTGGCTCCGCTGTACGGCCTGGAGGTCCTTGCCGGCGACATTCAGACCGGCGACGCGAACCGGACTCGCTTCGCCGTCCTTGCGCGCGAGCAGCTGCCGGCGGCCTGGTTCACCCCGGCCACCCAGGCAGGCCCGATGAAGACGACTCTGGTATGGGCCGTTCGCAACGTCCCCGGCAGCCTTTACCGCTGCCTGGGCTGCTTCGCCGGGCGAAACATCAATCTCTCGCGCCTGGAGTCGCGGCCGAGCCGGGGCGTTCGCTGGGAGTACGTGTTCTGGGCCGACATGGACTCCGATCCGAGCACCCCCGACTGCGCGGCGGCACTGGCCGCTCTTCTGGGCGAGGCGGTCATGGTCAGGGTTGCCGGGGTGTATCACCGGGCCGCGGAG
>DATEXG010000171.1:0-5571 GCA_035257225.1 Candidatus Limnocylindrales bacterium
CGGCAGCCGGCACGCCGGCGCCGAAGGGTTCATACACGGGTCAGCTGACGGGCTCCTCCGTTCAGACCCCGTTCGGCAACGTCCAGGTGCAGGTGACCTTGCAGAGCGGGCGTATCACCGACGTCCAGACGTTGCAGCTCCCAAGCGGCGGGCACTCGTCGCAGGTCAGCCGGTACGCCGCGCCGCAGCTACGTAGCGAGGTCCTCCAGGCTCAGAGCGCCCAGGTGGACAGTGTTTCAGGCGCAACGTACACGAGCCAGGCCTATCAGCAATCCCTCCAGGCGGCCCTGGATCAGGCCGCCTAGCCGGCGGCCGCCGCCTCAATATCGACCCGCGACCACGCGGCACACTCCGGGTCGTCGAGCGTGTGGGTGCTGCGTTGACTCGGCCGGCACGCCACAAGACCTGCCCGTCAAGCTATGATCTGAGACGTGATTGAGGAGACGCCAGCATCGTTCCAGGGGGGCCCCAGCGCCTGTCCGTTCGTCGCCTTTGAAGAAGATCGCGATCACAGGTCGACTGTCCCGGACTCTCGCCATCGCTGTTTCGCAGCGGCCGAACCGGAGCCGCGCGCTTTCCCTCATCAGGAGCGTTACTGCCTGGCCGCGGACTTCCCTCAGTGCCCGATCTTCCTGGATTGGGCACGACAGGAAGCTGCCGGAGTGGCGCAGGCGAGCGCCGCGTCGCCCGCGGGGACGACGGTCGGTCCGGAATTGGCGGGCATGGCCGCCGCCGGGGCCGCCGGAGAGGAAGGAGCCACGCCGGCCTTCCTCGCGGGGCATTCTCCGCTCGCGCCGGGAGCGGCAGCAGCGGCGACGGCGTCCCGGTCGGCTGAGGCGGGCGCCAACCTATGGAGCTACGAGGGCGAGACCAAGCGCTCCTCGTCCCCGCCCGCCCCGGTAGCCCCTTCATCGCTGGGGACCCCGGCAGTGGCGATGGCTCGTCGCGGGCCAAGCCACCCCGGCTGGGAGAATCCGCCGCGCCTGGAGAGCTTTCCGCGGCTTCGGAGCCGTGACGATCGGCGCGCCAATCAGCCGCTGCTGTTGGTTGCCGTCGCGATCTCGATCTTCTTTGTCGCTCTGATCGCCCTGCCCATCATCTTGAGCCAGAAGGGCACGACGGCCGTCGGCAGCCCCGGCTCGCTGCCACCCGCTTCGGGCGCCTCGCAGAGTTCGAGCCCGAACCCCTCGGCGTCCCAGCCGGCCACGCCCGTGCCCTCGGGCGCCTGCCCGGGCCAGATCCATCCAGTCAAGTCCGGCGATTCTCTGGCCTTCATCGCCCAAAACAACGGCCTGCAATTGTGGGAGATCATCGCCGCCAACCCGAGCGTGGCCCCGCGCCCCGACCACCTGGAGATCGGCTGGAAGATTTGCGTCCCACCGGCCGGTTTCGAGCCGACCCCGCTGCCGTCATCCTCGTAGGGGCCGGACTCTCAACGCGATCGCCGCAGGCGGAGCCGATCGCGGGGATGCTCAGGTTGATCGCCCCCGACCCCCATGGCGCCTCAGGCGCCGTGATCAGCGCGGCGTGAGGTTGATGGCTGTGATCTTGCCCGTTTCCACGCGGAAGCTGGCGTCCAGTTCCTGCGCCGGCGCGCCGGGACGGATCACGATCAGGCTGGCCTGGTAGGTGTTGCCCATGTCGCGCACGTCGCCCGGGATCATCCGGAAGCCCGGTTCGGCGCGCAGGAACCAGCCGCCTACCTCGCGCAGGCCGCGCAGGGTGCGGGCGTTGCCGCCGATGTGGACGCGCAACTCGGCCTTCTCGTCCATCAGCGCCACGGCAGCCTCGCGGTCGCCGGCATTCAGCAGGTCGAAGAACTGTTCCATCGTGTCGACTGCGCCCATGGCACGAGTGTAGCGGACGCCGAGTTCGTCTTTCTGTTTCAGGCAGCTGAAGCGCAGGCCGTCGGGACGGGTGACGCTACAGTAGCGAGAACCAATCCCGGATTCCTTTCGGCCAGCCCCCGGTCTCGGATACCTCGAGCGACTGGGATAGGAGTCCATCGATCTCTCGGTCGAGGTTGAACGCTACCGCCCACGCGATCTCCGCCGCGGGCGAGCTCACCCACGGCAGCGGCTTTTCGAGGACGACCTGCTGCAGTGACTTCGCTTGGGCGATGGTGGCTTTCAGGGTTCTGCGATAGGCATTTAGCATCGCCGCGAGCATCGCACCCTCGCTTGTCCGAGACGGCATACCGCCCGAGATGAAATACGTGACCACTGCAGCACCTGCCAATCCGAGGCCGATCACCATCAGGTCGATCGGCTGAAGCGTGGTCGAAGCCACGAGGCTCCACGGCAACCAGCCGATCAAGAGGAGGCCCGCGGCCAGCTCGGACACGGCCAAGAGCCGCCACCTGTGGACGACCAAACCCGGGTTGTCGGTAAACCAGCTGCGTTGCGCGGCGGCTTCGTCGAGAGACTTGGTGTAGGTCGCAAAGGCGTCAGACAACCCGCCCAACATGATCGCTTCGATGTAGCCGCGAGGGCCTGCCGCCGACCGGATCGCCTGGAAAAGGGCCTCCTCCGGTTCGGGCAGTTCCCCCTTTTGGGGGTGCTTGCCGGTGAGGGCCAGGCCCGCTCGACGACCGATCGGTGCGGGCTCTTCTCGGAACTGGACGAGGTCATGGCTGGCCAGATCCATGAGTCCGGCCGAGATGGTCCGGCGGGACGGGAGGCCCTGGAGCACCACCGAGGCGAGCGCTGGCGAGAAATCGGCGGGCGGCGACGGCATCAACACCGAGTCATCGTCCGCGTAGTAGGGATCGTGCCCCCGTTGCAGCCATTGCCACATCGGCCACAGCGCCAGCCCAAGATCCAGGATCAAACCGGCCGCGACTACGAAGATCTCCACATATCGCATGCTCGCCTCCCTCCCAGTCGATCTTGTCGGCGCCCGGTAGGACTCAGAAGCCGCCGCCGGCGCCGCCGCCCCCTCCGCCTCCGCCACCGCCGAAGCCGCCGCCGCCCGAGTGCGATGTGGAGGCGCCGATCGAGCCGATGGCGCTCATCATCGATCCGACGTCCGGGATGGCGCTCGGCGAGAAGGCCCCGCTGCCGGATGCCCCTCCGACTCCGCCGGCCAACGAGTGCCCGCCCACGGGGATCCACCACATCGGGTACCAGCCGGCGGCACGACCCGTGGCGGCGGACGTCTCGACACTCCGTCGCAGGACCGCGTCGATCTCCGCGTTCAACCCAAACGCCACGCCCCATGCCATCGCCTCATCAGGCGTGGAGACCCACGGCAGGGCCTTGCTCTCCACGACCTGGTCCATCGTTTGCGCCTGGGCCATCGTGTACTGGAGAGTCCGCTTGTATGCGGCCAGCATCGCCCAAAGCATCGCCCCGATCCGAGTCCGCGACGGCATGAACCAGGCCGTGACGCCGGTTATGACCGCCGCCACGATCAGGGCGACTCCGCCCAATAGCCCGCCGCTCGCCTCGAGGGTCAGCGTCCAGACGATCAGCGGGATCGCTGCGATTCCCTCGGCGACCGCGATCACGATCCAGAGGCCGACTACCCGCGACGGCCTGCCGGTCAGCCAGCCCTTCTGGACGGCGAGGGTCTCCAGGTCGCTCTTGAGGCGGCTTGTCGCGGACGCGAGCTGAGGCATAGACCCCGTCTCGACGAATCCGTCCGGCCCCACCCATGTGCAGATGGCCGAGTAGATGTCCGCCTCAGGAGTGCCGATCGTGGCTGTCTTGCCGGTCACCCCCACGCTCGTCTTCTTGGACAGGAAGGCCTCCTCCTGGCGGAACTGGATCAGGCCGCGGGCCGCCAGGTCGACCATGGCCGCCGAGACAGTTCGGCTCGACGTCCGGTCGTCCATAAGAAGTGTGGCCATGGCTGGCGTGAGGCCGTCCGGCGGGGCAGGCATGAGGACGGAGTTGTCGTCCACGTAGATCGGGTCGCGGCCGTGGGTGTGCCAGCGGATGAGCACGAACGCCACGAGGAAGATCGCCAGGGCCAGGGCTCCCAGGCCCACGATCGCATTGAAGATTCGCGCCTGGTTGAGCTGGTCGGCATGCCCTGGGGTAGCGGCGGCGTCGATGCCGTCCACGGCGGCCTTCAGCGCGCCGTCGAAGTCGCCGGTCTTGAGCAGCGGCTTCATGTCGTTGTCGAAGATCGACTGGCGATCGGAGTCGGTGAGGAATGCGGACCTGAAACCGCTGCCCGCATAGAGGCTCACCTGGCCATGCTGGCGGTTGGCCTGCATGTCGAAGAGGATGACCAGCCCGTCGTCGAAGCCCTTTCGGCCAACGCCCCACTGGTTCATCAGGGCCAGGGCGTCCGCGTTGGCTTTGTCGAGCGTGTCGCTCTCCGGCTTGACCTGGGTGTAGACCGCGACCTGGGCGCCGGTCCGCTGCTCGATCCCCAGAATCGTCTGCTCCGTCTGCGAGATCGCACCCGGCGAGAAGATGCCGGCGTAGTCGTACACGCGCTGGCCGGTCACGGCGTCCGGATAGGGTGGACCCGCAGGTGGCGCGGCCGTCGCAACCGAGGCGACAGCCAGCCACGCGCCGACGGCCGCTGCCGCGAAACCGATGGCCGCGAGTCTCCGGTAAGGCCTCATCCCCATCCTCCTGTTGAGCCCTAGCCCGTCCTTCTGGCCGCTTGGCGGGCGCGCAGGCGGCGGACCAGTTCGGCGGCCAACTCATACCGGCCGAAGCTCGGCATGACGTACGTTCCCTTGACCTGACCCTCGCATTGCTCCAGAAGGTTCATCGACATCTCGAGGCCGACTTCGGCTCCGCGCTCGCCGGCCGCGTGCATTGCAGCCCGCTGCTCGTACGGGATCGTGATGCCGGGCACTTCGTTGTGCAGGAACTCGGCATGGCGGGCGCTGTGGAGCGGCAGCACGCCGAGCAGGACCGGGACGGGGAAGCCATCATGCCCGAAGGTCGCGCGGGCCCGGGCCAGCATCGCCTCCACCTGGGCGAGCGAGTAGAGAGGCTGGGTCATGATCAGGTTCGCGCCGGCAGCCAGCTTGCGTTCCAGCCTGGCCCACTCCTTGTCCTGGTCCGCGGCCGTCGGGTCCAGCGCGCAGGCGATCGTGAAGCCGGCCAGCTGCCCGATCGAGCCGCCCGCGGCGTCCTCGCCCCGGTTGAGCCGGCGAATGATCTCGATCAGCCCGATCGCGTCCACGTCCCACACGGCCGTGGTTGCTGGCCGGTCCGCGACCCGTGGCGGATCGCCGGTCAGGGCCAGGATGTTCCGCAGCCCCAGGGCGTGGGCGCCGAGGAGCTCCGCCTCCAGGGCCATCAGGTTGCGGTCACGGGTTGTCAGGTGGACCAGGCACTCCAGCTTCAGGGCTTGCTGGATGCCGAAAGCCACGGCCGTCGAACTCATCCGAACACGGCCGGTCGCGGAGTCGCTCACGTTGACGAGATCGACTCCGGCCTCCTGGAGCGAGCGCGCTGCCTCGACGGTCCGGTCGATCCGGATGGATCGGGGCGGATCGATCTCCACCGAGATGACGAACGCGTCCTCGCCGAGCTTCCGCGCCAGGCCCGACGGCGGAGTGGCGTCGCCACTTCCCGTGGCCTCGACGGTGGGCGTCCGCGG
>DATEXG010000172.1:0-15142 GCA_035257225.1 Candidatus Limnocylindrales bacterium
CGCGCTCCATCTGGGCCTTACCGAGGCGGGGATGGGGATGAAGGGAATCGTCGCTTCGTCGGCCGGGCTGTCGCTGCTGCTGGCCGAGGGGATCGGCGACACGATTCGCGTCTCGATCACGCCGGAGCCGGGCGGGGACCGAACGGAAGAGGTGGCGGTGGCGCAGCAGGTCCTTCAGTCGCTCGGCCTGCGGTCGTTCATGCCGCAGGTTTCGTCGTGCCCGGGCTGCGGTCGCACCACGAGCACCTACTTCCAGGAGCTGGCACGCGACGTCCAGTCGTATCTGCGCGATCAGATGCCCCTCTGGCGAGAGACACACCCCGGTGTGGAGGAGCTCCGCGTAGCCGTGATGGGCTGCGTCGTAAACGGCCCGGGCGAATCCAAGCACGCGGACGTCGGCATCAGCCTGCCGGGGACGTTCGAGGAGCCGGTTGCGCCGGTCTTCATCGACGGAGCCCTGGATCGCACGCTGCGCGGCGACCACATCGTCGACGAGTTCAAGGCGATCCTCGACTCGTACGTGGACCGCCGCTTCCCGGCGCCGGGGACCCTGGCGGGGCGATAGCGCGATAGCGCCATTGGGCGACTAGTAGCCGTTGCCGCCACTGCCGCCGTTGTTGCAGGCCGCCGCGACGAGAGGCAGCGCAGCCAGGGCGAACCACCAGATGTGGGCGCGGACCCATGTCAGACGTGTCTTGAATTCAGACATCCGATCTCCAATCACTTGCGCGACCGCGTGGCCCCGCCTGTCGTTAGTACGCTCCGGGGACGAGTCACGGCCCGGGAGGCGCGCCTGACGCGACGCCTCCGCGGGCGACGTCCGGGCCGGTTGGCCGCGCCGCCACGAGACCCGGGCGGCCGAAGAGGGGGGTCTACTCCGCATGCAGTGGTGCCTTCAGGCGGTACGATTGCACGAAGTCGCCCGCGTTTCGATCTGTCGGAGGAGGACTTGTGCCCAGCGAGGGTTTCGTCACCAGCATCGCCCGCCAGTCGGAGGATTTCCCCGGCTGGTACAACGACGTAGTCCTGAAAGCGGAGCTGGCCGATTACTCCCCGGTTCGGGGCTGCATGATCATCCGGCCGTACGGCTACGCCATGTGGGAGTCGATGCAGGCCGAGCTCGACCGCCATATCAAGGCGACCGGCCACAGCAACGTCTACTTCCCGCTCTTCGTTCCGCGCAAGCTTCTGGAAAAGGAAGCCGCGCACGTCGAAGGGTTCAACCCGCAGGTCGCCTGGGTGACGCACGCCGGTGGCAAGCCGCTCGACGAGTGGCTGGCGATCCGACCGACCAGCGAGGCGATCATCGCCGACAGCGTCAAGGACTGGATCCAGTCCTATCGCGACCTGCCGTTGCTAATGAACCTCTGGAACAACGTCGTGCGCTGGGAGCTGCGGACGCGCCTCTTCCTTCGGACGACGGAGTTTCTGTGGCAGGAAGCGCACACGTTCCACGCCACCGAGAAAGAGGCGGCCGAGGAAGTTGCCACAGGCCTCGAGTGCTACCGCATCGTGTCGGAGGACTGGCTGGCGATCCCGGTCATTAAGGGCCGCAAGACCGAAGGCGAGAAGTTCCCCGGGGCCGACTGGACGTGGGCCGTCGAGGCCATGATGCGCGACCGCAAGGCGCTCCAGGCCGGCACGAGCCACATGCTCGGCCAGAACTTCGCCAAGGCCGCCGGGATCGAGTTCCTGGACCGCGACAACGTCCGCAAGAACCCCTATGGAACCTCGTGGGGGTTCTCGACTCGCATGGTCGGGGCCACCATCATGGCCCACGGCGACGATTCCGGCCTTGTGCTGCCGCCCAACGTGGCGCCGACTCAGGTCGTGGTGGTGCCGATCTTCCGCAAGGACGAGGAAAAGGCCGCGGTTGCCGCGGCGATCGATCGGTTCCAGGCCACGCTGGCGGAGACGCCCGAGGGCAGGGCCGTCCGCGTCCACGTGGATTGGCGCGAGGATTCGCCGGGCTTCAAGTACAACCACTGGGAGCTGCGCGGCGTGCCGTTCCGGCTCGAGATCGGGCCGCGTGACGTGGTCGCGGGCCAGGCTATGGTCGTGAAGCGCGTGGACCGCTCCAAGGAAGCCGTCCCGCTCGACCGACTGGCGGCGGAATTGCCGGCCCGACTTGCCGCGTACCAGGACGACCTGTTCAAGCGGGCACTCGACTTCCGCGAGGCGAACACCTACCGCGTGGACACGTACCAGCAGCTCAAGGACGGGCTGGACGGCGATGGCGGCTTCTTCTTGGCGCCCTGGTGTGGCGACGGCAAGTGCGAGAAGCAGGTCAACGACGAGACCGGCGCCACGATCCGCTGCATCCCGTTCGACTCCCCGGATGAGAGTGGCAAATGCATCGTCTGCGGCGCTCCGTCCGAGCGGCGGGTGCTGTTCGCGCGAGCCTACTGACGCCGCGGATCGGTAGACTGGCGCGGGAGTTGCGACCGACCGGCGAGTAGGGGAGGCCAAGTCAAGTGGCAGAGCGCGGACCGGCCCGGAGCGCCGACGCCGATCGGGTCGCGTCTGCGGAGAGCGTCGGGCCGGGGCGGTCGGAAAGCGTCAACCAGATCAAACCCGTGACGCATCGGTCGACCCTGGTCAGGCGTGCATCCAGGGTCCTGCGCCCGCTGTCCCTCGTAACCGTCAGTACGATCCTCCTCTGGCCCGGCATCGCGCTTGGCCCACCCACCGACGCGGCCGTCTTCGTACTCGCAGGATCGCGGATCCGTGACGGCGTTATGCCCTACCGGGATCTCTGGGACAGCAAACCGCCGGGTTCCTACTTGCTCAATGCGCTCGGTCAGACTGTGCTTCCCTGGCTGGACCCATGGCTGGTGGCGTGGCTGCTCACCGCAGTCTTCGCCGGCACTTCCATCCTGCTCATCGACTACCTGCTGCGGCGCCGTTTCTCGTCGGGCAAGTCGTGGGCCTGGAGCCTGGTGGCTTGTGTTGCCATCGCCAGCGGTCCGGTAGCTTTGGGTGGCGGACTCACCGAGTCATTAGCCGTACTGCCGCTGGTCGCCGCCCTGTGTGGGATCGCCGTCTGGCCGCCGAAGCGGGCCACTACGGCGGCGGTCGGTTGCCTGCTCAGCTGCGCTTGCCTGATCTCTCTGCAATGCCTGCCCGCGGCGGCCTGTCTGGGTCTTGCGGCCGTGTGGAGCGGTGGGCAATTCCGAGCCTGGGTCGGCCGGGCCGTGGCCCTGGTGGCGGGCGCGCTCCCTGTTCCTGTCGCAATCCTGGGCTGGCTCCTGGTAGGCGGCGCCGCCGGGGACGCGGTGGATCAGATTGTCGTCTTCAACCTCGCCGACAAGGAGTGGGGCGGGCAGTTGCTGTTGCTGCTGCCGATCGCGCTCTTGGTCATGTGCTGTTTCGCCGTGCCGACCGGCGTCGCGGTGGCGGCGCTGATGCGGCGGCCGCGTTCGGGTGACCGGGTCGATTGGGTGTGCGTGGCGTGGTCGGCGACGTACGCGGCCTACATCGTCTACCAGGGCCGGATCTTCCTGCATTTCCTGATCCTCATCGCGCCGCCGCTGGTTCTACTAGCCAGTCTGGGTGCGGAGGAGTTGGGGGTATGGATTCGATCTCCAAAGCCGAGCGTTCGCCGGTTTGCCATCGGGCTCGTCACTGCGGCGGCCCTTTCCCTTCTGGTCTCCGCCAGCGCAACCGTCCAGCTGAACGCTCTTGTGTTGAGCCAGGCCGGCACCAAGGAGCGTCTCGTGAACACGACCGAGTCGTGGATTCGGACGGAAACCCCTGACTCCGCGACGATGTTCGTGTGGGGCAGCGAGGCCGTGCTGTATCTAGGCGCGGACCGCACCCCCGCCGACCGCGTGGTCAACAATTTCCCGATCGTGGCGGTCCGATACTGGACGACCGACCAGACGGAGGCGCTTCTCCGGAGATGGCAGGCTTCGCCGCCCGGGATCATCGTCGAGGGCTCGTCGACGACACCGCTGTTTCGTCCCGCCGCATCCGGCCCGGGAGCGGGTGGGCCGGACACGGTTGCTCCTCTTCGCGACTTCGTGCGAGCCAACTACCGTTTGACGGCATCGCTCGGAGACAGCGAGCAGTTCGCGGACATATACATCCTCACACCGGGAGGTTGATCCCCGGCCTGGACGGACGGATCGGCGCCGTCGGTTCTTGCCGCCCCTGACGGCAAGGTGAGACCCGGATCGAGGGGTCGCGCGCGCGATCGGGCACAGGTCGTGCGATCAGAGCGGGATCCCGTACGGCGTTCGAGGGCTGGATGAATCCCTTGACGGCGTCGTCGCCGAGAGGCAAGACTCGTATCCAGCCCTCTCATCGCACGTCCACGCTGTCGCTGGAGGGGTCGATGACGTCGCCTGAAGATACGAACGCGCCGCAAGGCTCGGGTGAGCAGCTGCCAGGTCAGCCGGGGACGCCGCCCGAAGCTCGACCCGGCTGGGGCGCTTCGCCGCCGAGCCAGCCCGGCTGGGGCGCTCCGCCACCGCCGCCTGGTGCGCAGCCAGGCTGGGGCGCTCCGTCACCGCAGGGATACCAGGGCTGGGGGCAGCCCGGTTGGGGCGCCCCGCCCCGGAAGAAGGGCCATGGTTGCCTGATCGCGGCCCTGATCGTGGTGGGACTGCTGGTCGTGCTGGTAGGGGGATGCGCCTGGCTCATAGGCCCCATCGTCGGTACCGAGCTGAAGCTGAATCGGGATCTCGGACCGCGTGCCACCAACGTCGAGTTCAATTGGAACAATGGCACGACGACATTCGAAATCCACCTGACCCCTGGTTACGAGAGCCAGGCCGAAAGGATCGCCTGCCAGATCGTGAAGCCGGACCTCCGGACCAGTTCAACGCCGGACGCTCACTTCGAGATCGTGAGCTCCAGTGGGTTCGTTCTGGCCGACGAGACGACCCCCTGCGGCTGACACCGGCCCCCCTGCGGCCGGTCAACGCGACCGGCCCGGAGCGGCCGATCGCGCTCACTCGCTGCCGACCGACCATTGGATGGTCCGGGGGCGATGTGTATACTCTCAGTAATCTACCGGCCGCTCGTGACGTGGGTGACCCCCACGTCTTTTGTTGACCGGTTGGTGATCGGATGGACGATCCAGGGCCGAAAGCACGAACGGGAGGCGCGCAATGAGTCGAGATTTCGTCGGCGCGCTCCTTCAGCTCAACGCTGAGAAGGGCGTCTCGCGTGAGCAGCTCGTTCGGACCGTGGAGGAGGCGATCCAGTCCGCCTACCGGCGCGTCGCCGGCGACGAGGACATCCAGGTCCGCATCGACGCCGAATCGGGCAAGGTCCGGGTCTTTCGGGCTCGCCTGGTCGTGGAAGAGATCGACGATCCCACCACCCAGATGACCCTTGCGGATGCCCAGGCCCACCAGCCGGGCGCCGAGATCGGCGATCTGGTCGAGACTGAGCAGCTGGACCAGGAGGCCTTCGGTCGCATTCACGCACAGACCGCCAAGCAGGTCGTCCTGCAGCGGCTTCACGAGGCGGAGCGCAACGTCGTCTTCGACCAGTACGCCAGTCGCGAAGGGGAACTGATAACGGGCACTGTCTCCAGAGTCGAGCCGCGGGCCATCGTGCTGGACGTGGGCAAGGCCGAGGCAATCCTGGCCACGACCGAACAATCGCCGCTCGAGCACTACCGCATCGGCCAGAACGTCAAGGCTTATGTCCTGGAGGTTCGTCGCAGCGCCAAGGGTCCGCAGATCTACGTCAGCCGGACCCATAAGGGCTTCCTGCGCCGCCTGTTCGAACTCGAAGTACCGGAGGTTCACGCCGGAACGGTCGAGATCAAGGCAATCGCTCGCGAGGCCGGCAGCCGCTCCAAGGTGGCCGTTGCGTCGCGCCAGCCCGGTCTCGACCCGGTCGGTGCCACCGTCGGCCAGCGCGGGGCGCGTGTTCAGGCCGTCGTGGCGGAGTTAGGCGGCGAGAAGATAGATGTGATCGAATGGTCCGAGGATGCCTCGACCTTCGTGGCCAAGGCTTTGAGCCCGGCCCAGGTCATCGAGGTTCGGATCGACGAGGAACACCGCATCGCCAACGTCGTGGTGCCCGAGCGAATGCTGTCGCTGGCGATCGGACGCGAAGGGCAGAACGCCCGGCTCGCGGCCAAGCTGACCGGCTGGCGCATCGATATTCGCAGCGACGTCTCGGTCGCCGAGGCGGCCAAGGCGGAGGCGGAGGCGGAGGGTAGATCGCTCGAGACGGCCGGGGCCGCGGACACCGCTGAGGCAACGGCGACTCAGGCAGGAGCTCCGGAGTCGACTCTCGCACCGGAGTCGGAGTCGGTGGCTGCTCAACCGGCCGAAACGACACCAGAAGCACCGGCCAAGCCCAAGCGACGGAAGGCGGTGCCGTCCGTGCCGGAGCCCGCAGCCGAGGCGGAGCCTACGGCCAGCCCGGCAGCCGAACCGACGCCGGAAGCACCGGCCAAACCCAAGCGGCGGAAGGCGGTGCCGTCCGTGCCGGAGCCCGCAACCGAGGCGGAGCCTACCGCCGCCGCAACGGCCGAAACGACACCAGAAGCACCGGCCAAGCCCAAGCGACGCAAGGCCGCGCCAGCCGAGCCTGCCGCCGACGGGGAGGTATCCCCGTAGCCCGCGGCGCGCCTCCGCGGCGGTTTCCGACCAGGTCCTGCGTCGTCTGTCGCACGGCGCGGCAGAAGCGCGACCTGCGGCGGGTCGTGAGGACGCCGGACGGCCGGGTCGTGGTGGATCCGACGGGCAAGATGGACGGCCGGGGCGCCTATGTCTGCAACAGTGAAGAGTGCCGCAGGGTGGCATTTGACAGAGGCTCGCTGGAGCGTGCGCTTGGGGTGCCCATCCCGGCCGAGCTCCGGGCCGAACTAACCGGGGAGGCGAACAGGATCGAAGAAGGAGATAGCGGTGGCCAAGAGTAGGAGCGGTACGAGGGGCCGGCGTGGACCTCGCAAGCCACCGCGCCGCGACAATGGAGTACCGGGAGTTGCAGTGGTCGGCGATCCGCGCGAACGCGGGGCGATCGAGCTGCCGTCGAGCATCACCGTCAAGGACCTGGCCGACATGCTCGGCGTCAATCCGGCCGACGTGATCCGCGAGCTGATCAAGAGCGGAATCTTCGCCAACATCAACCAGGGGATAGATCGGGAGACCGCCTCGCTAGTGGCGGAGGAGCTCGGCTACGAAGTCGCGGAGGCGGTCGCCGCAGGTTCAACTGCCAGCGCCGACGGTACGGCCGCCGAGGCGGCCCCGGTCAGCGCCGCCACCAAGGAGCAGCTCTTCGAGGAGGACGACCCGTCCCTCCTCCAGCCGCGCGCTCCGATCGTGACCGTCATGGGTCACGTCGACCACGGCAAGACCTCGCTTCTCGATGCCATCCGCACGACGACGGTCGCGGCCGGCGAGCGCGGCGGCATCACTCAGCACATCGGCGCGAGTGAAGTGGTCAAGGACGGCCGCCACATCGTCTTCCTGGATACCCCGGGCCATGAGGCGTTCACGGCGATGCGTGCCCGCGGCGCCAAGGTCACGGACATCGCGGTCGTAGTCGTGGCCGCGGACGACGGCGTCATGCCACAGACCCTCGAGGCGATCGACCACGCCCGCGCCGCCAAGGTGCCGATCGTCATCGCTCTCAACAAGATCGACAAGCCGGATGCTAACCCGGACCGGGTCAAGAACGGTCTGGCCGAGGCCGGCGTCGTCGTCGAGGAGTACGGCGGCGACGTCCCGATGGTGGCGGTCTCCGCGAAAGCGCGGACGGGCCTGGATGAGCTGCTCGAGATGATCATCCTCGTGGCGGACCTCCTGGAGCTGAAGGCCAATCCCAAGCGGCCCGCCATCGGCACGATCGTCGAGGCGGAGCTGGACAAGGGACGCGGCCCGGTGGCGACTGCCCTGGTCTCCACGGGGACACTCCGAGTCGGCGACGTCATCGTCGTCGGCGAGACCTACGGCAAGGTTCGCGCCCTGGAGAACGGTCTCGGCAAGCGAATCTCCAAAGCCGGTCCCTCGAGCCCGGCCGTGGTCCTCGGTCTGGCGGACGTCCCACAGGCCGGCGACATCCTGCGCGTCGTCGCCGACGAGAAGATCGCTCGGGCCATGGTGGAGGAGCGGCGTACCGCGACCGCTGCCCGCTCCGAGGGGAGTGGCCGAGCCACCCTCGAGGATCTCTACGCCCAGATCCAGGCCGGCCAGACCAAGGAGCTCCGGATCATCCTGAAGACGGACGTTTCGGGCTCGCTTGGCGCCATCACCCACGCCCTCCAGCAGCTCTCGACGGACGAGGTTCGGATTAACGTGCTGCATGAGGCCGCGGGCGACGTAACCGACAACGACATCATGCTGGCCGCCGCTTCGGACGCAATCGTCGTGGCCTTCAGCACGAAGGTCACGGACACTGCCCGCCGGGCGGCCGAGTCGGAGAAGGTCGACGTCCGCCAGTACGACATCATCTACAAGCTGACCGACGACATCTCGGCGGCCCTGCGCGGCATGCTCGAGCCCGAGCAGGTCGAGACGGTCGAAGGCCGAGCCGAAGTCCGCCAGATCTTCAAGGTGGGCAAGGTCGCCGTCATCGCCGGCTGCTACGTCACCGACGGACGCATCGTCCGCGGCGGCGGGGCCCGCGTCTGGAGGGGCGGCAAGGTCGTCCTGACCGACAGGATCGAGTCTCTGCGACGCTTCCGGGACGACGTTCGCGAAGTCGCAACCACCTTCGAATGTGGAATTGGCCTGGCCGGTTCCAACGACTTGATCGAAGGTGACATCATCGAGTGCTTCACCCAGCAAATGGTGAGCCGGGCGGCCGGTTGAGCCGGAGAGGCCAGCCTCGATGACACAGCGAACGCAGAGAATCGACGAGCTTCTGCGCCAGGAGATCGGTCAGGCGCTGGAGCGCGAGGTGACCGACCCGGGTATCGGTTTCGTCACCGTCACCAAGGTGGAGACCACCCCCGACCTGGCCCATGCCCGCGTCTGGGTAAGCGTCATCGGCTCGGACGAGCGACGTAAAGAGGCGCTCGCGGGTCTGCGACGGGCCATGCCGTACATCCGCCGGGGCCTCGGCCAGAAGATCCGGCTGCGCCGGATTCCTGAGCTGGATGTCCGGCTGGACGACTCCCTGGTGCGTGGAACCCGCGTTCTCCAGATCATCAACGACCTGGAGGCGGGCCGGGTGCCGGAGGATGTCGGCACGGCCGGAGAATCGCTGCCCACTCCCGTTCCGAGACTGCCCCACGAAGGCGACGTCGAGCCCGAGGAGACGGCGCCCCAAGCCGGCCCGACCCCTCGGAAGAAGCGAGCGTGGCGGCCGGATCGTGGCCCGGAGCACGGGTCCGGTCGCGGTCCTGAGCGAGGCAGGGGCGGCCCGGGTCCGGGCGCCCGGCCAACCAAGGGCTCGTCCACGCGGAGGCCTCGTTGAGCCGGGCCGATCCGAGCGTGAACCTGTCCGCCTA
This sequence comes from Candidatus Limnocylindrales bacterium, assembly GCA_035257225.1. Taxonomy (GTDB): domain Bacteria; phylum Chloroflexota; class Limnocylindria; order Limnocylindrales; family CSP1-4; genus Fen-1039. The sequence continues at coordinate 9,422 of DATEXG010000172.1, forward strand.
TGCCGCGGCCGTCCCCGAGGCCGTGGTCCAGCGGCTGCGCGCCGCGCGTCGAGTTCTGACGGTCTGCCACGAGAACCCCGAGGCGGACGCACTCGGCTCGGCCCTGGCGATCAGTCTGCTCGTCGAAGCGGGCGGGGGAGTGGCGACGCCCGTATGCGCCGATCCCGTCCCGGCGATGTACGCCTTCCTGGCCGGAATGGAGAGGTTCCGCCAGGAGCCGGATCCGGCGATCGACTACGACCTCCTCGTCGTCGGCGATTGCGGCGAGCTTGAGCGGGTGGGGCCGATTCTGCAGACTCACGCCGGGCTGTTCGGACGCGTTCCCATCCTCGACATCGATCACCACATATCGAATCTGCAGTTCGGAGAAGTGGACTGGGTCGATCCGGCGAGCTCGGCCACCTGCGAGATGGTCACGTTGCTGGCCTGGCGCATGGGCGTGCCGCTCACGGCCGGGGACGGGATGCTGGCCGCGGCTCTGGCCGGTGGCGTGGTCATGGACACCGGCAACTTCCAACATCCCAACGTGACCCCGCGAACTCTGGTCGTTGCCGCGGCGTTGCGCGAGGCCGGTGCGCCGCTGAGCGAGATCGCCCGGCGCCTCTATCGCAGCAAGCCGAACACACAGCTGTGCCTCTTCGGGCGGGTGCTGGCGCGGCTGGAATCGGGCCTGGACGGCCGGCTTGTCTGGTCCACGCTCGAGCTCGCCGACCTCGCCGCGAGCGGAGCAGACCCGGCCGAATCCGAGGGCCTGGTCGACCTGCTCGGCCAATCGGAGACTTCCGAGGCCTCGATCCTCTTCAAGGAGGGCGATGGCGCCACCCGCGTCAGCGTCCGAACGCGCGACGGCGGCGTGGATGCGACCGTTCTGACCGGCTCGTTCGGCGGGGGCGGGCACTCTCGGGCGGCCGGAGCCACGCTGCCTTTGCCCCTCGAGGAGGCACGCCGGGCCGTTCTGGCGCGAGCGGCCGAACTCGTCGCGGCGGTGGAGCGCTAGCCGGTGTCGGATCGCCCGCGCGGGATGGACGGGATCCTGGTCGTCGCGAAAGATCCGGGTTTCACGTCGCACGACGTCGTTGCCCTGGTTCGTCGCCTGACGGGGACTCGCCGGGTGGGCCACGGCGGGACTCTCGATCCCTTCGCCTCGGGCGTCCTGCCGGTCTTCCTGGGTCTGGCGACACGGCTGGTCGAGTATCACATGGGCGACACGAAGGCATACCGGAGCACGGTCTGCTTCGGATCCACCTCGGAGACAGACGATCGCGACGGCGAGCTCGTGCGCGGCTCGGGGGCGGCTCCCACGCGCGAGGCTGTTGAGTCGGCGCTGGCCGAGTTCCGCGGGCCCATCCAGCAGCGACCGCCGGCATACAGCGCCGTCAAGGTCGGAGGCAGGCGGGCCTATCAACTCGCCAGGCAGGGGAAGCCCCTGGAACTCCCGCCGAGGGCGGTCACGATCCACCGGCTGGAGCTCGAGGAATGGGACGCCTCCGATCCCGACCGCCCGACGGCCGTCCTGGAAGTCGAGTGCGGCGCCGGGACCTACATCCGGTCGCTCGCCCGCGACCTTGGGGAGCGGCTGGGTTGCGGTGCGTACCTCGGGGCGTTGACACGGACCGCGAGCGGGCCGTTCCGTCTGGCGGCCGCGCACTCCCTCGACGAGATCCGCGGGGCGGCCGCCCAGGGACCGGTGGCTCTGGCCGCGCTTCTCCTGCCCATCGACGCCGGCCTGGAGGGGATCGCGACGGTCGTCCTGGACGAAGCCGAGACGGCTGCCGTGGTGCGCGGGCAGCAGATCAAGCCGGCGCAACGGCCGGAGGCCGAACAGGACGACCGGCTCAGGATCCTGGACGGGCACCGGCTTCTGATAGGCATCGGCTCGTGGAAGGGCGGCCGCGTCGTTCCGGAGAAGATCTTCGTTGGGCCTGGAAACGGCGATCGGCCCGCAGGCGAGGCTGATGACGCCGCGCCTCCATCCGCCCCGACCGGCGAGCGGCCGCTGCGCATGGTCCGCGCCGGGAACCGCATGAACGTGGTCTCGGGAATCGACAACCTGACGCCGGACCTGGGCCGGCTCTACCTGGCCGTGGGTGTCTTCGACGGTCTGCATCGCGGCCACCTGTATCTGCTGAGGGAACTGCGCAAGGCGGCCGCCAGAGCGGGCGCTCGGCCCGCGATCGTGACGTTCGACGCCCATCCCGAAGAGGTCATAGAGGGCCTGGCTCCGCCGCTCTTGTGCGACCCAGACGAGCGCCTCGTTCGATTGGAAGCGGCCGGCATCGAAGTCGCGGTGGTGCAGCACTTCGACCATGCGCTTCGGATCACGACCTACGACGAGTTCGCGTCCCGTATTGCCGATCGGGTCGACCTGGCCGGGTTCGCAATGACGCCTGACGCGGCCTTCGGCTTCGAGCGACGGGGAACCCCCGAGGCCCTCACGGAGCTGGGTGCCCGGGTCGGGTTCGCAGTCACCATCGTCAACTCCTACCTGCTCGACGGCGAACAGGTCCGCAGTTCGGAGATCCGGCGCCGCGTCTCCAGCGGGGACCTGTTGGGCGCGCGACGACTGCTGGGCAGGCCATTGAGCTTGACGGGCCGCACGACCGACGAGGTCGCGGGGGCGGCCGGCCGGCAAGTCGCCTTCGACGTCCCTGTCTGCCTCCCGCCGAACGGGACCTACCCAGTTCTGGTCGGGCCGGGCTGGGCCGTGAGCGGGACGCCTGCGCCGGCCGCCGCGCGCGGTACCGCTGCGATCGAAGACGGCTCGCTGGTGCTGGACGCGAGCGGCTCGTTCATGGACGAGCGGATCCGAATTCTGTTCGTGGACTCGCCCGACGCCGCGGCGCCCCAAGGCTGAAGAAGCCGCCTTTGTCACCGCCCCGCACCGGCGGCTTCGAGAGGGCGGCTCGCCTGCAACTGGCATAGCCAGGCCAACCCTGCTACCATCCGCCAGGCATTTAGAGAGTTAGAGAAACCATAGCCACAGAGAGCTATTCGGAGGATCGTGTGCCGCTCGCGCGGGAGACGAAGGAACAGGTAATCTCGGAGTACGCCGTCAAGGATGGCGACACAGGCTCAGCAGAGGTGCAGATCGCGCTCCTGACCGAAAGGATCAAGGAGCTCACGGAGCACCTGCGAAGCTTTCCGAAGGACAACCAGTCCCGCCGCGGCCTCCTCAAGCTCGTCGGACAGCGACGCCGCCTTCTTGCATACCTGATCAAGAAGGACAACGCTCGCTATCGGGTCGTCATCGCACGGCTCGGTCTGCGCCGCTAGCGCAACTGCCTTCGACGCGAGGCTGAGGCCTCGTCAAGGCACTTCTCGCGCCCGGCTCGCCCAGGCGAGGCAAGGACACATTCTTCCTCCTAGCTCAGGAGGAAACACACCCGTGTCTCAGACATTCGAGACGCAATTCGCCGGCCGCACCCTGACCGTAGAAACCGGAAAGATGGCCTTGCTGGCCGGTGGAGCGGTAACCGTCCGCTTCGGCGACACCATGGTCCTTGGGACGGCCAACCGGTCCGACCCGCGACCGGGCCTGGACTTCTTCCCGCTCACCGTCGAGTTCGAGGAGCGCATGTACGCTGCCGGGAAGATCCCCGGCGGCTTCATCAAGCGCGAGTCCCGCCCGTCGGAGGCCGCCATCCTGGCATGCCGGCTGACCGATCGCCCGATCCGGCCGCTCTTCCCTGAGGGCTATAAGGACGACATCCAGATCGTCATCACGGTCCTTTCGACCGACCAGCAGAACCAGGTCGACGTTCTGGGCACCTTCGCCGCGTCGTGCGCGCTGACGATCAGCGAGATCCCGTTCATGGGCCCCATCGGCGCCGTTCGGATCGGCCGCATCGACGGCGAGTTCGTGGTCAACCCGACCATCGATGATCTCGAGCGCTCCGACATCGACCTGATCGTGTCGGGCACCCGCGACGCCATCATGATGGTCGAGGCTGGAGCCCAGATCGTTCCCGAAGACGTCATGGCCGAGGCCATCCTGTTCGGCCATCGCGCCCTGCAGCCGCTCATCGACATCCAGGAGGAGCTCCGAGCGGCAGCGGGCAAGCCCAAGTCACTCGGCTATCTCGAGCCCGGCACCGGCTCCGTCCTGGAGTTCGTCAAGAAAGCCCACGAGCCCGGCAGCGAGTTCGTCGTCGTCGACGTCGAGACCACCGGCCGAGATCCCAAAGTTGCCGACCTGATCGAGATCGGCGCCGTACGCGTCCGTGGCGGCAAAGTCGTGGATCGCTTCTCGACTTTCGTCAGCCCGGGCCGCGCGATCTTCGGCGCCCAGATGCACGGCATCACCGATGCGGACGTTGCAGACGCGCCGGTAGCCCGTGAGGCCGCCGAGAAGCTGCTCGCCTTCGTGGCCGCCGCTCCAGTTGTGGGCCACAACATCGGCTTCGACATCGGGTTCCTCGATGCGGCGCTGGGCGAACCCGGCAAGTTCATCGCGGGCGGATACTTCGACACTCTCGTCATCGCTCGTGAGGGCTACCCGGACCTCGAGTCATACAAGCTCGGCGACATCGCCCGCTTCCTCGGCATCACCGTAGAGACCGCCCACCGCGGCCTTGCCGATGCCGAGACGACGGCCGGCATCCTGGCCCGATTCGCGGACGACCTGTCCGCTCGGATCGACAACCTGCAGGACGCCATCGCGATCAGCATCCGAGCCAATCGCGAGGAAGGCAAGGATGCGGCCGGCCTGCTCGACGCCGCCAGGCGACAGGCTCGTGTCAGCAAGGGCCTCTTCTCGCTGATGCAGAAGAAGACCGTCCGCAAGGTCATCCTCGACGAAGGAATCCGAATGGATGGCCGCGGCGTCGACGAGATCCGCCCGATCACCGTCGAGGTTGGCGTTCTGCCGCGCGCCCACGGCTCCGGCCTCTTCACGCGTGGCCAGACCCAGGCGTTGACCGTTGCCACTCTCGGTCCCTCTTCCGACGTCCAGCGGATCGACACGATTAGCCCCGAGACCGAGAAGCGGTATCTCCACCACTACAACATGCCGCCCTACAGCACCGGCGAGAACAAGCCGATGCGCGGTCCCGGCCGGCGTGAGATCGGCCACGGCCACCTGGCCGAGCGGGCCCTCCTGCCCGTCCTGCCCTCCGAAGAGGAGTTCCCGTACGTAATCCGGCTCGTCAGCGAGTGCGTGACGTCGAACGGCTCCACGTCGATGGCGTCCACCTGCGGCTCGAGCCTGGCCCTGATGGATGCCGGCGTGCCGATCAAGGCCGCCGTCGGTGGCGCCGCCATGGGACTCATCAGCGAGCCCGACGGCCGATTCGTGGTTCTGACCGACATCCTCGGCAAGGAGGATGCCTTCGGCGACATGGACTTCAAGGTCACCGGTACCCGCGAGGGCGTTACCGCCCTGCAGATGGACATCAAGGTCAAGGGCATCAATGAGGCGATCATTCGCCAGGGTTTGCAGAAGGCCCATGAGGCCCGGTTGGCGATCCTGGACAAGATGGACGCCGTGATCTCAACCAGCCGGTCCGAGATGAGCAGCTTCGCGCCGCGCATCATCACCATCAAGATCAACCCGGAGAAGATCCGCGACATCATCGGCAAGGGCGGCTCCGTGATCCGCAAGATCCAGGAGGAGACCGGGACCGAGATCAACGTGGAGGACGACGGCACGGTCCAGATCGCCGCGGTGTCGGGCGACAGCTCGCGCAAGGCGGTGCAGTGGATCGAGTCGCTGACTCGCGAGGT
>DATEXG010000173.1:0-9435 GCA_035257225.1 Candidatus Limnocylindrales bacterium
AACCGGCGGCGCCGCTGGCTTCCAGCAGGCCCCGGGCGATGGCGTCCCCACGAGCAACCGCCTCCTCGAGACTCGAAGCCAGTTCCACGCACGTCATGCCGTGGCCCCGGAACATCTCCGCGAGCACCGGCCCCGACTCTCCGATCAAGACCGCGGCATCGGCGCGTTCCGCCGCGACGGGCCCCAGCCCGGAGAGGTCCACTCCCTTGTCGCGGCCTCCGGCGATGAGTACGAGCGGACGCCGGAAGGCCCGCAGCGCGGCGATCACGGCATCGGGCTGGGTCCCCTGCGAATCGTTGATGAACTGGACCCCGTCCACAGTCGCGACGCGCTCCAGGCGATGCTCCACTCCGGCGAACCCGGCGGCCGCGCTGCGGATGGCGTCCGGCGCCACTCCGAAGAGCAGGGCCGCGGCCACCGCGGCCAGGGCGTTGGAGACGTTGTGCGATCCTGGGATTGCCAGCTCGGCGACGGGCATGATCCGGCCTCGAGGGCCCGTTTCCGCCTCGCCGCCGCCGGCCGCGGCCAGGCGCCCCACGGCCAAGGCCACGATCCAGCCCTCCTCAAGGCCGAGCCCTCCGGCGGCCGGGCGGTCGAGGCGGTAGCTCACCACCGACGCGCGTCCGAGGGACGCATACGTCGCCACGACAGGGTCGTCGGCATTGATCGCCAGCGCGCCGTCGCCGTCGACTAGCTCGGCCAGGCGCCGCTTGGCCCTCCGATACGCTTCCAGGCTGCCGTGGCGGTCGAGATGGTCGGATGTGACGTTCGTGTACACGGCCACTGTGGTCCCTCGGGACAGGGTCGGCAGCTGCAGTTCCGAGAGTTCGATGACGACGCGATGCTCGGCCGTCAACTCGGTCATGCGCTCCACGAGCGGGACGCCGATGTTGCCGCCCAGGATCGCCGGGTGGACCGGATCGCCGGCCAACAGGGCCGCGATGAGAGAGGAGGTCGTGGTCTTGCCCTTCGTGCCCGTGACTCCGATGGTCGGACAGGGGCACATCCGGAGCACGAGGTCCGCTTCGCTGACCAGTGCCGGCGAACCGCTCGGGTCCGCCAAATGGGCATTCACGACGCCCCGCAGCGCGGCTCGCAGCCGGGGCTCGGTGGTCGGAAAGTCCGGGTTGATGCTCGGCGATGTTGCGATCAGGTCGGCCCCCACCCACGTCCCGGCCGGGTCGACGTCTGGTCCCAGGGCAAGCTCGACGGGGCGCCGGCCGAGGGCTTCGATCGCGGGCACTAGCTCTGTGGCCGGCCGGACGTCGTAGATCGTGACCCGACAGCCGGCGTCGGCGAAGAAACGGGCCAGGGCGATGCCGCTCCGGGCCAGACCCAGCACCGTTACTGAGCGCCCTGCCAGGAAGCCGTCGCGGACGCCGGCCGCCGTGAGACGGTCCAGATCCACGACAGAAGCGGTCATAGTCGGCCTACTTCGGTATCGAAGTTATCGAGGCGACGAAGAGCGTCACCCCGAGCATGCCGGCCAAGGCACCGACGATCCAGAAGCGCATCGTGATCTTTTCTTCGTCCCAGCCGCCCAGCTCAAAGTGGTGATGGAGCGGGGCCATCCGGAAGACACGCTTGCCGCGGAGCTTGTAGCTGGCCACCTGGATGATGTCGGACGCGACCTCGAGAACGAAGATGATCCCGATGAGGGGCAGGATGAGGACTTGGCCCGTGATGAGAGCCACCACGGCAAGCATCCCGCCGAGCGACAGCGCCCCGGAGTCGCCCATGAACACCTGCGCCGGATGGACGTTGAACCACAGGAAGCCCAGGATCGCGCCGATGACGATCGCGTTGACCACGGCCAGGTTCTCCTGGGGAGGGTCGTTGAGCAAGGCGATGATCAAGAACGTAATGAAGGCGAAGACGAGCGTCCCACCGGCCAGCCCATCCAGGCCGTCCGTCAGGTTGACCCCGTTGCTGGAGCCAACGATCGCGAAGATGGCGACCAGGATGAAGAGGATCGCCCCCAACTCGATCTTGCGGTCGATCAGAGGTAGCAGGATCGTGTTGGTGATCTCGAAGTTGCCGACGAAGGGCACGCGGACGCCGTTGAAGCCGAAGTGGTTCTGGACGTAGACCGCCACGACGATCGCCACGACCAGCTGCCAGATGATCTTGTGGCGCCCGCGGATGCCGATCCCGGTCCGAGCGTTCAGATAGTCGTCGATCGCCCCGAGCGCTCCGACGATGGCGAGCACGAAGAGGGGCGAATACGTCGAGGCGTCCAGGGCGTCGAAGAGGAATGCCAGAACCAGGATCACGGCAACGATCAGGACGCCCCCCATCGTGGGCGTGCCCTCCTTGACCAGGTGGCTCCCAGGCCCGTCCATCCGGATCTGCTTGCCCAGGCCCAACCAGTGCAGCAGCCGCAGGTAGGGCGGCATGAGGATGACCATGCAAGCGAAGGCGAGAAGCAGCCCCTGGATGAACTCGACTCCGTGCTCTTTCACCTGACCTCCTCAGCGGTCGGGTGCGCTCCTCCCTGCGCCTCCTGGTCGGCGATCCAGCTCGCGAAGCTCGTTTCCAGCGAATCGACCACCCACTCGAGGGCGGCGCCCCGCGATGCCTTGACGAGCACCGTGTCTCCCGGCCGGAGCCGGTACCGCAGGACCGCCATGGCGGCCTCGCGGTCCGGTACGAGAACGACGCCCTCGCCGAGCCTCGCCGCTCCCGCCGCGATCCCGGCCGCGCCATCGCCTACGACGACCAGCTGGTCCACGACCTGGGCCGCCGCGGCCCCGACGTCACGGTGGCCGCGTTCGTGCCCTTCGCCGAGCTCGAGCATCTCCCCGAGAACGGCCACGTGGCGGCCGGGCAGCGTGGAGAGCAACTCCAGCGCCGCGAGCATCGAGGCCGGCGAGGCATTGTACGTGTCGTCGAGCACGGTCAGGCCGGGGATCAGGACGATCTGGTCGCGATGCTCCGCTCGCCAACCGTGGCGCAGGCCGGAGGCTATCCGGTCCAGGTCCAGCCCGGCCGCAACCCCAACGGCCGCCGCGGCCAGTCCGTTGTGTACGCCGTGACGGCCAAGGGCCGGCGTCGACACGCGGACCGTGCCGGCGGGCGCGATGAGAGTGAACCTCATCCCGTCCAGGCCGGCAGACGCCACGTCCTGCGCCCGCACATCCGCCTCCGGCGCGAAGCCGTAGGTGATGGTCCGCGCCGCGGTCCGGGCTCGCATCCCCGCCGCTCTGGCGTCGTCGGCGTTGAGGATCGCCGTGCCGTCCGCGGGCAGCGCCTCGACGAGCTCCGCCTTGGCCCGCTCTACGGCTCCGATGCTGCCGATGCGCGAGAGGTGGACTTCGCGGACGGCCGTTACCACACCGATCCCGGGCCGTGCGATGGCCGTCAGCTGAGCGATCTCGCCGCCCACGTACATCCCCATCTCGAGAACGGCCGCTTCGTGCTCCGGTCCCATTCGCAGCACCGTCAGGGGCAGGCCGATTTCGTTGTTGGCGTTGCCTTCACTCTTGAGAGTCACGAAGCGCTCGGCCAGGACGGCCGCGACCGCCTCCTTGGTAGAGGTCTTCGCGATGCTGCCGGTCACGCCTACGACCAGCGGAGAGAAGCGCGCTCGCCAGGCCGTGGCTACGGCATGGAGCCCCAGCAGCGTGTCCGGCACCGCTACGATGGCCGCGTCCGCATGGTCTGCCACGGCCATGTCGAGGCCGGCGCCGGCGGACCAGTCGCCCTCTCGCACGAGCAAGGCGGCCGCTCCGGCCGCGACGGCGTCGCCCAGGAAGCGGTGGCCGTCGGTCGTCTCGCCGGGCAGGGCTACGAAGAGGTTGCCGGAAGCGACCGCACGCGAGTCGACGGCTGCCCCCCGGATGGACCTGCTCGACGGGCGGACCAATCTTCCGCCGGTGGCTGCGGCGATCTCGGCGGCGGTCAGGGCTGGCGGCCCCAAGCCGGGCCGGGACTCCCGGGGTCGGGTGTCGGTCACGTCTCCAGTGTCGCACAGCCGACAGATCATGTTGCGGGCCTCCGCCATCAGCCCAGCGACTTGGCTTTCTGTCCGCTTGGCGGCGCCGGGCCGTCCTTGTTGGGAGGGATCTGGAGCCCGGTTACCGCGTCAGTCGCGATGCGACGGAACAGCTCCGTGGACTGCACGGGCATGGCCAGCACCCCCTGGCTGACCTTCGTGGGCTTCCCCTGGTAGATCACGGCGCCAATGGCCACGTCCGGCGAGCTGTGGCCGACCCAACCGTAGAAGCTGTAGTTGTAGATGTCGCTCATCCAGTCGCCCTTCCCCTTGTTCAGGGTCGGATCCCAGATCTGAGCGGTGCCCGTCTTGCCGCCGATGAAGTAACCCGGAATGTACGTGGACTGCGCGTACGACGGTACCGCCGTCACCACGTGAGTCATCAACCCGCTCAACGAGTCCGAGAGGCTGGAACTGATGACCTGCCGAGATGCCGCGCTCGGCGAAGATGCCGCGCCTAAAGAATTGGTCTCGGCGACGTGTGGGGTCACTGCCGTACCGCCATTCGCCATCTCGGAGTAGGCGCGCATGAGCTGGATCGGCGTGACCGCCACGCCCTGCCCGAACGAGGCATTGGCCAGGTCTATCTGGCTCCAGGGCTCGGCCGCAGGATCTCGGACGATGCCAATCACTTCGCCGGCCAGGTCTACGCCCGTCAACTGGCCGATGCCGTAGCTCTGCCAGGTCTTGTACAGCGTTGCCGATGCGGAGTCGACAGTCTTGCCGAGCCGGAATGCGACCTGAGAGGCGCCGACGTTGCGCGACCAGGCGACTATGTCGGCGAAGGTCATCCACCCCATCGACTTGCGGTTGGCGTCGGCTATCTCCTGCCCGCCCGGCAGCTTCATGACCCCGAAATCGTTGATCTTGGTCGTCAGGGCGGTCGTCTTCGTCTGAAGGGCGGCCGAGGCCGTGAGCATCTTGAAGACGGAACCCGGCTCGTAGACCTCGGTGATGATCGGATCCATGAAGAGCGCCGGGTTCTGGGCGGCGACCTGGCCGAACAAGTTCGCGTCGTACGAGGGGTAGCTTGCCTCGGCCAGGATGGCCCCCGACTTGGGATCCATCGCGATCGCCGACACGGTCTTGGCTTCGTCGGCGATCCAGGTGGAGAAGACCTCCTGCTCTACCTGGAGCTGGAGGCCAGCGTCGATCGTCGTTCGAACGTCTTCACCGGGGGTGCCCGGGTCAACCACGGTGGTACCGGCCGGGCCCGGCTTGTTGGGGTCGACCTCGACCACCTCGGGTCGGCCGGCCAGCAGGGCGTCGTACTGCTGCTCGAGGCCGTACTGGCCCCTTCCGGCCGCGTTGACGAAGCCGAGCACATGGGCCGCCAGCGACGTACGCGGGGCGCCTCCGGCCTGGGGATAGACCCGTACCGGCGTCGGTTCGAGAGTGACGGTGGGCAGAGCACCGGCCGCCTGACCCTGCGCGATCTCACCGGCCACGTCCGGGTCGATGTTCGAGGCCAAGATGACGTAGTAGCCATCGCCGGTCATGGCCTTGCGCAGGGCCGCCTCCGGGTCGCCGCTCAGACCCAGGTAGTCGACCAGGGCGGCGGTATCGCGCTGCCGCTGGTCCTGGGCCATGCCGTGGAGGTCGGCGACCAGTCGGTAGCGGTAGATCGTCTCGGCCAGAACGATCGTCCCGCTCCGGTCGTAGATCGTGCCTCGCTTCGCCGGCAGAGACTCGCGCGTGGTGGAAGTCCCGCCGGCCATGGTCGTGAGCCGCTCGCGCTGATTGACCTGCCAGTAGGCCAGGCGCATGACCATACCGCCCGACAGAATGGTCAAGACGAGGAAGAGCAGCAGAATGCGGCCTCGCGAGTCCGTCCGGCCGAGCATTCGGGCCGCTCCTCAGCGAGCCGGCAGAACGATCGGAGCGGGCAGCTGAGTGAGACCGCCGGAGATCGCCTGTCGACGGATGGCGGACTCGCGGTCGAGCCGGCCGATGTCGGAGAGATCCTGCTGCCGCTGAGCCTGAAGCTGCTGGTACTCGGCGTTCAGCTGGCCCATGTCGTAGCCGGACGCATAGACGCGAACGGTCTGGACGAGTGAGAAGAAGCTGAGCATAAACGCGACCACGATGAGACCGATTGCGATCCCGAATACGCGCGGGTGCCGCTTTGTGCGGAAGGCCACACGCGACGGCCGGCGTGGTGCAAGCGGCGCCTGGGGGCGGAGGAGGTGGGTCTCCAGGCGCCGCCGCGGCAAGAACATCGAACGGGGGCGAGCGCCCTCATAGACGGCCATCAGTCGAGGCCTCGCAACTGCAGCCACTCTCCGGGCGCGGCGCGGCCGGACAGCTCCGCATCCCACCGATCGCCGAGTCCGGGGATCTCCGATTCATCGATCCAGCCAAGGAGACCGGCATAGCGCTCCATTCGCTCGTGTATTTCGTGCTGGCGGCGGCCGTAGGTCCGGCGGCGGCTGGCCTGGTGTCGCTTGCTCATCGGTTCCTCCTTTCTCGATCACATCTAGGCGGCGACGCGCTCGGCACCCCGGAGACGGGCACTGCGCGAACGTGGGTTAGTGCGTATCTCCTCGGCGCTCGGCGTGCGCGACTTGCCGAGAGACCGGAGCGCCGGCTTGTGGCCACAAACGCACACCGGCACCTCCGGCGGGCAGACGCAGCCCCGCTGCTCCGCGGCGATGAAGCGCTTGACGATGCGGTCTTCGAGGGAGTGGTAGCTCAGCACCACCAGGCGCCCTCCCGGCCGAAGCAGCACGAGCGAGGCTGCGAGACCGGCCTCGAGAGCGGCCAGCTCGTCGTTCACGGCAATCCGCAGGGCCTGGAAGACGCGCGTCGCCGGGTGCGTACGTCTGCCTTTGGGCGTGGGCACGGCCCGCTCCACCAGCGCCGCCAGCTGCTCCGCGGTCTCCACGGGTGAATGGCGCCGTGTTTCTACGATCGTCCGGGCGATGCGTCCGGAGAACGGCTCCTCGCCGAAGCGCCGGAAGAGGGCCGCCAGCTCACCCGCCTCCAGCGTCGCAAGCAGGTCGGCGGCCGGCCGGCCGCGGCTGGTGTCGAAACGCATGTCCAGGCGCCCGCCGGCCCGGATGCCGAAGCCACGCTCCACGTCGGCGAGCTGGTAGCTCGACAGGCCGAGGTCTAGCAGGAGCCCATCCACCTCGCGGAATCCGGCAGCCGGCGCCACTTCGGCCAGCAGGCCGAAGTTCGCCTGCCGCAGGACGACGCGGTCGCCGAAACGGGCCAGACGCCAGGCACTCCGGGCGATGGCGGCCGCGTCGGCATCGAGGCCGAGGAGGCGGCCATCGGGAGAGGACGAGTCGAGAATCCGCTCCGCATGGCCGGCTCCACCGAGGGTGGCGTCGAGCTGGAGGCTGCCAGGACGCGGGGCGAGTGTCTCGACGACCTCGCCTGCCATCACCGGCAGGTGCCCTACCTCCCGTTCGGCGCCCCCCTCGAGAGAGCCGGCCGCGGCCATGTCGCCGGCCGCCATTTCGAGCGGATCGCGTGATTCCTTGTCGCTCATATCAGATAACCAGCCCGGACATCTGCGCAGCCAGGTTCCGAGGTGAGTCCACCGGCTGCTGGGATTCCGCCCAACGTTCCGGATTCCAGACCTCGACGTGGTCCCGCTGGCCGACGACCAGCGCCTCGCTCCCGAGGCCGGCCCACTCGCGGATCGATGCGGGCAGGACGACTCGGCCCTGGGCGTCGGTCTCGAGATCGAAGGCGTTGGAGAAGATGAAGCGCGAGAGTCGTCGGGCCTTGTCGTTGCCCAGTGGCAGGGCCGCAAGCTTGGCGGCGAACTCGTCGAAGGAGTCTCGGGTGAAGATGGCCGCGCAACCGTCCATCCAGTTTGCGAGGACGGCACCCTCATCGAGTTGCAGCCGGAACTTGGCCGGTATTGCCACCCGGCCCTTCGCGTCTACAGTGTGTGTGTACCTGCCCCGGAACATAGGACCGTCGCTCTTCCGCTTCGTTCTCGTGGCGGCTATCACCGCCGCGGAGACGCGTCTCCGACTCTGGCGCCGCTGGCAGCGTGGAATCACCACGATTCCCCACTGAGTGCCACTGGGATGGATCATACACCCACTTAAGTGACCGTCAACGGACGTCCGTGGGAATCTCGGCCGCCGGTCCACCGGCGCATCGACTGGAGAGGCGGGGGCGTCGAGGCTCGCGGAAGCCTCACATTCGAGCCGCCGGCCGCCGCGCACAGGAGCGAGGGAAGATCAGATGCTGATCCTGGCCATCGAACGGCCCATCCCGGGCGTCGCAGACGCCCAGTTCACGCCCGACCTGGCAGCCGCAGAGGCGCGCCGGGCCTGGGAGCTATACCAGGCCGGCACGTTCCGGGACCTCTACTTCCGAGCCGACCAATCGTCGGCCGTGCTCGTGCTGGAGTGCGGCGACGTCGTCGCGGCGCGCGCGGTCCTGGCTTCGCTGCCGCTGGTAGCCCATGGCTTGACCGACTTCGAGGTCCTGCCGCTGCGTGCCTACCCGGGCTTCGAGCGGCTTTTCGCGCCGGGCGCCCTGTCTAGCGAGCTCCGGTAATGCAGGGCAGCGTCGCGGACGGGCCCGGGATGTAGCGCGCGACCCAGGCAGAGAGCTCGCAAGAGAGATCCTCGGCGAGCTGTGGGCTGGCGCCGTCGCGTTCGAATGACAGGCGGAAGCCGGCCATGATCTTGATCAACTCGGCACGGGAACTACCGGTCCACTCGATCGCCGGGCAGGAGCCGCGGAGGCGGCAGTCCTCTTCCTGCGAGAAGTGCCGGACGGAGTAGTCCCCGAAGTCGCGGAGCGCGCGTTCAACCACAGATCGCTCGCCTCCGGTTTCGATCGTCGCGACCAGGACGTCGGCCCGCTCCACAAGGGCGCGTCGCTGCGCATCAAGCAGCGGGGCGCCGGTCTCCATGCTCGGCTGCCACCCGATCGACATCCCGTAGCTCCTTCATCGCGATCAGTGCTGCGACCTGTGCCCTGCCCTATCAGCGAAGGCGGCGGGCTCTCCGTATCAGGCCGCGAAGAGCATATTGCCGGCCAGTGCCATTGGGCCCACCAAAACGTGACCGACTCACTGCGAGTTGCGCCGACCGGGTAGGTGGACGCCTCCCCGTATCGCATGGCTTGTGCTTCTGGGGCCGCCCTCCGCGGACGCCGCTCTTCTGGCGGCGCGCTACCTCGTAGGCGGCGGGATCTTCAGCTTTTCGCCTGGGCTGATGGCGTCGGAGCCGCCCAGCGACGGATTCATCTGGCGGATCTTGGCTTTGTCGACGCCGAAGAAGCTGGCGATGTTGGGGAGAGTGTCCGCCACCGCGGATCCGTTCTGGCCCGCCCCCCTGACCGTGTAGACGTAGCAGCTGGACTGATCGGAGCAGGGCACTACGAGGCTCATGCGGGAGGCAGTGGCTCCGGGCGGCCACGAACTGGTCGGAGCGGGCGTGGGGGTCGGGGTGTGCGTGGGGGTCGGG
>DATEXG010000174.1:0-6943 GCA_035257225.1 Candidatus Limnocylindrales bacterium
CTTGGCCCCGGGCTTGGCCGCCGCCGCGGCTACGGGCTTGGCCGTGGTCACGGGCTTCGGCTTGGACCTGGCGGGTGGCGCGAGTGCGGTCTCGACCGCCGGCGAGCTACTCGGCATCCCCCTCTCGAGCCGTTGCAGCGCCTGCCGGAACGTCCGGCATGCCTCGATCGCCGCATCGGCCATGGCTCGGCTCGCCTCGGCGGTCATCGACAGCCTGTCCAGCTTGGCCAGGAGGGCCTCGGAGGCTTCGGTCTTGCGCCGGATTCGCGCCTGCGCCATTCGCACCTGGCCGTTGATGCGGTTGATGGCCCCCAGCCAGGCGTTTGCCGCGGCTTCCATCTGCACCCGTTCGGTTGCCGCCCCCATGCTCGCCCGATGGGCGCGGCGGGCCCCCTCCTTGGCGGTTCTGGTCTTGTCCAGTGCCGCTTGGGCTCGCGCCAGGACCGCGATCTGCTCGTCGTACCGGCGCCGGGCCTCGGCCACCCGGTCCTGGGCGACATCCGCTTCCTTGCTGGCGAGATCCGCGAATCCGCAGCGGATGTCGACGATGCGCCGCTGGGCGGCAACCTGATCGCCCAGGGGATCGGCCGCGGCTCCGCCGTCATCGCCCGATGCACGCGAACCGGCGGCATCGGCGCTCGGTGGCGGCACCTCTGCGCTCTCGCGCCTGGCTCTCGACCGGCCCCGGTTCATTCTCGTTCGGCGCCTCCTGTGAAATGCCACAAAGCGGCTCTCGACCCTACGGCAACTTCGCGCGGATCTCCGTCTGATGAGAACGGCCGGCGAGCCGCATGCACGGCCTCTCGGCGGCCGGTGTAGGGCTCGGTCGATGCCGCGCTGGGGAGACCTCATGACGCGGCGACGACTGGCCCCGAACGAAAGGTCTCCCGAGCAGAGCGAAGGCGTCCTGAGATCCGGGCCTGAGGCCGACTCCGCCGGCTGGCTGTCAGCCCTTGGCCGTTTGGGCGCCCTGGCGCCGGCCTCGGTTCGTGCGTCGCTCAGGTGTGAGCAACCCAACCAGGAAACCGTCGCCGTGCTTTCGCACCGCGATTTCGACATTGGCGTCCGCGGCAACGCGCAGGAGCCGCTGCCTGATCGTTATCGGTTTCTCGGTCGCCTCGAGGCGAACCTCGAAAACCTGCTGCGGTCCTTTTAGCTGACCGATGAGCCGCTTGAACTGGCGCTGTTGTTGTTCGCGCACAAGAGCGGCGGGGCTCAGCTTGTGCGTCCGCGGGCCAGCTTTGTCCATGAGAGCAGGATCGGCCTTCCGGACTTTGACCATGTTCTTCCTCTCTCCAGCTCACAACCCGAATGGCATTCTTCGCCGCGATGATGCGGTGGCATGTCGACTATACGCTTTCGGCGTGGTGTGACCAGGTGTCGGCTGTGGATTCTGGCGGCGGCGCGCGCGCGACCTCTCGCCATCTCCACGCGGTCTCCAGCGGAGGTGTGAGACGGATGCCGTGTTTCTCACTCGGATCGGTGGCTCGACTCGCCCCGCGCCGAGAGCAGACCTCGTTCCGGCCGCAGTCCCAGATGCCGCCGCTCTCCCCGAGGCCAGGTCCGGCTGCCGTCCCAGGCGGTCCGATCGCCGATGCGGCGCCGGGGGCAGCGACCATCGCGACCGCCCAGTTGCGTGGTGCGATCCACAACCCATCCGAGTGGGCTCCGGCGACGCCTGAAGCCTCCCGGCCGCGACACGGGCGGCCGCGCCCGGCTAGACTTCCAGAGCGTCCTCACTGGACATGCAGCGTCCCGGCGGACGCTCGGCGTCCTTGCTGGACGCTTTGGCCCCATAGATGGGACGATCCAAACCGCGCACAGCAGGTGATATCACTATGAAAGTCGGCGTCGCCAGGGAGACCGCACCGGGAGAGCGACGCGTCGCGCTCGTCCCCGACGCGATCGACAAGCTCCGAGCCGCGGACATCAGCGTGCTCGTAGAGCGCGGCGCAGGGGAAGCCGCCGCGTTCCCGGATGACTCCTACGTAGAAGCGGATGCTCGCATCGTGACGACAGCGACGCTCTACGCCAGCAGCGACATCATCCTTCGCATCCATCGACCCACGCCGGCCGAGCTCAAGGCAACCCACCCGGGCCAGGTGATAATCGGCATGCTGGCTCCCTTGCTCGACCCTATGGCAATGGCGGAGATGGCGAGTCTGCAGCTGACGACCATCAGCCTCGATGCGATCCCGCGGACGATCAGCCGCGCTCAGGCGATGGACGCCCTCTCCTCGCAGGCCAACGTGGCCGGCTACAAGGCCGTCCTGATAGCGGCCGAGTCGTTCGGGCGATTCTTCCCCTTGCTGACGACGCCGGCCGGAACGGCCAAGCCCGCCCAGGTACTCGTGCTCGGCGTCGGGGTCGCGGGTCTGCAGGCAATCGCCACGGCACGCCGCCTCGGCGCGCAGGTCAAGGCCTACGACGTTCGGCGGGAGACCAAGGAGCAGGTCGAGTCGCTGGGCGCGCAGTTCGTGACGCTCACCTCTGTGACCGACGCGACCGGTGAAGGCGGCTACGCGCGCGCCCTCACCGCCGCGGAACAGGCCGCTCAGCAGGCCGAGCTCAACGACATCATCGCCACGCAGGACGTGGTCATCACAACCGCCCAGGTCCCCGGCCGGCGGCCGCCGATCCTCGTCACCGGTGCAGCCGTCGAGGCAATGGGCGCAGGCTCGATCATCATCGACATGGCGGCCAGCGAACTGGGCGGCAACTGCGAGCTCTCCAACCCGGACAAGGTCACCATCACCGCCAACGGCGTCGAGATCCACGCACCAACGAATCTGCCGTCTTCGATGCCGACCGGCGCGAGCACTTTCTACTCGCGCAACATCTCGAACCTACTCCTGGGCTTCGTCAAGTCCGGGGAGCTCAGACTCGACTTCGACGACCCGGTAACCGCCGCGACGGTTATCACTCACGGCGGAAAGGTCGTCCAGGAGGCCACTCGGAAGCTTCTGCAGCCGGCACCAAGAGGAGGCGTCAAGGCATGAACGTCAGCATCCTCATCGAGTCACTGACGGTCTTCGTCCTGGCCATCCTGCTCGGCTTCGAGGTCATCAGCAAAGTACCGGCGACGCTCCATACGCCGCTCATGTCCGGCACGAACTCGATCCACGGCATCGTGCTGGTTGGCGCCATCGGGTTGGCTGCCACCGCCGACGGCCCGCTGGCGGCCGGGCTGGCATTCGTAGCCATGGCGTTCGCAGGGGCCAACGTCGTCGGCGGTTACGTCGTCACCGATCGGATGCTGCAGATGTTCAAACGGCGCCCGACCACCCCAGCCGCCCCGGCCGCCCCGGCCGGCCAGGCCCCGAAGGCTTCCCGATGAACGCGACCGATCTGGGCCACGCGGTCCAGCTCTCGTTCATCGTCGGTGCCGCGCTCTTCGTCATCGGGCTGCACTTGATGAACTCGCCGGCTACCGCCCGCAACGGCAATCGCCTGTCCGCGGCCGGGATGATCATTGCCGTTACCGCGGAGATCGCCTTCGTGAGCCAGGGCCAGATCGGCCTCGGCAACTGGGCCATCATCGTCGGCGGTCTTGCCCTGGGCGGGGGCGCGGGACTTCGGCTGGCCCGCACCCTCCAGATGACCTCCATGCCCCAGCTCGTCTCGCTCTTCAACGCCGTCGGTGGCGGCGCCGCAGGCCTGCTGGCACTGAGCGACTTTCTCGCGCTGGACGGGCAACGGGTCCTGGCAGGCGGAGTGCCGGGCCTCGACGGCTGGCGGACCTTCTTCATCCTCGCCGACATCCTCGTCGGCTCGGTCACCTTCACCGGATCGCTGATCGCGACGGCCAAGCTGATGGGCATCTTGAAGGGCCAGCCGATACTCATCCCGGGCGGCCGGATCCTGTCCTGGTTCACCGTGGTCTGCGGGCTCAGCGTCTCCATCGTCCTCATCCTTGCCGGCGCCGGCGTCGTCACCTACGAGACTCAGGTCCTGTACGCGCTCCTCGGCGTTGCCCTGGTCTGCGCTCTCGTGTTCGGCGTGACCATGGTCCTGCCCATCGGCGGGGCCGACATGCCGGTCGTCATCTCGCTCCTCAACGCCTTCACGGGCACCGCCGTCTCCATGGCCGGCTTCGTGGTCAACAACGTCATGCTCATCGTCGCCGGAGCCCTCGTCGGCGCATCCGGCGCCATCCTGACGAGGCTCATGGCCAACGCCATGAACCGCTCGATCCCCAACATCCTGGTCGGCGGCTTCGGCGGCCGGGAGGGCACGCAAACCGAGTTGACCGCGGAGGGCGGGACGGTACGCGAGGTCTCCGTCGACGACGCCGCCATCCAGCTCGCCTACGCGAGCAAAGTTGTGATCGTGCCCGGGTATGGCCTCGCAGTGGCACAGGCTCAGCACGGCGTTCGCGAGCTGGCGGATCTCCTCGAGGCCCGCGGCATAGAAGTCTCGTATGCAATCCATCCGGTGGCCGGCCGCATGCCGGGCCATATGAACGTCTTGCTGGCGGAGGCCAACGTGCCATACCCGCAGCTCAGGGAGATGGACGACATAAACCCCGAGTTCGATCGGACGGACGTCGCCCTCGTGATCGGCGCCAACGACGTGACCAACCCGGCCGCCCGAACGGATCGGTCCAGCCCGATCTACGGCATGCCGATCCTGGACGTGGACCGGGCCAAGTCGATCATCGTCGTCAAGCGTTCCATGGGGCGTGGCTACGCCGGCATCGACAACCCGCTGTACGTGAACCCCAAGACCGGGATGTTCTTCGCCGACGCCAAGGCTGGGATCCAGCAGCTGATCGCGGCCGTCAAGGAGGTCTAGCCGGGCGGCCGGCGGCCACGGGCGTCTCGAGCAGGCGCCTGAGGCCTCCGGACGGCTGATAACCCATCCGGCGGTGCGCGACCGGTACCCCTCCGCGCCGTGACCGGTACCCCCGTACGGAATGGCACTTGAGCATTGCCGCGGGATGCGTATGGTTGAAGGCGCGGCCCGCGGCTCTTGCGGGTAACGATCATCGATTGGCACGAAGGAGTCGGCGGTGAAGCAAGCATTGCGGCGGGCGCAATGGACGTTCTACGCCCTGGCTCCGGTTCTCCTGGTGCTTGGCTACCACACCATGGGCAAGCGCTGGGGATAGACCGGGAGGGCCCGCAAGAAACCCGGACCTCGAGTCCGGGTTTCTTGCTAGTTGGGCCGGTTTGAGGGCAGGCGGCGCGCGGCCGTCATTCAGTCGCGATCGGTGATCCTCAGCCTAATGGCGGCCGCCGCCGCTTCCACTCGCCCCGAGACCCCGAGCTTGGCCAGGATGTTGCTGACGTGCACGGCAACGGTCTTGCGGGTGATGAACAACTGGCGACCGATCTCCGGGTTGCTCCGCCCCTCCGCGATCAGGGCCAGGACCTCGAGTTCGCGCTTGCTGAGCCCGAAATCGTGCGGCGCGGGCTGGCCCGTTGGGGCGACGAAATCGGCCACGACGCCCGCGCCTGGTTTTCGTGTGGCGCCAGCCTGCAAGTCAGACGGCGTCGGTCGACCTGCAGTCGGAACTCGAGCCCCCGGAATCGACGGACCGGCGGGCTGGCCTCCGATCCGGCCGGATCTTGCGCCCAGGTCTTGACGGGCTTCGAGAGAAGCTTCGATCCGCTTGGGAAGCGGTATCATCGCCCGCCGCGCCAGCTCGGCCACGGCCCGCAGCAACGGCCAGGCCCCCAGCTGGTAGGCCGCTTCCGCGGATGCGATTAGCGGCTCCCGGGCCACTATCCGGGTGGAGCGGCCGCGAGCCTGGTCCAGCAGAGCTTCGGCCTCGCGCCACCGCGCTCGGGCGGCTTCGTATGGATCGCCGAGCTCGGCCCAGTCGACCGCGAGTGCGGACCACGTCGCCGGCTCGTCGCGCCCTTCCAGACGCGACCGGAAGGCCCTGGCGCTCCTGATGGCCAGATCGGCCTGAACTCGCGAGCCGGCCTTGGGAGAGACGCCGCACGCACGGACGACGGCCTCGGCTCGCAGGACGACCGGCAGACTCCGTTCTCGGGCGCTCGCCAGGGTGGCGAGGTCGTGGCGCCGACGGGCGTCCAGGGCGATCGTTGCGTCGACCTCCAGGCAGGTGGCCGCCATGCGAGCCATCAGCAGCCAGTCCTCGGTGTCACTGACGCGCAGCCACCCGCGTTCGGCGGCTCGGTGCGCATCGACCAGGTCCGCCTGCCACAGGGCGTAGGCCGCCGCGGCCTGCTGGGCCGGGACCGAGTACTGCGGATCCTGGACCGTTTCGATGGCGAGCAGGACCTGCCCCAGTAGCCGGCCTGCGGACTCGCCTGCGCTTGTCGCGACCTCGAGAATCGCCAGAGGCAGGAGCGACGACAGGAACCAGATGCCGATCGGGTTCCAACTCAACGCGTCGAGGCAGAGGCGCCGGCACTCGGGCCAGCGGCCCAGGAAGAAGAGTGAGTCGGCGGCGTTGGCCCGCAGGAAGTTGCCGTAGACGGTGGCCTGGCCGGCCCGCTCCGCCTCGGCGATGCCTTCATACGCGACCGCGATCGCCTCATCGCGGCGGCCCAGCAGGTCCAGGACCGTGGTCAGGTCGGCGTACACGCGGAACAGATCGTCGAGGCGGCCAAGCTCCGCGGCCTGGTCGCGCGTCTGGCGCAGCATCCAGACGGCCGGCTCCGGATCCTCGCCCCACGCCTCCGCGACGGCCAGGGTGCAGGTCGCGTTCAACAGCTCCTGGCGCGCCCCCTCGCCGACAGCCGTGGCCACCTCCACGGCCTCCTGGGCGTAACGCTTCGCCTCGGAGAAGACGCCCTCCAGCATCCGGAACTGGGCCAGCGCGGCGAGCACTCGAGCGCGAGCGGCGGTGGGCTCCCCCGGCACGAGCTCGACGGCCCGCCGGTGTGCCGCGAGTGCCCCGTCGTGATCGCCGGCGGCTCGCCGGTAACGGCCCAGCGCCTCCATCACGAGCCCAAGGGCCAGCCGCTCG
>DATEXG010000175.1:0-22404 GCA_035257225.1 Candidatus Limnocylindrales bacterium
GTGTCGGCGTATCGGTAGGGCTGGCCGACGGCGGCGGTGACCCGGTGTTGGATGTACAGGGCGTCGTCGGCGCGAACGGCGCGCCCCACGTCTTGCCGAACGGTGTCCAGAACCCGGTCTGGTAGAAGTACATCGTGGCCCCGTTGTTGGGGCCGCCGCGTATGCCGACGCCCTGCCTGGCTCTGGCGATCCAGATCTGATCGTATTTCTGGAAGTTGCTGTTGCCGGAGTCGACCTGACTCAGATCCAGAAGCCCCTGGGTTGCCTTGACCCCCGGGCAATCCCACGTCCACAGGGTGTTGCTGACAGTGTCCACGTCCACCGGCACCTTGGTGTTGTCGACTTGCTGCGGCACCGTGCCGTCGATGAAGACTTCCTTGACCGTCTGCGTCGTGTACGGGCCAGGAAGCATTCCGCTGTTGGCGTCCACCGTGGCCCACGTGACGCCGCTCGGCTGCTTGAAGTCCACGACGGGGGTCTTGGCCGTAGCGTCCTGCATAAACGCGTGCCAGATGGGCGCCGCCATCTCGAGGGACATCACGCTATGGCCGGGCGCGTGGTCGCTGTTGCCCGCCCACACTCCCGCCACGATGGCCGGCGCATTTGGGTCGGAGGGCGGGGCCACATACCCGACGGCGAAGAGATCCTCGGTCTGGTCGCTGGTGCCGGTCTTCAGCGTCGCCGGCCGCCGCGCCTTGCCCTCGACCAGCTGGTACTGGCTCCACCAGTTGTTCTGTGCGGGGTCGGTGTTGCCGGCCAGAATGCTCGTCATCACGTAAGTCGCCTGAGGCGTGGACGGATGTGTGATCTTTGGGGTGAGGGCAGCTGCCGGCACGACTTCATTGCCGCTGGCGTCCGCGATTGACATGATCATCCTCCGCTGGACGAGCGTTCCGGAGTCGGCGATCGCGCCGTAGGCGGATACCAGATCGGCCGGATGGACCTCCAGGGTGCCGATGCCTACCGAGACGCCCGGGTTCGCGTTAGCCGGGAATTGCAGCCCGAAGTCCTGCGCCCGCTGCATGACGCGCGCAACCGTGGTGATGGACGCGGCCTTCACCGCGGGAATGTTCAGCGAATACTGGAGAGCCTCGCGCAGCCGGACGGGGCCGCGCTCGAAGCCGTCGGCGTCGTGCGGCGTATAGCCCCCGCCGAAGTCCGTGGCCACGTCCATGAAGAGCGAGGCCGCGGTCAGGCCCCTGTCCTGGATGCCGATCAGATAGTTGATCGGCTTGAAGGAGGAGCCGGGCTGGCGGCCTACCCCGGACGAGAGCGCGTCGTACTCCGGGTCGAAGTAATTCTGGCCGACTTTGGCCGGATCCTTGACCGGTTTCTCGTAGAAGCCGGCGCTGCCGGCATAGGCGAGCACCTGTCCGGTCCGGTAGTCGACTGCGATGAGCACACCGTTGTGGATGTTGCCGCTACGGAGGCCAGTGCTGCTGGTGGAACTTGGGCCGATGATCCGGGTGTAGTTGTACGGGTCGCTCTTCGCGGTGATACCGAGGTCCGCGAGGTACGCGACGTCAGCGGCCGGCGTGGTCTGGTTGGGCCCGAAGACGTACGCCTTGAGCCACTTCTCGGCCGAGCGCTGCATGTTCACGTCCAGCGTGGTTATCACCCTCAGGCCGCCCGTGTCCACCTTCGGGCAGTCGGCGGGATCGGTGCCCGGGTTGCAGAGCAGGTCCGCCAGCTGCTGGCGGACTATCAGGTCGAACTGCGGCGCGATGTCCGGCGGACGATTCGTCGGGTGGAGGATTACCGGCTCCGATTCCGCCAGCAGGAGGGCCGCGTCGTCGTACTTCCCCTTTAACAGGCCGTCGCGGTTGTTCTGGCGCATATCCTCCAGGATCACGTTGCGCCGGGCCACTATGGCCGTGTCGGGGGAGACCACCCACGTCCCGTCGTCCATCTGATTGGCGTTCGCAACGAGGTCATACGCCGAGGGCGCCTGCAACAGAGCGGCCAGGATGACGGCCTGGGCGACGGTCAGCTGGTTGAGGTCCGTGACGCCGAAGTAGCCCTGTGCCGCGGCCGCGATGCCATAGCTCTGGTTGCCGTAGTAGTTGAGGTTCAGGTAAGCGGTGATGATCGACTGCTTGCCCTGGTCGCCCGGGTACTCCTGCGTCAGCCGAATCGACTGGATGATCTCCTTGATCTTGCGGTCGATGGTGCTCGTCGTCGGGGGTAGCAGCTGCTGTCGAACGAGCTGCTGCGTGATCGTCGACGCGCCTCGAGCGTGGCCTGACAAGGCATCGCGGAGCGCGGACAGAACGGCCGCCGGATCGAATCCCGTGTTGGACCAGAAGGTCTTGTCTTCGGCGCTGGTCGTGGCATCGAGGACGGCCGGCGGGATCTCCGCAAACCCGAGAACGCGCCGGTTCTCCGAGCCGAAGGCTGCAAGCTGGACGGTGCCGGTCCGGTCGAGCAGGACGGTCTGCTGGTTGTACGGGATGGCCAGGAGAGCCGTCTTCGGGTCTTGAAGGTCCGCGCTGTAGGAGGAGTACACCCGCACCGCGCCCACGAAGGCTACTGTGCTGAGAACGAAGAAGGTCCCGAGCAGAAAGAGAGGGAGGATGAGGGCGACCCGGCGGCCGGGGCCACTGCCTGGGCGATGAGTGCCGGAGCCGTTGCGCCGACGGCGTTCACGTTGGGCGAGGCTGGTCTTCATGGCGGCTCGCAAGATAGCATAGGTAGAGAGGCGGCCAATCCACCCCCACCGCCAGGGCTTCGGACGAGCAGGTCCGTCGTAAAGTGACGAAGTGGAGCGCACTCGGGCCATGACTCTGGCTGGCGAAACCGAAGGAATGGAAACTTCGACGATCCCCGGTGGGTTGGCCGGATTGCTCGAGGAGCTGCGCTGGCGGGGCATGCTCCACCAGTTCAGCAGCGGCCTCGCCGAACGCCTGGCGACCGGCAAGCCTATCCGGGGCTACGTAGGTTTCGACCCGACCGGCACGTCGCTGCACATCGGCAGCCTGGTCCCGATCTTCGGGCTGATCCACCTGCAGCGGGCCGGAGGCACGCCTATCGCGGTCGTGGGCGGCGGAACCGCCATGATCGGGGATCCGTCCGGGCGATCGGCCGAACGGCTGCTGCTTAGCCGGGCCACGGTGGAGGAGAACATCGTCGGCATCCAGGCCCAGCTGGGCAGGTTCCTAGACTTCGACGGCCCCAACGGCGCCGAGATGATGGACAACTACGAGTGGCTGAGCTCGTATTCGCTGCTCCGCTTCCTGCGAGACATCGGCAAGCACCTGACCATCCCGTACATGCTGGCCAAGGACTCCGTCCAGGTTCGGCTCAATGAGGGGCTGAGCTTCACGGAGTTCAGTTACATGCTGCTTCAGGCGGCCGACTTCCTGCACCTGTATCGCGCAGCCGGAGTCGAGCTGCAGATGGGCGGCGCAGATCAGTGGGGCAACATCACCGCCGGCCTCGAGCTTATTCGGAAGGAGTTCGGTGCCGGCGAGGCGCAGGATCTGGCGTTCGCGATCAGCTATCCGCTGCTGACGAACCCGAGCGGTGCGAAGTTCGGCAAGACGGCCGCCGGTACGAGCGTCTGGCTCGACCCCGAGAAGACCAGCCCGTTCCAGTTCTACCAGTACTGGCTCGACGCCGATGACCGCGACGTGGGCAAGTACCTGCGAACGTTCACTCTGCTCGATCGTGCCCGGATCGAAGAACTGGAAGCCGAACAGGCGGCCCACCCGGAGACTCGCGTCGCCCAAAGAGCCGTGGCAAACGACCTGACCGCGCGCGTTCACGGCAAAGGGGAGGCGGCGCGGACGGTTCGAGTCAGCGAGGCGGCTTTCTCGCGCGAGCCGATCCGCGACCCCGAGGTTCTCGAGGCGTTGTTCGCCGCCGTCGACCATTTCGAGTTCACGGACCAGGACGTGGCCGCGGGCGTAATGGGAATCGCCACGATCAGCGGTCAGTACAGCTCCAACGGCGAGGCGCGGCGCGCCATCGCCCAGGGCGGCCTATCGATCAACGACGAGCGGGTCAAGGCGCCGGAAGACGCCATCCCGGCGCCGATCGCCGGCCGCTATCTGGTCTTGCGCTCCGGCAAGAAGAGCCTGCGAATCGGGCGCCTCAAGAGCTAGAAGCCGGCCCCGTTGCCGGCGCCGGGTCCGGAGATGCGGCCGAGCCGGTTCGGGGTCTACGCCCTGTGGCGTTCGCGGAGCCTGGCGATCACGACGGCCGGCGGCAGGTCGCGCTCGCGCAGCACAACCAGGGTGTGATACAGGAGATCCGCTACTTCGCCTGCCAACGCCTCGCGGGTGGCCTGGCGTCGTTCGGGTGCCGCCGTGGCATCGTCCTTGGCGGCCATTAGCACTTCGGTGGCTTCCTCGGCGACCTTGCGGGCCGGGCCGTCTACGCCGGCCGCCAGTAGATGGGCGGTGTACGACGCGGCCGGATCGGCTCCCGCGCGCTGATCGATCGTGGTCCAGAGCGTTTCCAGCCAGTCGAACCCCTGGGCGGGTGTGGGAGTGGCGACCGCGCGTGCGCCCTCGGCGTCGAAGCAACTGCGCGTATTGCGATGGCAGGCCGGGCCAGCCGGGTCGACTTGAAGGAGCAGGGCGTCGCCGTCGCAATCGGCGGCAAGGTCCACGAGGCGCAGGACGTTCCCACTCGTCTCCCCCTTCCGCCAGAGAGCGTCCCGAGAGCGCGAGTGGAAATGGACCTGGCCCGTGGCCAGCGTGGCGGCCAGTGCCTCGGCGTCCACGTAGGCAACCATGAGGACGCGGCCGTCCGCGGCATCCTGGACAACCGCCGGAACGAGGCCGCTCGGCCCCCACGTCACCTGCTCTGGCAGCAGCTGCTTGGCGCTCATGCGACAGCCTCCTCAACGGGTCGTACCGGAAGGCCCGCCGCAGCCATCGCGGCCTTGACCGAGGCGATCGAGTGCATGCGGCGATGGAAGATGGAGGCCGCCAGAACGGCGTCCGCCTTGCCGTCGCGCACTGCTGTCACGAAGTCCTCGGGGCCGGAAGCTCCACCTGACGCGATCACCGGTACGCGTACCCGCGACGCAATGGCGGCCAGCAGTTCCGTATCAAAGCCGCTTCGAGTGCCGTCCCTGTCCATCGACGTGACCAGGAGTTCGCCCGCGCCCAGCTCCACGACTCGCAGCGCCCACGAGACCGCGTCGAGGTCCGTGGCGCGGCGTCCGCCGTGCGTGACCACTTCCCAGGTCTGGGCGGCGCCTTCGGCCCGGGGCAGGCGGCGGGCGTCGATAGCGCAGACCACGGCCTGACTGCCGAAACGTTCGGCGCAGGCGGTCAGCAACTCCGGCGCGGCCACGGCCGCGGTGTTGAACGAGACCTTGTCCGCGCCGGCCCGGAGGACGTCGTGCATCTCCTGGACGCTGCGCACGCCCCCGCCGACGGTGAGTGGCACGAACGCTCGGCTGGCAGTCCGACGCACGACCTCGAGCATGGTCCCGCGGCGCTCGTGGGCCGCGGTTATGTCCAGAAAGACGATCTCGTCCGCGCCTTCGCGGGCGTACCGCTCGGCCAGTTCGGCCGGGTCGCCTTCGTCGGTCAGGTTCACGAACTTGGTTCCCTTGACGACGCGGCCCTTGTCCACGTCCAGGCACGGAATCACTCGGCGGGCCAGCATCACGCCACCTCCGCGGCCCGAGCGGCCGACCTGACCCGGGGGTTCGTTTGGGTGTTCGCGGCGACCAGGCGAAGGAAGTTGGAAAGCAGGCGCAGGCCCGCGTCGGACGACTTCTCGGGGTGGAACTGCAATCCGTACAGCGAACCTTTGGCGACCGCGCTCACGAACGGCTGCCCGTGGTCGGTCCAGGCCACGACGACGCCCTCGTCCGCCGGCGCAGGCGCAAACGTGTGGACGAAGTAGAAGTACGAGCCATCCGGGATGCCGTCGAAGAGCGGGTGAGGCCGCACCGCCCGCACCACGTTCCAACCGATGTGGGGCAGGGTCGGCGCGTCGCGCAGCGCGACCGTCCGGCCAGCCAGCAGCCCGAGGGTCTCGGCGTTGCCTTCATC
Source organism: Candidatus Limnocylindrales bacterium (assembly GCA_035257225.1). Classification (GTDB taxonomy): domain Bacteria; phylum Chloroflexota; class Limnocylindria; order Limnocylindrales; family CSP1-4; genus Fen-1039. Next base: position 6,015 of record DATEXG010000175.1, read on the forward strand.
GCTGGCGTCGAACAAGATCTGGAACCCAAGGCATATGCCGAGGCACGGCTTACCGGCACGGACCCAATCGCGCAACGGCTCAACCAGGCCGCGTTCGCGCAAGTGGGACATCGCCGACGCTGCGGCCCCGACGCCCGGCACGACCAGCGCGTCCGCACCGGCCAGCGCCGAGGGTTCGGCAGCCACGACCACGTCCGCACCGACGGCCGCCAAACCGTGCGTGATACTGACCAGGTTCGCCGCGCCGTAGTCGAGGATGGCGATCCTGGGCTTCGATCCAGTCATCAGCCCAGGGTTCCTTTTGTGGAGGCGGGCCCGCTCCGTCGCGCGTCAACGGCACACGCATCGCCGAGCGCCCGCCCGAGTGCCTTGAAAGCGGCCTCGGCTAGGTGGTGGTCGTTGCGGCCACGGCCGCGGATGTTGAGCGTCACGCCCCCGGCGCGAGCGAACGACTCGAGGACGTGCTCGATCAGCTGCAGCGGCAGCTTTCCGGCCCGCTTGCCCTTGAACGGTAGGTCCACGACCGCGTACGGCCGGCCGCCCACGTCCACGACGGCGGTGGCCACGGATTCGTCCATCGGCACGGCGGCATCGCCGAAGCGGGCGATGCCGGAGCGATCGCCGAGTGCCTCCGCCAGGGCCGCGCCCAGGACCAGCGCCGCGTCCTCGACCGTGTGGTGCTCGTCGATCTCCAGATCGCCGGCCGCCTCGATCTCGAGATCGAAGAGGGCGTGGTACGCCAACGAGCTCATCAGGTGATCGAAGAAACCGACTCCGGTCGCGATCTTCGTCTCGCCGCTGCCGTCCAGGCGCAGGGTCACCGTGATCTCCGTCTCGCGAGTCTTCCGCGTGACGGTGGCGGAGCGCTTGCCCGACGCAACGACGGTACCGATCTGGCTGGTCATGCTGGGATCCCTCTGGCTGCATCGATGAGACGGTCGTTCTCCTCGGCCGATCGCACGGTCAGCCGAAGGCAGTCCGCCAACGGATGGTCTAGCCCGAATGTGCGCGGCACGAGGCCCTTTCGGAGGAGCGCGTCGCCGGCCGAGGCCGCGGATTGCGGTGAGCTGAAGCGAGTGAGAACGAAGTTGGCCTGCGATGGATACGGGCGCCAGCCGATGGCCGACAGCTCGTCTGCCAGGCGTTTGCGCTGCGCCGCGATCCGGGCCACGTTGTCCGCCGCCAGTTCCGGGCGAGTCAGCGACGCCATGGCCAGGGCTGCCGAAACGGTACCCACCGAGGCCGGAGCTCGGAACGAGAGGATCGGCGCCAGCGTCTCCGGCCGGGCGACGGCGAAGCCGACGCGAATCCCTGCCAGCGCATGGGCCTTGCTCAACGTGCGGATGACCACCAAGCGCGGGTAGTCGCTTCGAAGGGGCAGCACGGTGCGGCCGACGAACTCCGCATAGGCCTCGTCCACGGCCACGATCGGGGCTTCCCGCCGGTCGCGCAGCGCACCGGACTCGAGGGCTACCAGCAGCTCGCCGATTCGCTCGGGAGGCTCGAAAGCGCCGGTCGGGTTGTTCGGCTCGCACAGCCAGACCAGCTGGGCGCCACGGGCGGCCTCGGCCAGCGCTCGAATGTCCAGCCCAAAGCCGGAATCGGGGCCGAGCCGCGGCACAGCTATCACCCGCGCCCCGCGCTGCTCCGAGACGATCCGGTACATCGCATAGGTCGGCGCCGCCACCACGGCCACGGACCCTTCCCTCAGATAGGCTCGAGCAGTCAGGTCCAGCGCTTCGTCGGCGCCGGCGGTCGGTAGAAGCTCCACCGGCGTCACGTGGTACGAGGCGGCGGCCGCAGCCACGAGCGAGGCGTAGTCACTGGGCGGGTACTCGCAAAGCGGCGGGTCGAACGTCCCGGCCAGCACGTCACGCAAATCCGGCGCCAGGGGCGAGGTATTCACGTCGAAGCGGACGATCGACTCGCGCGCCAGCCCGTAGCGCGCTGCGAGGAAATCGGTCGTGGGCTCCCAAACGTAGGTCGGCAGCTTCTGGGAGGCCGCGGCATTCATTGGCCGGCCTCCTCGAACCGCACCTGCACCGCACGCTTGTGGGCGATCAGACCTTCGGCCTCGGCGACTGACTCGACTGCGTCGCGGATGGACTCCAGCCCGTCGCGGGTGATGCGCTGGACCTGCACGAACTTGCCGTAGCTTTCGGTCGCCAGCGCGCCGCAAGAGCGGGCAAGACCGCCCGTGGGGAGGACGTGGTTCGCGCCCGAGGCGTAGTCGCCGGCCGACTCCGGCGCGTACGGGCCGACGAAGAGCGACCCCGCGTTCCTCAGCTGCGCGACGGCCTCCTCGACATCGTCCACGACGACGGAGAGGTGCTCCGGGGCGTAGCCGTTGACGAAACCCAGGGCTTCGGCGCGGGAGGACGCGAGCACTACCAGTGCACAGCTTGCCAGCGAACGCTCCAGGATGTCGCGCCGGGCTGCGGTCTGCAGCTGGCGGGCAAGCTCCCGCTCCACGGCCGCCGCAACCGCCGGTTCCCAGGCGACCAGCAGGGCAGGGGAGTCGGGACCGTGCTCCGCCTGGGAGAGGAGATCCGCGGCGACGTGGACCGGGTCCGCCGTCGCATCGGCCACAACCATCACTTCGGATGGCCCGGCCGGCAGGTCGATACCGCACTCGCCGAAGACCTCGAGCTTGGCCGCTGTCACCCACGCGTTGCCGGGTCCCACGATCCGGTCGACCGGCTCCACGCCCGCCTCCGGCAGCCCGTAAGCCAGCGCTCCGACGGCTTGAGCCCCGCCGGCAACGACGAAGACTTCAACGCCGACCAGCCCTGCCGCGCCCAGCATCGTGGCGTTCAGGCGGCCCTCCGAGTCGGCCGGGGAAGCCACCACGATCTGGCCCACGCCGGCGACCTGCGCCGGTACCACGCCCATCAGGAGCGAGCTTGGGTAGGCGGCCGAGCCGCCCGGCGCATAGACGCCGACCCGAGAGAGGGGCACCCAGCGGCGCTCGATCTCCACCCCGGGGACGATCGTCGTGAAGCGCGTCTGGGGCAACTCTGTCTCGGCGAAGCGGCGGATGTTGGCGATCATCTGCTCCAGGCCGGCCCGGATGCGCGGCGGCAGGCCATCGCGGGCGGCTTCCATCTCGGCTCGACCGACCAGCAGGGACCCATCGGCCCGGCCACCGCCGAAGCGGGCATTGGCGTTTCGGACCGCTGCGTCGCCACCGCTCTTGACAGCCGCCAGGATCGCCCTTGCGCCCTCGCGAACCTTGGGATCGGGCACGGCTCCACGGCGAAGCAAAGCCTTGATCTCGGCCGCGATAACCGGTTCGGTGGCAGCGCGAGACAGCTCCAGGCGGCGCAGGTCCACGGACGCGGCGCTCATGGCACCAGCTTCTCAATGGGCAGGATCAGGATGCCGGAGGCTCCGGCTGCCTTGAGTCTCGGGAGCAGAGACCACACCGCGTCCGCATCTACGACCGCGTGGATCGCGATCATCCCTTCGTGGGCCAGCGGGATCACGGATGGCGACTCCAGCCCGGGCAGAAGATCCTCGAGCTCCGCCGCCTTGGCGACCGGGGCATTCATCATCAGGTACTTGCGGTCTCGCGCGGCGAGTGTGGCGCTCAGCATCGTCTGTATCGAGTCCAGCACATCGGCGCGCTCGCGCAGGGCGGTCGGATTCGCCAGCAGCACGGCTTCGGACGAGAAGATCTCCTCGATCGGTCGCAGACCGTTGACCACCATCGTCGAGCCGGTCGAGACGAGATCGACGATCGCCTCGGCCAGGCCGAGTCGCGGCGCCACCTCGGCCGCGCCGGAGACGGGGATCACGTCCACGGGAATCGAGCGGCTCTCGAAGAAGTGGCTGGTCAAACTCAAGTGGGACGTGGCTACGCGCAGGCCCGCCAGATCCTCGGCGGCGCGGAAGGCGGAGTCGTTCGGTACGGCGATCGTGAGGCGGCACCGCCCGAAGCCCAGCTTGCGAAGCTGGGGGACGTTGGAGCCCGACTCGGCCACCAGGTCCAGCCCGGTCACGCCCAGCTCCGCGACCCCGTCGGTCACGAATTCCACGACGTCGTTGGTCCGAACGAAGAGAATGTCGAGATCGTAGTTCTGGACGCGCGCCATCAGCGCTCGCTCGCCGGCTTCGAACACCAGGCCGGCATCGCGCAGCAGCTTGACCGTCGGTTCGACGAGGCGTCCCTTGTTCGGAATGGCCAGACGCAGCCGGCGAGTCATCGAGTCGCTTCTCCAGTCGGGGTGGGGGATTGGCCGGCTGCCGCTCGCAGCCGTTCGAGGGCCCTGGTGTAGCCGCCTTCGCCGTGATGCAGCCACTGGGCGATACGGGTGATTGTCGCCGTGCTTGCGCCGGTTCGATTCGAGATCTCGGCGTAGTGCATACCCTGGTCGAGCAGCCGGACCACGGCCCAACGCTGGGCCATGTCGTGTAGCTCACCTAAAGTGCAGAGGTCGCGGAAGAAGGCAGACGCTTCGTCGGCCGTCTCCAGGCGCACAATCGCCTCGAACAGCTCGCTCGCAGCCTCATCGCGCCAGGCTTCCATAGCGCTCATGTGGTTCCTCGTCCATCCGTCTCGCCGGAAGCGGGTGCCGTCATGGCACCTTCCGGACTGAGCTGATGTAGTAGCATAGTAGCATGTTACAATGCCAGCAAGTCCGGCTGCCGACCGTCTTCCATCTCCTGCCCGCCATCGACCTTCGCGGCGGCCTGGTAGTTCGCCTGTCGGAGGGCGACTTCACGCGCGAGACGGTCTACGGAGCCGACCCGGAGGAAGTGGCGCGGCGGTTTGCGGCGGCCGGCGCCCGCTGGATCCACATCGTGGACCTGGATGGGGCCAGGGAAGGCGAGCCCCGCCAGGCGGAGGTCGTGACACGGATTGTGGCCGCGGTCGGACCCGGCATGTCGTGCGAGGTCGCGGGCGGCCTGCGCGATGAGGCGACCGTGGATGCCGCCCTCGCCGCCGGGGCGGCGCGGGCGGTCATCGGCACCGCGGCCTTGCGAGACCCGGCACTCGTCGAGCGACTGGTGACGCGCCTGGGCCCGGACCGTATCGCAATCGCCCTCGACGTGCGCGATGGAATGGCCGTCGGTCAGGGTTGGATTCCGGGTGAGCCGGGCGTGCCCGCGCATGGGGCGCTGACCATGCTCGCCGATCGGGGCGCGCGCACCTTCATCGTCACCGCCGTCGAGCGCGACGGCCTTCTCGCCGGCCCCAACCTGGAGTTGCTCGGCCGGATGGTCGCCCTCGGTCGCGGCGAAGTGGTGGCCTCGGCCGGCCTCGCGTCACTGGAGGACATCGCCGCCGTCCGCGCCTTGGGTTGTGCCGGCGCGATCGTGGGCCGTGCCCTGTACGAGGGCCGCGTGGATCTGGCGGCTGCAGTGCGGCTGGTCTACGGAGAAGACCCGCAGCCGCGGGCGGGGCCACGCGTCAGCAGGTAGGCGGCTGCGTCTTCCCGTAGTAGCGGCTGTCTTGGCCGAAGAGCTTGACCGAGAGCGGCGCCACCTTGTCCAGCATCAGGCAGCTAGTGGACGCGGTCGCGGTCGCGCTCGAGACGCTGTAGGGAGGACCCAGGACGTACTGATCGATGTTTTCGGACGGGATCTTCTGACCGGCAGCCACCATGTCCGCGACCTGCGATGCGGGGAAGTCGGTGCGAATCAGCGATCCGGCCTGCTGTGTCCAGTTCGGGAGATTCACCACCACGCTCGGCGTCGCCATCTTGTGTTCGAGGGCAACCAGAAGCTGTTGCTGTCGCCCGGCGCGCGCATAGTCGCTGTTGCCGCTGCCGTGACGGGATCTGGCATACGCGAGGGCATGCCGCCCGTCCAGATGCTGGTGCCCGGCCGCGAGCTTGAAGCCGTACGGCGAGCCATCCAGCCAGTCGTAGGTTGGATCGTTGATGGCCCCGGGATTGTCGATGTCGATCCCTCCCACCATGTCGATCATCGTCATGAAGTTGGCCAGGTTCACAACCCCGTAGTAGTTGATCGGCACGCCCACCAGATACCCGACCTCCTTCACGAGAGTCGGGAAGGGTTGATCCGGAGAGTTGATCCAGCCGTTCCTCACGTACGTGGGTAGGGCGTTGATCTTGATCTTGGACGTGCCGCCCCAGTAGAACGGGAATCCTGCCGTGTCCCTCGGAACGCTGACCATGGCCACTCTGTTGGTGGCCGAGTCGAAGCTGACGACCATGATTGAGTCGTACAGCTGCTCGGAGCGCCCCGAGAACTGATCGAGGCCGGTCAAGAGGATCGTGGTCCGTGTCCCAGTCACCGGTACGACCGCGGTTTCGTCGTTCGAGCTACCGCCGCCGAAGGTATGCGTGCCGATGTCGTGGGCGGACCAGAGATAGACGGCCCCCGCGGCATGGCTGGCCACCACGAGAAGGAGCAGGATCGCCAGCACGAAGCGCTCGCCGGTACGCGTCGCCAGGCGACGGTCACCCACGACGAACGCATGGAGGACGGAGAACAGGCGCCACAGCCCAAACGCCACGACCGCGACGAACGCGGCCCAGGCGAAGTCCGGGTCCAGGAACCGGGCGGCCAGGACCGCCATTCCCTCTCGCGCTTCGTAGAAGATGACGGCTACAGCGACGACGGCGGGAATGGCGAAGACCACCGCAAGGAGGCGGCGACCGGCATACAGCTGGCCAAGCCCGGGCCACAGGAACGAGAGCAGGGCGCTGAAAGCCGGGGATCGCGACGTGCGTACGGGCACGGAATTGGGGTCAGACACTACAAACCACTCTAGCATCGACTTGGGGGAAGCACCCTTCACGACGAGGAGAGCCCCGGCGGCGTGACGCAAGGCAGGAGTTACGGTGCGTCACAGGCCCGCCGATCGAGCCCCGGGAGACCGGAATTCAGTCGTGCGTGGCCGTCTCGCCCGAGTCCGTGACCGAGCCGCCGGCGACGGGAATGAACTGCCAGGCGTAGCTGTGTTCCGTGAGGGTGAGCTTCAGTACGCCGTACGTTCCGGCGCGGCGAACCTCGGAGTTGGCTTTGACGATGAGGAAGGGCGCCAGCACAGCCCCGCCCGTGCCAACGACGAACTCACGGATGCCCCCGCTGTCGGCAACGCCGGCAGGGGACTGCGATGCGAAGCGCTCGTACTCGTGGTCGTGACCATTGAGCACGATTTCCGCGTGGGCGTCGTAGAGGTCCTGCCACCAGGTCTGGTAGTCGGCCGAACCACCGTGCAGGCCCGAGCTGAATCGTGGGATGTGCCACATGGCGATGACGTGCTTGCCGGGATTGGCTGCCAGATCCGCGCGGAGCCAGTTCTCTTGAGTTGAGCCCGCACCACAGCCGCCAACTTGCCCGCAGATGGCGTTGAGGACGATCACGTGCCAGTTGGCTGCGAGGTCGTAGCTGTAGTAGCCCTTGCCCGCGGGCCCGGCCGCGGAGCCGAAGTAGGCGTAGTAGGGAGCGCCGTCGGAGGTCAGGTGGTCGTGGTTGCCGACGGTCGGGCGCGTCCGGGACTTGAACGCGCCCCACGTGCTGCCGTAGCAGGTCGCATATTGCTCGGCGGTTCCCGAATCGTTCGAGTTGTCGCCCAGGGTGAAGACTCCGGCCGATGGCAGGGCCTCTACCAGGGTTGCCGTGTGCAGGGCGTTGCCGATGGCAAACACCTGGCAGATGTCGCCGGCGCCGACCAGAACCGCGCTCCCCGACGGTGCCGGTACGGCGGTCGGCAACGCGGACGCCCTGGCCGTCGCCGAAGAGGCCACTGGACTGGAGCTCTCCGAAGGACCGGCCGTGGCGGTGGCTGCGTCGGGAACGATCGCGACGGGCGTGGACGAGGAAGAGGGCGCAGACGATGCTGTTGGCGACCCACAGGCCGCGAGCGAAGTCGCCACGAGCACGATAGAGGCAGCGGCGGTCAGGAACCCGATAGCGCGGCGGCTCGGTTTCACGGCGGGATCATGTCGACGCTACGCCGGCGTCGAGCACAGTCAGGCGACCCGGACAGTGGCTGCCACCGCCCGGCGGATCGCCCTTCAGGCAGGCCGGAGTCCCACGCGTGGCTCAGTGGTCCTCGGCTTCCTGGGCCTTCCGGTGCTCTCCGATCACTTTCTCGGCGATGTGCGACGGCACGTCCTGGTAGTGGTCCAGGGTTGCCGTGAAGGTGCCGCGACCCGCGGTGAGCGAGCGGAGCTCCGTGGCGTAGGTGAAGAGCTCCGCCTGCGGAACCTGGGCCGTGATGACCTGGTACCCGTCCTTGGTGTCCATGCCCAGGACGTGTCCTCGGCGCCCGTTGAGGTCGCGGTTCACGTCGCCCATGTAGGCCTCCGGGATCCGGATATCCACGGTCATGATCGGTTCCATGAGCGCGGGCTTGCACTCCAGGACACCGCTCTTCAATGCCAGCCGGGCCGCCAGCTTGAACGAGAGCTCGTTCGAGTCGACCGCGTGGAAACTGCCGTCGTACAGGGTCGCTTTGAAGTCGCTGAGCGGATAGCCGGCCAGGACGCCCTCGGCCGCCGTCTCCCGAACGCCCTTCTCGACGCCCGGGAAGAAGTTCTTGGGCACGGTGCCGCCGACAACGTGCTCGGCGAAGACGACACCGCCGCCCGGATTCGGCTCGATCTCGAGCCACACGTCGCCGAACATGCCGTGGCCGCCGGTCTGCTTCTTGTAGCGGCCGTGGGATTGCGTCTTGCCGCGGATCGTCTCCTTGTAGGGCACCTTTGGGATCGAGGTCACGATGGCGGCTCCGAACTTGCGCTTGAGGCGCTCGCCCAGGACGGCGATATGGGCATCGCCCATGGCCACGAGGACCTGCTCGCCGGTCTCGCTGCGGATCACGCGGGCGGACGGCTCCTCCTCCAGCATTCGCTGAAGCGCCGACCCCATCTTGTCCAGGTCCGCCTTGGTCTGCGGCTCGATCGCTACCTGCAGCGTGGGCACGGGGAACTCGAGCGGCGGGAGGGCGTAGGAGTTCTCACGCGCAGACGTCAGCGTGTCCCCGGTGCCCGTGACGGTTAGCTTCGCCACCGCGCCGATCTCGCCGGCGTGCAGCTGTCCGACAGTCTCCTGGTCCTTGCCGTGAAGCAGGAGGAGCTGGCCCAGACGCTCATCCTCAGCACGGGTCGAGTTCCAGGCGTGAGCCTGGCCCTGGAGCGTCCCGGACAAGACGCGAAGGTAGGTCAGGCGGCCGACGAACGGGTCGGCGGTGGTCTTGAAGACTCGCGCCACCAGCGGACCCGCCGTGTCGGGCACGATCCGCGTCTCTTTGCCGCTCTTCGGATCGGTGAGCGTGATCTCGCCAAGATCCGCCGGCGACGGAAGGTAGCGCACGATCGCATCGGTCAATGCCCGAACCCCGATGTCCTTCGACGCGCTTCCGACCAGCACCGGCGCCACCATGCCGGCCCGAACGGCCTTCTTGACGCAAGCCGCGAGCTCCGGATCGGTTATCTCCTCGCCCTCGAGGTACTTGGCCATCACGTCGTCGTCCGCTTCCGAGGCGGCTTCGATGAGCTGGTCGCGACGGCTCGCGATCTCGCCGGCCAGGCCGGCCGGAACCGGGACTTCGACTTCCTTCCCACCCTGGATCTGGTAGGCCTTGCGATCGATGACGTCGACGAAGCCGGTGAACGACTCTCCCGAGCCTATCGCCACGTGTAGCGGCGCGATCTTCTGCCCGAAGGAGGCCCTGAGCTTGTCGATCGTGCTGCTCGGATTCGCATTCTCGCGATCGCATTTGTTGATGAAGAAGAGCGCCGGCCGGCCGGTCTTGCGAGCCAGCGACACGGTCGATTCCAGACCCGCCTCGACGTTGCCGGAGGCGTCCATCAGCAGGACCGCTGCGTCCGCGGCCGCGAAGCCCTCCACGACCTCCGCCGCGAAGTCCGCGTAACCGGGAGTGTCGACCAGCTGGATCCGTGTCCCCTCGTGGTCCAGCGAAGTGACGGCCATGCTCAGCGACTGTCGTCTCTTCTGCTCTTCCGGCTCATAGTCCAGGCTGGCCGACCCGTCGTCGACGCGGCCGAGCCGGGTAATCGCCCCGGCATCGAATAGGAGACGTTCGCACAGCGTCGTCTTGCCGGCACCGGCGTGCGCGGCTACGACGACGCTGCGGAGATGAGGGAGGTCGACACTCTTGGTTGGCATCTGCGCAATCGATCCTCTGGTGGCGCTGGAGCGCGCCGGATAGGTGGCGTGACGAGCGGAGGCCGCGGTCAGGCCATGATAGCGGGGACCGCTTGCCGGGACGAGCGGGCCACGACGCTCGCGGACCCGCCGACAGCCTCCCGGGCCAACCGGACCGGTCCGGGAACCACCTCGGGCGCTATACTCCGGCCGATGTCAGGTCACTCGAAATGGTCCCAGATCAAGCGCCAGAAGGGCGTGAACGACGTCAAGCGCGGTGCCGTCTTCACCAAGATGGGCCGCGAGATCAGCGTCGCCGCACGAGCCGGCGGAGCCGACCAGGACGGCAACTTCCGTCTTCGCCTCGCTGTCGAACGAGCCCGCGCCATCAACATGCCGCTCGACACGATCAAGCGCGCCATCGAGAAGGCGACCGGTGGCAGCGAGGGCGAGCAGTTCGAAGAGATCATGTACGAGGGCTACGGGCCCGGCGGCGTGGCGATGATCGTCGAGACGGCCACGGACAACAAGAACCGCACCGCGGCGGAGGTGCGCTCCATCCTGACCAAGGCCGGCGGACAGCTGGCCGCGCCTGGCAGCGTCGCGTGGCAGTTCGAACAGCGCGGCGTCATCATCCTTGCCCCGGGCGGTAATCAAGAAGAGCTGGAACTGGTCGCAATCGATGCGGGCGCCGACGACGTCGATTCCAGCGGCGACCAGGTCGAGGTCTACACCAAGCCCCACGACCTGGAGGCCGTCCGCCGGTCGCTCGAGGCCGCCGGCGTGAAGATCGAGTCGGCCGAACTGTCGATGAGCCCGAAGAACACGGTCGAGCTGGACGTGAGCAAGGCCCGGCAGGCGCTCAGACTCGTCGAGATCCTCGAAGAGCAGGACGACGTCCAGCGGGTTACCGCCAACTTCGAGATTCCGGAAGAGCTTCTGGCCGAGGTCGGCGCGTGATCATCCTGGGGATTGACCCGGGGACGGCAATGCTCGGGTACGGGCTAGTCGAGCGGACGGGGCCGAGGCTGCGCGCCGTCGACTACGGCGTCATCACGACTTCGTCGCAGCTGCCACTGCCGGCGCGGCTCGAGGCCATCTACCTGGCCGTGACCGACCTGATCGAGCTGCATGCTCCCGCAATCGTGGGCGTCGAGCGTCTCTTCTTCACCAAGAACGTCCAGACGGCCTTCGCGGTCGGCCAGGCACGCGGCGTGGTCCTGCTGGCGGCCGCCATGCACGATCTCGAGATCCGCGAGGCGACCCCGAACGAAGTCAAGGTTGCGACCGCGGGCCACGGCTCGGCCGCCAAGGAACAGGTGCAGCGCATGGTTCAGGCGATCCTGGGCCTGGCCGAGCTGCCCACTCCCGACGACGCCGCCGATGCGCTCGCGATCGCCATCTGCGTCGCCAATCGCGAGCGCTCGGTCAGCCGCATCCCCACCGGCGCACTGGACAGATCGGCAATCACTCCCGCCGCGACCGGAGTCACTCCTTACGAGAAGGCCGTGCGCGAGGCACTCCGCCGTGAACGCCTGGGGATAGGGCCCAACGGGCACTCCTCGCACGTTCCCAAGACCAAGACGGCTTCCTAAGCAACGCGGGAGGGAGCGCCGTGATCGCATCTCTGGACGGGACGGTCAGCGCCGTCTTCGCAGATTCGCTCATCCTCGAGGTCGGTGGCGTCGGCTACCGCGTCTTCTGCGCGCCGGCCGCGCTGTCGACGGTCAGGACGGGGGAGCGGGCGAAGCTCTTCACTCACCATCTCGTCCGCGAAGACGCTCAAGCCCTGTACGGCTTCCGCACGCCGGAGGAGCTGGGCTTCTTTGGCCTGCTGCTGACCGTGACCGGCGTTGGTCCCAAGGTGGCCCTTGCCATCATCGGGTCGCGGGCCGTCGGCGATCTGCAACTGGCGATCCTCTCGGACGACCTGGCGCTGCTCACGGCCGTGCCCGGAGTCGGCAGGAAGCTAGCCGCTCGGACAGTTCTGGAGCTCAAGGAGAAGGTCGCCGCGGCGGGTGTGGCCGCCGGTGGCGGGGCGGCCGGCGGAGAGTCGGAGGTAGTGGCGGCGTTGCTGGCCCTGGGCTACTCGGCCGGCGAGGCACGCGAAGCGTCCCGGGAGGCGTTGACGGACCTGACCGCGGGCTCGGGCCTGGAGGATCGGGTCAAGGCCGCGCTGCGCACGTTGCTCAAGGCGTGAGCCATCCGGCGCGCACCGCGTGCGTGCCCGGCCTGTAGAACACGCGTTCGATCTGGTACACTTCGCGACATGAGCGAGAGCGCCCGTGACTGACATCTCGCGAATACTCGCCGCGGACGTGGAGGATGAGGTCGAGGTCGCCGTCGACCGCACGCTGCGGCCGCGCACCCTGGACGAATACATCGGCCAGCGGGAGCTCAAGGCGAACCTGTCGATCCTGCTCGGCGCCGCCCGCCAGAGAGGGGATGCGGCGGATCACGTCCTGCTCCACGGGCCGCCCGGCCTCGGCAAGACGACGCTGGCCACCATCATCGCCCGCGAGCTCGGAGCCAACATCCGGTACGCGAGCGGTCCCGCCATCGAACGGGCAGGGGACCTCGCCGCCATCCTGACCTCGCTGGACGAGGGGGATGTCCTCTTCATCGACGAGATCCACCGTCTCAACCGCGCGGTCGAGGAGATCCTCTATCCGGCCATGGAGGACTTCGCCCTGGACGTGATGATCGGAAAGGGGCCCTCGGCGCGGAGTCTGCGGCTCAGCCTGAAGCCGTTCACGCTCGTCGGCGCAACCACGCGCGCGGGTCGGATCTCGAGCCCGCTGCGGGATCGCTTCGGGGCCACATACCGCCTGGACTTCTACGACGTGGCCGACCTGACGGCGATCGTGGAGCGGTCCGCCAGACTGCTGAGCGTCAAGGTGAGCCCCGACGGAGCCGTTGCCATCGCCCGGCGGGGGAGGGGCACGCCACGCGTCGTGAACCGCCTCCTGCGACGCGTTCGCGACTACTCCCAGATCACCGGCGACGGCCACGTCGACGCCGCGACCGCGGACAAGGCTCTTGCCGCCCTCGAGATCGACGATCAGGGGCTGGACGGGACGGACCGGAAGCTCCTTGCCGCGATCGTCCAGAAGTTCGGCGGCGGGCCGGTGGGCGTGCAGGCTCTGGCGGCCGTTCTGGCCGAGGAGCCGGAGACGGTCGAGGACGTCTACGAACCATTCCTGCTACGCCTCGGCTTCCTCGATCGGACGCCGCAAGGCCGGATCGCCACGGAGGGCGCCCGCCAGCACCTTGCCCGGATGGGTTTCGAGGTTCCGCCGCAGCGGCGGGCGGAGCAAGAACAGCCCGCCCTCTGGGACGGCGCCTCCGGCGAAGTCGAACCGCCCGCCCGTTGATGGAGCCGACTCCCGACGCGCCCGGCGCGCGTGGCGACACGCCGAGACCCCGAGCGGGCTCGCCGGCGCGGTACGAGGTGCTCGTGCCGCCGCCACCCGACGGCTCCACCAGGGCTCGCCTGGGTCGCCTGACACTGCCCCACGGCATCGTGGAGACTCCCCAGTTCATGCCCGTCGGGACCAACGCGACGGTCAAGGCGCTCGATCCGGGCGACTTGCGCGAGGTCGGGGCCACGATCATCCTGTCGAACACCTACCACCTCTACCTGAGGCCCGGCCACGAGCGAATTGCAGCCCTCGGGGGCCTGCATCGGTTCATGGCCTGGGATCGGCCGATCCTGACCGACTCTGGCGGCTTCCAGGTCGTCTCGCTCGGCGAGCTTCGCAAGATCGACGACGACGGGGTCACCTTCCAGAGCCACCTCGACGGCTCGTACCACCGTTTCACGCCCGAGCAGTCGATTGCCGTCCAGGAGGCGCTGGGCGCCGACATCGCCGTCGCCTTCGACCAGCCCGTGGCGCCGGCCTCTTCGACGCGTGAGGCCGTCGCGGAGGCGACCGCCAGGACGAGTCGCTGGGCGGAGCGATCCCTCACCGCACACACCAGGCCGGACCAGGCCCTCTTCGGGATAGTGCAGGGCGGCCTCGATCCGGAGCTCAGGGCCGCGTCGACCGCGTTCACCTCGAGCCTGCCGTTCGACGGCATCTGCATCGGCGGCCTGGCCGGGGACGAGACGGCCACTCAGCGCGAGGCCACTCTGGAGGTGGTCGTCGGACTGCTCGAGCGGGATCCCCGTCCGCGCTACCTGATGGGCCTCGGGTCACCGCTGGACCTCCTGGAGGCCGTCCATCGAGGCATCGACTTGTTCGACTCAGTGCTGCCCGCACGAGTGGCTCGCAACGGTCAGCTGTGGGTTCCCGAGGGGCATCTGAACTTGCGGAATGCCCAGTTCGTTGACGATCCGCGCCCGGTCCAGGAGGGGTGTCGCTGTCTCCTGTGCCGGCAGTTCTCGCGGGCCTATCTGGCCCATCTCTTCCGCTCGCAGGAGCTCCTCGCCTACCGCCTGGCAACTTGTCACAACCTGACCTTCACCCTAGACTTCATGGCCGGAATCCGCTCCGCTCTGCGCTCCGGCACGTTCTCCGCGCAGCTGTCCGAGCTTCGAGAACGCGTCCTACCGTCAAGCTCACGTGCATTGGCAGTGCAGTCGGAGTGAAGAGTCCGCCCGTAGTCTGTAGCACGCGGAGGCGCACCAGATGGCCAGCCGAGACCGCCCCCACCGACAAGAGAAGAAGAAGCCCAAGGACGCGGCCGCAAAGACCAAGATCCAGCCCCTGCTGGAACCGCCGACCAACGTGGAGGTCTGGAAGCCCAAGCGGAAGCCGCGGACAGAAGAGACGGAGAGCTAGCTCGCGGACGGACGCCATCCGGCGACCGCTCCGCCAATCCCGGAGAGGACAGGAGCGACAAGCAAGATGGCGATGATCGAGAGAGGAGCCGAGGCCCGAACAACCAACGGCGAGCGATCAGCCGAGCGGACCAAGGCCGTTGAGGCCGCGATCCTGTCGATCGAGAAGCAATTCGGTCGCGGCTCGATCATGCGTCTGGGCTCGTCCGAGCGTCAGGCCGTCGACTTCATCCCCACCGGCTCGATCGCGCTGGATCTGGCCCTCGGCGTGGGCGGGATCCCGCGCGGTCGGATGTCGGAGATCTTCGGGCCCGAGTCTTCCGGCAAGACCACACTCTGCCAGCACATCCTGGCGGAGGCCCAGCGCAGGGGCGGCACGGTTGCGTTCATCGACGTCGAGCACGCCCTGGACCCGGGCTACGCACGGGCCTGCGGCGTCAACGTCGACGATCTACTCGTCAGCCAGCCGGACACCGGCGAGGACGCGCTCCAGATCACCGAGACCCTCATCCGGTCAGGGGGCGTGGATTGCGTCGTCCTGGACTCGGTCGCCGCTCTAGTGCCCAAGGCCGAGATAGAAGGCGAGATCGGCGACTCGTTCGTGGGTATCCAGGCCCGCCTCATGAGCCAGGCCCTGCGCAAGCTGGCCGGCGCAGTCAGTCGATCGAACACCGCGCTCGTCTTTACCAACCAGCTGCGGGAGAAGATCGGAGTCATGTTCGGCAACCCCGAGGTCACGCCCGGCGGCCGTGCCCTCAAGTTCTACGCCACTGTCCGGCTTGACATCCGGCGGATCGAAACGATCAAGGTGGGCACGGAGTCGGTCGGCAACCGGGTCCGGGTCAAGGTCGTCAAGAACAAGGTCGCGCCGCCCTTCCGCGTCGCCGAGTTCGACATCATGTTCGGCGAAGGTATCTCGCGCGAAGGCGGCCTCCTGGACGTCGGTGTGGCCATGGGCATAGTCAGCAAGACCGGCGCCTGGTTCCAGTTCGGTGAGACCCGCCTGGGCCAAGGCCGCGAGGCCGCCAAGGAGTTCCTCAAGGGCAACCCGGAGATCTCGGCCGAGGTGGAGAGGCAGATCCGCGGCAAAATGTCCGAGGTCTCGCTCCCGGTCGAAGGGATAGAAGAGGCCCAATAGCCGGCATGCCACGGCCGACCGGACACCAGCGGCTCGAAGCGCGACGGCGGCGCCTCGAGCGCCATGCCGCGGTGGAAGACGCAGCCGTGGTTCTCAACGCGGCGGCTCGTTTCCTGGAACTCCGATCGCGATCGGTGGACGAGATGCGCCGGCACCTGGCCGCTGCCCGCTACCCGGCGGACCTGATCGGGCGCGCCGTCGTCCGCCTGCTGGAACTGGGGATGCTCGACGACCGGGCCTTCGGCCGCGCCTGGGTCGAATCACGAGATCGTGCCAGGCCCCGGGGCGAGCAGGCCCTGAGGCGAGAGCTGAGCCTCAAGGGCCTGGATCGCGACCTGATCGCCGAGGTTCTCGCCGAGCGGGCGGGCGAGGGCCAGCCGGAC
>DATEXG010000176.1:0-4278 GCA_035257225.1 Candidatus Limnocylindrales bacterium
GCTGATCGCGAGACGCCGGGCGGCGCAGACCGCCAGGCGCCGGAGCGCCGCGACCGCTGACCGCCAGACGCTGGGGCTCCGCGACCTCCAGTCGCATTCGAGCCGAAGGCGGATCGCTCGGATACCCTCTTTGGGTGAGCCAGCCTCAACCGCCGGTCGCTCTGTACGTCCACTTGCCGTTCTGCGTTGCGCGCTGCCCCTACTGCGACTTCGTGGTCTACGCCGGGGCCGATGCCCGCGGGCCCCGGGCACGGACAGGTCGCCTGTACGAGGCCATAGGTCGAGAGCTCGAGCTGCGCGCCGAAGTCCTGGACGCCACGTTCGGCGCGCCGGAGATGGGCGATCGCCCGCCTCTGGGGAGCGTGTACTTTGGGGGCGGCACGCCATCCCTCGTCTCCGGGGAGTGGCTCGAGCGCTTGATCGCGATCGTACGAGCGCGGTTCGGACTCGCTCCCGCTGCGGAGATCAGCCTCGAGGCCAACCCGGGTCCGGACGAGCGGGGCGACCTGGCCGCGTTCCGGCGTCTCGGCGTCAACCGCGTCTCGTTCGGTGCCCAGAGCATGGATAGCGCGGAGCTGCGGCGTCTCGGCCGGCGCCACTCCCCGGGCGACGTGGTCTCGGCTGTGACGGAGGCTCGGGCTGCCGGCGTCGACTCGATCAATCTCGATCTGCTCTATGACGTGCCGGGCCAATCCCTGGAGAAGTGGGAGACGACCCTGCGTGAGGCGTTGCGGCTGGCTCCGGACCACCTGTCGCTGTACGCTCTCACGCTCGACGACCCGGATGCGGAGGGCCTCACGGGTGGTGCCGGCGACCACCTGCCGACCCCGCCGGGCGCCCGGCGCTGGCGCGAACGAGCCCGCGTCGAACAGGACGACGACCTGGCCGCGGACCAGTACGGGCTGGCATCCGAGCTTCTGGGCGCCGACGGCTGGCGCGGCTATGAGATCTCCAACTGGTGCCGCCCGGGCCGCGAGAGCGTCCACAACCTGGTCTATTGGGAACGCGGGCCGTACGAGGCCGTGGGCCCAGGTGCCCACGCCTTCGACGGCGCCACGAGGCGCTGGAATGCCGCGGCGATGGAGCCATATCTGGCTTCTCTCCTGCCTCGAAGCGGCTCGGCCTCGCTGCCGCCGGGCGGCGAGGAACAATTGACGGCCGAGACCGCGGCAGCCGAACGGGTCATCCTGGCCTTGCGGTTGGATCGGGGGGTGCCGGAGAGCTGGGGCGACGTTCCGCCGCTGGCTGCCGTTCGTTCCTGGGCCGAAGCGTCGGGCTTGATGGAGCGCGCCGTGGTGGACGGCCAGCCTCGCCTCCTGTTGACGCGGCGCGGTCGCCTGCTCAGCAACGAGTTGTTCCGGCGGTTGGTCTAGCCCCGCGGCGGCCTGCCACGCCCCGGGTGCTCCACGCCCGCGCCCAGCTCACGCTCCGCTGCCTCGCCTCGCGCCTGCCGTTGACCTCCCCAGGAGAGACTGCTACCATCGGCGCAGCAAGTTAGCACTCGCATAGTGAGAGTGCTAACCAAGCCGGAAGCAAGGCCGAACGGGGTTTCGGCGGCCGGCCGCGGACCCAGCCGGCCCTTCGGATGGGTGCCGCATGTAGCCACCGCCCTGCACCCGGACCGGATGGCCGGCGGAGAGAAACGGAGTCTGACATGGCGCGACGGCCACGCCGCACCATCGGCTTGCTGGACGCGCGATCGGGCGCCATCCTGCGAACCGTCATAGACGAATACGTATCGTCGGCGACACCAGTGAGTTCGAACTCACTGGTGGAGCATTACCCGCTGGGCGTCAGCAGCGCCACGGTCCGCAACATCCTGTCCGATCTCGAGGCTCTGGGTCTGCTTTCGCATCCCCACACCTCGGCGGGGCGCGTGCCCACCGACGCGGGCTATCGGTACTACGTCCAGGTTCTCGCGGACGAGTGGTCGCTCCCACAGGTCGAACAGCGCATGATCCGCCACCAGTTCGGTCAGGTCGAGCTCACGAGCGAGCATTGGTTCCGGCTTGCCGCGAGCACGCTGGCGGCCAACACCGGAACCGCCGGCCTTGCCACCACGGCCAAGGCTCAGGCGGCTCGCGTGCGTCGGGTGGACCTGGTCACGGTGCAGGACCGCCTGGCGTTGATGGTGGTCGTCTTCCGCGAGGGGACGATGAAGCAGACCCTCCAGAACTTGCCGTTGGACGCGGACCAGGAGCTGCTGAACCGCGTGGCGAGCCTGCTGAACGTTCTGGCGGTAGATCGCACGGCCGTCGAGATCGAGGCCGGGCTGGCCGATCTGCCGACGGGCGACGAAGGCAACGACGACGTGGACCTGCTCCGGCTGACCGGCGAGGCGCTCGTGCGCACGATGCGGGAGTTCGACGCGACCCTCATCGACGACATCTTCAGCGACGGCTTGCTGAACGTGATGGCGGCCCCGGAGTTCGACCGGACCGACAAGGTCCGGCAGATCTTCGCAGCGCTGGAGAACAGGGTCTACCTGGGCTCGCTCGTCGAGAGCGTGGCTCGGGCGGGCAGCGTCCAGATCTTCATCGGTCACGAGAATCAGTCCCTGGAGATGCAGGATGTGTCGCTCGTGCTGGCGCCGTATGGCCGCATCGGCCGAGCCGTCGGCGCTGTCGGCGTCCTGGGGCCGACCCGCATGCCGTATGCCCAGGCGATCGCGTCGGTCGAGTTCGTGTCGGACCTCATGAGCGAATTGGTGGAGCATCTGTATGCCTGATCGACAGACGACGCCACGAATCCATCATCGAGGCGCAGGAGGCGATTGGCCCGGCCGTCCCGAAGCCGCCGCGCCGGCGCACCCGGACGAGGAGCTGACGGCCGAGATAGACCGTCTGCGGGCAGAGCTGGACGCCGCTCAGATCGAGGGGGCCGAGCACAAGGCCTCTCTGCAGAGGACGGCCGCCGACTTTGCCAACTACCGCCGACGTACGGCGGAGGACCGCGAGCGCGAGCTCGGGCTGGCCAGCGAGTCACTCCTGCGCAAGGTCCTTGCCGTCGCCGACGACTTCGATCGGGCCCTGGATGCGATGCCCGACGAACTGAAGGCAGTGAGTTGGATCGAGGGGATCGTCCTGCTCGACCGCAAGCTGCGAGCCCTCCTGGAGAGCGAAGGCGTGACGCCGATCGAGGCGGTCGGCCGGCCCTTCGACCCTCGCGAGCACGAGGCCATCGCCAGCGTCCCCGCCACCGGCAAGCCGGACGGCGAGGTCGTGGCCGAGGTCCAGAGAGGCTACCGAGTCCGAGACAGAGTCCTGCGACCGGCGATGGTCGCGGTCGCAGGCGGCGACGAGGCCGCCCGCGACGACGCCAATTCACACATCAACTAACAGTCCTGAACCAAACAACTAGGAGCACCACCGGAATGGGCAAGATCATCGGCATCGATCTGGGCACGACGAACTCCGTCGTGGCGGTGATGGAGGGTGGGGAGCCTACCGTCATCCCGTCCGCGGAGGGCGGTCGGACGGTCCCGTCGGTCGTCGCCTTCACCAAGGGCGGCGAGCGTCTGGTCGGCCAGCTGGCCAAGCGCCAGGCCGTCACCAACCCCACCAACACCGTCTATTCGATCAAGCGCTTCATGGGCCGCCGTTTCGACGACCCGGAAACGGCGCACTCCAAGGAGCTCGTTCCGTACAAGGTCGAGCGAGACCCGAGCAGCGACGGAATCCGCGTCCTTCTGGCTGACGGCAAGAGCTACACCCCGCCCGAGATCAGCGCCATGATCCTCCAGAAGCTCAGGGCGGACGCCGAGGCGTACCTGGGCGAGAAGGTCACCGAAGCGGTCATCACCGTCCCGGCCTACTTCGACGACACCCAACGCCAGGCCACCAAGGATGCGGGCCGCATCGCCGGCCTGGACGTCAAGCGGATCATCAACGAGCCCACGGCCTCGGCCCTGGCCTACGGCCTGGACAAGAAGCACGACGAGAAGATCGCCGTCTACGACCTTGGCGGCGGCACGTTCGACATCTCGATCCTCGAGCTGGGCGAGGGCGTCTTCGAGGTCAAGGCCACCAACGGCGACACCCACCTGGGCGGCGACGACTTCGACCAGCGCGTGATCGAGTGGCTGCTGGCCGAGTTCAAGCGCGACCAGGGGATCGATCTCCGGACCGACCAGCAAGCGCTCCAGCGACTCAAGGAGGCTGCGGAGAAGGCGAAGATCGAGCTCTCGACGACGGCCACGACCGAGATCAACCTGCCGTACATCACGGCCTATGAAGGCAATCCCAAGCATCTGGTCATCGCCCTGTCTCGCGCCAAGCT
>DATEXG010000177.1:0-7522 GCA_035257225.1 Candidatus Limnocylindrales bacterium
TATCGGATCGCGGACCTGCTCGTTGAGGCCCTGAATACCTGACGGCGCTGTGCTCCGGTCAGGGGGTCTTGAGCGTGCGGAGCCCGAACCGGCCGGACGGGACGTGCGTGGCGGGTGCGTCGAGGTCCCGAACATCTGACGAGTACGGCACAATCAGGAAGACGCACACTCACGACGCACAACCGGTGCCCGGATCGCGGCGATTGCGCTGCCGCCTCGGCCGCCATGGAGCGACTGCCGGGACCGTCCTCAGGGCGTGATGCAGGGAGGCTGGAGGCATATGGCAGGAGAGTCCTCGTTCGACGTGGTGAGCGACTTCGACGATCAGGAGATGCGGAATGCGCTCGACCAGGTTCGCCGTGAGGTCCAGCAACGCTATGACTTCAAGGGCGCGACTGTCGAGCTGACTCAAACCCCGACGGAGCTGGTGCTGCTCACGGACGACGAGTTCCGGGCGAAGTCGGTGCGCGATCTGATCGAGTCGAAGGCGATTCGGCGCAGTCTCTCCCTCAAGATCTTCGACTGGGGCAAGCTCGAGCCGGCCGGTGGGAACAAGGTCCGCCAGCACATAGCTCTGCGACGGGGCCTGGACGAGAATCTGGCTCGCAAGTTGAGCAAGCTCGTGCGCGAGGAGTTCCCCAAAGTCAAGCCGCAGATCCAGGGAGAAGCCCTGCGCATCTTCGGCAAGAGCAAGGACGACCTCCAGAAGGTGATCAACCGGCTCAGAGAGCTCGATGAACCGGTCCCATTGCAGTTCACGAACTATCGGTGAGCGTTGCTCGGGCAAACCGGCGCAACGGTCCGAAGGAGTGCGGCAATGTTGATGACTGAAGACCAGGGCGCGACCACGACGGTCGGCTCTGCCCTGGCCGAAGGACTTGCCCGGGCGGGCGTGAAGATCGCCTTCACCGTACCCGGGGAGAGCGTACTGGGGCTTCTGGAAGGCCTGTCGACGAACCACGTTCGCGTGGTGGCCGCGCGGCACGAAGGGTCGGCGGCCTTCATGGCCGAGGCGGTGGCGCAGTTGACGGGGCGCCCGACTCTATGCGTTGCCGCGCGAGGACCCGGCGCCTCGAACCTCGCGATCGGCCTGCACGCCGCGCAGGCCGACTCCGCGCCTGTGGTGGCCATCGTCGGCCAGGTCCGCCGCGAGGTTAGAGGCCGCGAGGCGTTCCAGGAGATGGACGTCGTCCGCGCATTCGAGCCGATCGTCAAGTGGGCGGCGGAGCTGCGCGACGCCGCCGATGCCGGGCCGATGATCGAACGGGCCGTCATCATCGCGACCGCGGGGCGACCCGGGCCGGTGCTGCTGGCGGTGCCCGCGGACCTGTTCGACGTCCGCGTGCCCGCCGCCGAGCCAGGCCAGCGCGCCGGACTCCATCCGGAGCACCATCCCGAACCGGATCCGACGCTTGTCCGCAAGGTGCTGCATCTCCTCGCCGACGCCCGCCGGCCGCTCATCCTGGCCGGAGCCGGAGTCCTTCGAGCCCGTTCCACTGATGCCCTGGTTCGCTTTGCAAAGGCGGTGCGCGTCCCGGTTGTGAGCTCGTGGCGGCGGGCCGATGTCTTCCCCAACGACAACCCGCTGTACCTTGGCATGACTGGCCTCGGCGCGCCGCACACCGTACTCGACAGGCTCGAAGAAGCAGACGCGCTTCTGGTCCTGGGGTCTCGCCTCGGAGAGATCACGACCTACGGATACCGCGTTCCCGGCCCCTCGACGAAATGGGCCCACGTCGACCTGGAGCCGGGCCTTGCTGCGTCGGTGAATCGCCCGGACGTCTCGATGGCCGCCGACGTGGCCGCCTTCCTGCGCGTTGCCCAGCGTGTGCTGGCCCGAGCCGCCTTCGACGCGGCAGCCCTTGACGAACGGACCGCGGCCAATGCCGCGGACCGCGAGGCGTACGAGCTTGCCTCAGTGGTTGACGCGGTGCCGTGGACCGGCCCCGGAGTCCATCCCGGCCGGACCGTGACCACGCTCGCCCGAGTCCTGCCTCCCGACGCGATCATCAGCACGGACGCGGGCGATTTCGGAACTTGGGCCGCGCGGGGCTACCGCTTCCGCAGGCCCGGCACATTCCTGGGCTCCACCGCGGGGCCCATGGGCTACGGCCTGCCGGCGGCAATCGGGGCGACCCTGGCCCGGCCGGGGCGCCTCGGAGTTGCCCTGGCCGGCGACGGCGGTTTCGCGATGACCATGGCCGAGCTGGAGACCGCGGTTCGTGAGCGAGCGCGTGTCATCGTCGTGGTCTTCGACAACGGCCGCTACGGCACGATCTGGCGAGCACAGGAGGAGCGCCCTGCCGGCGCCGGCCTGGGCACGCGGCTCGGATCCATAGACTTCGCGGCGGTCGCCACCGCCTGCGGCGCCCTGGGTTTGTCGGTGTCAACCGACGACGAGTTCGAGCCGGCTCTCCAGCAAGCGATCGAGAGCGGCCGGCCGGCCCTCCTGCACCTGGCCATGGACCCGGCTTGGACGACCCCGGATTTCGTCCCGTCGATCCGACCGGCGACTCCAGGCGAAGCGGCCGAGGAGGCTACCCAAGACGCGTTCCACGGTGAGCCGCCAGAGGCTGCTCTCGAAGTCATAGAGGACCTCGACCCCGAACTGGCTGTCGCGGAGGCGTCGACAGAGGCAACCGTCGAAGCCGACTTGGAGCAGGCGATCGGGGAGGGTGGGCCGGACGAGGGCTCGGACGAGCCACCGGAGGCCTCGGTACAGGCCGATGCGGCCGAGTCCGAGGCGATCAGCCCGCAAGAAAGCGCACAAGACCCGGCGGAATAGAGAGGCCCGAGCCGGGCACGCGGTCTGGATTCGTCAGGTCGACGACTGGAGCAACCGTCTCTCGAGAACCTGCCGGACGCGGCGATCGTGCAGTCGGCGCTCGAGCCCCACGGGGTAGGCGTGCGGGTTCAACAGGCGGCGGATGGCCGGATGCAGACTATCGAGCTGGGCGCGAGTTCGAGCTCGGATGTGATCCAGGTCAGGCGCCGGCGCGGCTCTCTTGCCGTGTCGGAGGACCGGTACGACCAGTTCTTCCGGTCGCCAACCCGGCTCGATGGCGCGCATGTGAAGGGCGTCGGCCGGGTCGACGATGACGGCGTGATCGGCCGGAGATGGCATGTCCTCATCATAGATCATATCGGCCCGGAAACGGCCGGCTTCGTCGACAAACCGCCGCACGCCGAGCACTCCGGGGATCGAGATCTTGGCGCTGTGCTCCGACAGCTTGACCGGGTATCGCCAGCCTCCGGAGGGATCGCAGAAGGCGGTGAGCTTGTAGACGGCGCCCAACGCCGGCTGGTCGAAGCAGGTGTCCAGCCTGGTTCCAACGCCCCAGACGTCGATGCGGGCTCCCTGCGCTCGAAGCGAGGCGATGGTGTGCTCGTCGAGGTCGTTGGAGGCAACGATCTTGGTCTCGGTCAGCCCGGCCTCGTCGAGCATCCGGCGGGCTTCGATGGAGAGGTAGGCCAGGTCGCCTGAGTCCAACCTGATGGCGGCCAACGAGCCGCCCGAGGCCGCCAGGCGCAGGCCGGTGGCGATGGCGTGGCTCACGCCCGAAAGCGTTTCGTACGTGTCCACCAGCAGGGTGACGTTGTCTGGTTGAGCGTCGGCGTACGCGTCGAACGCCCGTTGCTCGTCGTCGAAGACCTGGATCCACGAGTGAGCGTGGGTGCCGCGCACTGGAATGCCAAACAGCCGGCCCGCCAGGACGTTGGAAGTCGCGGCCACTCCACCAATGTACGCGGCCCGCGCGGCCGAGAGTGCTCCATCCGGTCCCTGGGCGCGGCGGAGCCCGAACTCCAGGATGGGGCCGCCGCCGGCTGCCTCGACGACCCGCGCCGCCTTCGTCGCAACGAGCGTCTGGAAACCGATGACGGTCAGAAGGACACTCTCGACGAGCTGCGCCTGGAGAAGCTGGCCGCGGACACGGATCAGCGGCTCGTTAGGGAAGACAACGGTGCCCTCCGGAATGGCATCTACGTCGCAGGTGAACTCGAAGGATTCCAGCCGTTCGAGGAATGCCGGGGGGAAGATCGGTCGGCCGGCAGCTCCGTGCAGGCCGCGCAGGTACTCGATGTCCGACTTCTCGAAGCGCATGTGTTCCAGGATCTCGAGGGCGTCGTCCAGGCCCGCGGTCACCGCATACCCACCCTCGAAGGGCAGGTCCCGGAAGCTCAGGGCGAAGACCGCCTCGCGGTCCGCGACTCCGGCCGCCTGGTATCCGGCCCCCATGGTGAGCTCGTAGAGATCGGTCAGCAGCGCGAGGTTGGTCTTGTACAGCTCACGGACGGCGGACATCGCGCCCTTCCTTGGGCTTGGCGGGAGTCGTCGTCGGGGAGGGTTTGGAGGAGGCCTTGGCATGCGAATCGGGGTTGAGCCCTATGAGCTCGGAGATTGCCTCCAGCGCGGCGATGATGGTCGCGACCAGGAGTCCTACGGTTGGATCGGAGACGGTGATGGGCTCCGCGCCGCTCGATCGATGGCTCTCGAAGAGGGTGACCTCGCCGGGGTAGACGGTTTCGAGCGAGGTCCCGGTTAGAAGCGCCATGGCGGCATCTACGGCCCGTCCGGCGGCAGCGCGGAGATCGGCCTTTCCCTCCTTGATAAGGGGTACGGGCTCACCGCCGACCTCCAGCGGAAGCGGACAGGGGAGGGCCGTCAGGAGATCGGCGATGGTGGCCTGGATCACAGGATCCAGGCTGGGACCGCGTCGCAGCGGGCCGCCCCGGCTGGGCCAATCAGTCTCGATCCTCGTCCTGAGGGAGAGCAGGCGCCTCCGAGAGTCGTCAACCGAGTCGAAGCGGCGCAACTCCCCGATGCGTTCGTCCAGTGATTGGGTGACCGGCAGATCGCTCACCGCGCGCCTCGCTGTTTGGGGTCGCCTACCGACTCTCGTACGCTCAGGATAACGACGCCGGAGAAGACAAGCATGCCCCGGCGGAGTAGGGGATCGCCGATCGAGTCTCTCCGCCTGTTCCGGTCGTGCCGGGGGCGATGGGTATCCGTCTTCAACGCGAGGCTCGGCTCGGCCTGCCAGAACCGTGTGGGCAGGGATGGGCCGCTAGCGCCGACAGACCCGAACGGGCAGGGTCACCCTACCCGCATGGCCCTCTCGCTGTAGGTAGGTTCGGGAGAACCTGTCGCGCGGCGCGCACCGTCGAATGCGCGGGCCGGCACACCATCCGGAACGGGCCGGGCTGCGGGTAGGGTGACCCGGTTGGCAGCGTGTCGATGGGAGTCCTCTTGGACCGGCGCTGCAGGAGGAAGAGAATGTCATCGCGGTCCTCCCGGCGACGAGCCACGAGGCTCGGTGCGGGGCTGGTCAGCATCTTTCTGGCCCTGATTGCCGCGGGGCTGGTCAACGCAGATACGGGCTCGTCGGGCGCCGTCACCGTCTCCAAGAACGGCCTGGCCGTGCAGGTTTCCGGCACCTGGTCCTGGCCCCACAATGCGTTAAATGGGAAACTTCACTACGCCGGGTTCGCGATCGACTGGGGCGATGTCACCAGCGGCAACCAAGTGGGTCCTCATCACATCGGTGACGGCACTGCGGCTACCAATATCGTGATGCAGCCCACGATGCCGGATCTCGGAACGAGCGGGTCATGGGGCCCGGTCAGTCATACATACGCCACGGCCGGAACCTACACGGCCTGCGTGATCATGTATGACATCGGTGAAGTCAAGCCCTTCAAGACGACCGGTTACCACAGCCTCCAGGCCGGTGGGACGGGTCACAACACGGACAACGCAGTCGACGAGGGCCCCGCCGGGGGCGTGGTCTGCGCGACATTTGACGTCGTAGCGCCTACGCCTACCCCCACCCTCGCTCCGCCCGCGACGCCCACCCCGGGCCAGTCGGTCGAGGGTGTGACGGCCACGCCGACCATGGCGCCGACTCCGTTCCAGTCGGTCCAGGGTGTGACGGCCGTCCCGGTCTCCACCGCGCCTCCGACCGCAACAGACTCGGGATCGGTCCCGCCCGGCAACGGCGGGCCGGCGGTTCCTCTCCTGCTCCTCGCCCTTTCGTGCCTCTTCGGCGCGATCGCCCTCAAGCCAGTCATACAGTCCCGCCGGTAGTTCGAGCCTCTCCGTTTCGGGCAAGACCGAACACGGAGCAGCCCCACCCGACAGGCGGGAGTACCGCGAAAAGAGGGATGCCCGAAACCCTGTCCCGGACCTGGACCGCCTGGAGGGAGTCCCCAGCGGAGGTCTGACCGGGGCGGGTTTCGGGCACCCCTGAAGCTATCAGTTGATCGAAGCGCCTAGAAGATGAAGGACAGGAAGCCGAAGAACAGGCCAAGGTCGGTCCAGTCGATCTTGGTGTCGAGTGTCACCCAACCCCCGTGCGTCACCACGGCAATCGCGAAGCAGATGCAGGCCACCACGACCAGGATCGATTTGTTGCTCTTGAGCATCGGAGTCTCCTTCGTAGCTGGGCTACGTCGCCAGGCGACCTACAGGGCAACGTTCACCGGATAGGGGCTGCCCTGCCTACCGGCGGCAAGCAGGGCAGTGAGTCAAACGGGTAGATGCGTAGACATCGCTACAGCGACGTGTCGGGGTCCTAGAGGTGGGCGCGACTTCTGCGCCCGGACGTTAGAGCGCGCCATGTGACGATCACTGCGAGCGCGCCGGCGATCGCGACGACGCAACTCTCGAGGTTGATGCCGTCCATCGTCCCGAAGTGGAAGACGTTGAAGGCGACGTAGCCGCCGACCAGTCCGCCGACGATCCCGAGTAGAATCGTGCCGATGATCCCCTCGTTGCCGCCCAGGATCAGCGTGGCGACATAGCCGGCAATCGCGCCGACTACGATCCATGCGAAGATGCTAATGGTGTGATCCTTCCGAGGCTTCGCAGGCCACTCCGCCGATCTGACGATTGTTCTTGCGACACCATCATTACAGTATGGTATCGTGTGGAGTATGTCAACCGAGTACTCAACCTACGAAACGCCGCAGCTGACTCCAACTTCGTATCTCGTGCTGGGCCTCCTTGCCCGTGAAGGACCGTCCACGCCCTACGACCTGAAGCGCCATGTGGCGGCTACGATCGGCCACTTCTGGTCCTTCCCGCACGCCCTCCTGTACAAGGAGCCGCCGCGCCTCGTGGGGTTCGGGCTGCTGACCGAAGAGAGGGAGGACGGAGGACGGCGGCGGCGGCTCTTCTCGATCACCGACGCGGGGAGCCAGGCGCTTCGCGCGTGGCTCGACCGTCCAGCCCGGCAACCCACGGAGCTGCGAGATCTCGCGCTGCTACAGCTCTTCTTCGCCGATCTCGAGCCGACGACGGCAAGGCTTGCCCTTGCCCATGAGCAACTCGAGGTGCACCGGGCCCAGCTGGCCGAATACGAGGCTGGGCAGCGCGCGGAGGCCGCGACGTACGGCTCGGGTGCCGTCACCCGGAGTCTCGAGCACTGGCGCGGGGTGACTTTGCCAATGGGCCTGCTCTACGAGCGGGCGGCGGTCGAGTTCTGGGGAGGCGTCGCGGGCAGCGTGGCCGCCGAGGAGACGG
>DATEXG010000178.1:0-10373 GCA_035257225.1 Candidatus Limnocylindrales bacterium
TGGCAGGCGGCCGATCCGCTATCGGTGAACGAGCCGTCCACCGGGAGGAACTGCCAGTCGATGCTGGCCTGATGGAGCGTCATCCGCAGGATCCCGAACGAGGTCGTGTCGCGAACAACGCTGTTGGCCGCGACGGCCGCGATCGAGGTGTGGTTGGCGCCGCCGGTGCCCACGGTGATCTCGGTGATTCCGTTAACCGGATCCGCAACGCCATCCGGAGTCTGCGGCGCGAACCGCTCGTAGATGTGGTCGTGGCCGTCCAGGACCACATCGGCCTGAGCGGCATAGAGCTGCTTCCACAGCCAGTAGCTGTTCTGCGCGGCCCGTCCGCCAGAGCTGAACAGCGGAATGTGCCAGTAGGCCAGGATGCACTGATTCTGGTGCGCAGCCAGGTCGGCCGCCAGCCATGTGCCCTGCGGGGAGGCGGGGATGCAACCGCCGGCATCCGTGCAGTTGGAATTGAGTGCGATCAGATGCCAGGCTCCCACGTCATAGCTGTACCAGCCTTGACCGGGCGAGCCGGCGGAGGAGCCGAAGTATCCGAAGTAGCCCGCGGCATTGAGATTGGTCGCATCGCAGCCGGTCGCATTGCCGCTGCCGGGATCGGTCAGGTACTCGTGGTTGCCCACGACCGGATGGGTGATCGCCTTGACCCGCCCCCAGCTCTGGTCGTAGGACTGCTGGAACGCTGCCAGGCCGCCGCAGTAATACTGGTTGTCACCCAGCGAGAGGACGGCGCTGTAGCCACCGCCCACCAGCAGGTTGGAGACGGCGCCCTGCCGGCAGACGTCGTTGACGCCGGTCCCCGTGCCCAGGCCGTTGTTGAAGTGCGCGTCCGCCGGGTCGCAGGCTATGTCGCCGGCGGCGGCGACGACCGGATCTGCGGCCGCGACTACGGGGCGTGTGACGGTCGGCACCACGAACCACGCCAGCGCCAAAACCACCACCACGGCCGCCCGGAGCCTGTGAGTCCGTCGGAGGCGCGTATTCCGGCCAGGTCGGCTCGGAAAGAGCAGGCGTTGGAGAGCCGGGGAGTCGCCCTTCTGCATTGGGTCTCTCACTATCGAAGTCGGTGGCACGGCTGGCCGTCAGAACTCCGGATGGGGTGACGGAGCTACGGCCCTGGATAGTGCGGTCGGACGCTACGTGTTTGGTAGAGCCGGCTCGCCTGGTGGTGAGGTCGATCCGCGAGGTGAGTCCGGATCCACGTCCGAATCGTCTCGTGCGTTTCCGGCGGCCACTGAGCCGCGGATGATCAGAGCGACGCTATTGGGGTCTTCCTGGTGCAGGCATGGGTGGCCGTCAACCCGCCAGACGTCACTCGATGGGGCTGCCCACGCCCCCGGTACAGGGACCGCCCGCCTCGCCGCCCTGCCCGCTCCCGGCGAACTGGTGGATGAAGTCGGACAGGCGGGAATCCGAAGCCTGGTCGACGCGGAGCTGAACGCCCCACGCACTCACAACGATCGGCGAGGGCAGGCCGACGTAGGGACTCAGGATCACGTACCGCTCGGTCCCAACGTAGCTGGACGTAGCCAGCCGCTGAAGGACGCCAACCTGGTCGGCCGAGAGGGTGGGCAGATAGGTGATCCACACCGCCCCGTGCTCGAGCGAATGGACAGCGTTCTCATTCGGCACCGGCTGCGTATAGACGCCGCAGTTCAGCTGGGTCGGGTTGTGCGCGCCGCCGGCCGGCGGCACCCGGTCGTAGGTGACGGTTCCCGACACGTGGGCATGGTCGGTTTCGGCGAACGTCTGGGTGCCGGGCGGTAGAGATCCCGAGCCGCCGGTCGCGAAGGTGCCCGTGACGGCAAGAGTCACGGCCACGATTCCGACCGACAGAACCGTAGCCAGACCGGCGACGATCAGCCAGAAGCGTCGATCGCGCACGGTCGTTTGTCGCGGCTTCGCTTCCGCTCGCGCGCTCAGCCTTCGACTGTTCCGGGCGTGTTTGGCCAAGTGCGCTTGCTCCGATACGTCGCTCTCCACTACCTGGCGAGCCGGCCTGGGAAATCTCGACCTGGGCGGCCGGTCCGACCCGATGAAGAAGCTGCGTGAGTCTACTTGAAGAGTTGTCGGCACTCCCCGATTCGGCAGGCCAGTCCCGGAGCGTGCCGCGGCTCGGAACGCGCGGTCCGAGTTCGCCGCCGCCGGCCCGCACGCATGCCCGGGTCCATCGGTCGGGGGGCTAATCCCGCGGGCCGCGGCCGCCGAAAGTCGACCGTTTTCCGTAGCGAGCTCTGGCCCTACCGGACCGTTGCCGGCCGCGTACTTCCAGGCACTGGCCGGGTCGCAAGCTCGGCTTCACGCTGCAAGTCGATTCCGCCACGGAGAAAGCAGCCGGATCGGCGCGGGCAGGCAGTTCGCGCGGGCTGGTCGGCCAAGTCGAAGCGGCGTCGAGCCTCCCCTATCACGCGATGCCAGCCCGAGTCCTTCGGCGGCATATCGCAGTACACGGCAGGCGCGTCTCCTCGCTGCCGAGACAAAGGAGAACACTCTTGATGAACGCGCGTGTTCGGTATCGGATCGCCTCTTTGGCCGCCGCGGCGCTGTTGACAATGGCCCTTGGCGTCGCTCCGGTCGCGGGCGGCGTATCGGCCGGATCGGTCGTAGTACTGAGCACCACTCTCGTCGACGGGGCGACCGGACCCGAGGTCACCGAGGCGCAAGCCCTTGGCTTCACGGTTGATGTCAAGACGCCGGCGCAATGGGCGGCCATGACCGCCGTCGATTTCGAGGGCTACCGGGCGATCATCCTCGCGGATCCGACGTGCTCGGGAGACGGGACGAAGATCGCCGCAGCGGCCGCAAACGCGGCGACCTGGGGCCCAGTGGTGAACGGCGACGTCATAATCATCGGCGCGGACCCCTCGTACCACTATGGTTCTGTCACCGGTGCGCACGACCTCGTCCACAAGGGGATCGCGCTTGCCACAGGGCAATCTGGCAAGACCGGCGCGTACATCACTCTGAGTTGCTACTACGCTAGCGCTCCGGCCCACACTGCTGTTCCCATGCTCGCCGGCCTCAGCTCGTTCGGCGGCTTCACGACTGTCGGCGTCAGCGGGTACGACACGGTGCACATCGTGGCCAGCGCCCCGGCACTCGCCGGCTTGACAGATGCGCTTCTGTCGAATTGGCGCTCCACAGTCCACGAGGCCATCGACAGCTGGCCATCCGACTTCCTGCCGTATGCAATCGCCACGACCGGCACCGTGTACACGTCCACGGACGGAGTGGTGGGCACGCCATTCATCCTGACCCGCGGACCCTCGGTCAAGGCGATCAGTTCGGTCGCCCTTGACGCCCCCGCCAACGGAACCAACGGGAGCCCGGTCACCCTTACGGCGACGGTCGTTGTCAACGATTCGCCGGTTGCGGGGGTGACGGTCACATTTACAGCGACCAGCGGCCGCGACAAGGGCGTGCTCGGCACCGGAATCACGGATGCATCCGGCGTTGCGACACTCTCGTTCACGGGCACGGACGACGCCGTCGACGTCGTGGTCGCCAGCTACACGAGCGGTGAGAAGACGTTCACGAGCGGGCCTTCGATCATCACCTGGGCCGCTCCGGCAGCGACTCCAAGCCCGGATCCCTCTACCTCGGCGGGGCCAACGCCGACCGACCCGCCCTCGGCGACGCCAACGCCGACACCGACACCGACACCGGCTCCGACGCCGACCAAGACGCCTCCACCCACCGCGACCGGCGATCGGTCGCAGCCCGCGACAACGTCGTTCACTCTGCTCGCCTGGCTGGCGCTTGCCAGCATCTTCGCCCTCGCATTCCTCGTCCACGTTCGGCGGCGCGCCGCCTGATCGCCGCCCCGCAGGTGCGCCCGTCTCGAGCCGAGGCGGGCGCATCGCTCGTTAACGGGCGAGGCGTCTCGGCCGAGTCGCTCAGGCGGGTCGCGACCTCACGCCGGCCGTGGCCCTCGCCAGCGACT
Organism: Candidatus Limnocylindrales bacterium; assembly: GCA_035257225.1. Classification (GTDB taxonomy): domain Bacteria; phylum Chloroflexota; class Limnocylindria; order Limnocylindrales; family CSP1-4; genus Fen-1039. Next base: position 3,950 of record DATEXG010000178.1, read on the forward strand.
CGATGCCCTACCCAGGATTCGCGGTCAGCCCGGCTCGGACGCGGGCCGCGGCTCGCAGGGCGCAATCGATCGCCCGAGATCCCGGGCACATCTACCCTGAGTGTGATGCTCAGGCCCTCAACCCGAGCATCCTTGGACGTACGAGAGACTCATGAACCGCATCTTTGCCCTGATCGGCGTCGCCAGCGTCCGCTTCCGATACCTGATCGTCCTCGCCTGGATCGTCATCACGATCGTTACCGTTCGGTCCCTGCCTACGTTGGGCAGCGTCGCCAAGAACACGACCAGCGGTTTCCTGCCGGCCAACGTGCCCAGCATCCAGGCGTCGAACATGGCGTCTCCGTTCGTGGACGTCAACCTCGGGACCGCAAACCTGGTCGCGGTCCGGGACGGCGGCCTTACCGCCGCGGACAACGCCGCCATAGACGGCCTGGAAACGCAGATCAAGGGAATCGATACGGTCAAGGTAGTGGTGGACCTCGGCATATCCGGCGACGGCGCGGCCCGCCAGGTTCTCATCGAAGCGGAGGTCGTTTCGTTCACCGACGTCAACGGAGCCGAGGCCCTGGTCAACGCCATCCGTGGTACCGCCGCCGCGGCCGCCCCGGCCGGGCTCCAGGTTCATCTGACCGGCGAAATCCCGGACCTCGTCGACAACGCGAAGGCGTCGGGATCATCGCAGGATCGGACTCAGACCTTCTCGCTGCTGTTCATCCTCGTGTTGCTCGTGCTCGCGTACCGGGCTGTGCTCGCGCCTTTCCTGACTCTCATACCGGCCGTGATCGTGCTCACCGTTTCCGGGCCGGTCATCGCCCAGGCAGCCAGCGCAGGGATCCAGGTCTCCTCGATTACGCAGTTCATGCTGATCGTCCTGATCCTGGGCGCCGGCACGGATTACGGCGTCTTCCTCGTGTTCCGGGTTCGCGAAGAACTGCGCCGCGGCCTCTCCGGTCCAGACGCGGTCAGGCGCGCCGTCGCCCGGGTCGGCGAGTCGATCACCTTCTCCGCCTTCACTGTGATCGCCGCTCTGTCCAGCGTGGCTCTGGCCGAGTTCGGGCTGTACCAGAGCATGGGTCCGGCGCTCGCAATCGGCATCGCCATCATGCTGGCGGCAGGGCTCACGCTCCTGCCGGCTCTACTCGCCATCTTCGGTCGGGCGGTCTTCTGGCCGAGCGACATCCGCCACAAGGAAGTGGAGAGAGTCGGGTTCTGGGACCGCGTGGGCGTGATCGCCACCCGGCGCCCGGCCACCACCCTGCTGCTCGGAGCCATCCTCTTCGGCGGAATGGCGGCCACGCTCCTTACGACCGGTACCTCCGGCTTCGGCGACTCGAGTAGCACCACTGCGGGCTCCGACTCGGCGGCCGGCGCCGCAGCGGTGAACGCGCACTTCCCATCCTCGAAGATTGTCCGGACGCTGGTGCTCTTCAAGTTCGATCAGCCGGTCTGGCAAGACCCGACCAGGCTGGCCACGGCCGGGGCGGGACTCTCGGCGCTGCCCGAGTTCAAGAGCGTCGTAGGGCCGCTCAACCCGAACGGCATCCCGCTTACCACCGACCAGCTGACTCAGCTCCACTCGACTCTCGGGGACCCGCGCCGGCTGCCGCCCGTGCCGGCGACTTCGGCCGTGCCCGCCGAGTTGTACAACGCCTACAGGGCCGAAGGACAACTCATCAGTCCGGACGGTCTCACGGTCGAGTATTCGGCCGAAGTCGGAAACGGCGACCTGTCGAGCCCGACCGCGCTCGACGCGGTCCCAGGGCTGCGTGCCGAAGTCAACCGGGTTGGTGCCGCTGCCGGCGCAACCTCTATCGGGTTGCTTGGGAACCTCGAGTTCTCCTACGACATCCGCCAGATCTCGGCGTCGGACCTGGAGCGGATCATCCCGATCGTGGCGATCCTGATCGCGATCCTCCTCGCGGCGGTCATGCGGAGCGCGGTCGCGCCGCTGTATCTCGTGGCCAGCGTGGTCATCTCGTACCTGGGCGCGCTCGGCCTGACCGGGATCATCTTCGTGCGCTTCGGGGGCCAGGCGGGTCTCAACTTCGTCTTGCCCTTCCTGATGTTCGTATTCCTGATGGCGCTGGGCTCCGACTACAACATCCTGGTCATGAGTCGCATACGAGAGGAGGCTCACCACCTGCCCTTGCGTGACGCTGTGGCCAGAGCCATCGGCAAAACGGGCAGCACGGTCACGACCGCGGGAGTGATCCTCGGTGGAAGCTTCGCCGTTCTTGCCATAGCGGTCGGCGGAACGGCAGGCGCCTCCCAGATCCAGCAGATCGGGTACGGCATTGCGGCCGGTGTGCTGATGGACACGTTCTTCGTCCGCTCTCTCCTCGTGCCGTCCCTGGTAGTGCTGCTTGGCCGCTGGAACTGGTGGCCGACGAACCTTGGGGTCGACGCGCCGGCTTCTGGCTCACTCACGGATGACCCACAGGGAAATGCCGCCCGACCTGTCGGCCGGCGTTCACCTCAGGCCGCGAGCCCGGCGGCCAGGGTGAGGGCGCTTCGGGCTCGGTTCAGGATGTAGAGGTGGTAGCCCGGCGCCCCGCGGGCCAGGAGGTCGCGGATCTGGGCTAGCGCCCAATCGATGCCGAGAGCTTCGATGATGTCGGGCTGGTCGCCGGCAGCATCGATGCGCTTGATCAGCCGGTCCGGCAGCGAGGCGCCGCACAGGTTCGTGACCCGCGTGACTTGTTTGAGCGAGAGCACGGGCATGATGCCCGGGACGATTGGCACGCCGATCCCGGCCACGCGGCATCGATCCACGAAGCGGTAGTAGGCCTCGTTGTCGAAGAAGAGCTGGGTGGTGATGAACGATGCCCCGGCGTCTACCTTGCGCTTCAGATTGGCGAGATCGACCGCGAACGTGGGCGCCTCGGGGTGTTTCTCGGGATAGCCGGCCACGCCAAGGCAGAGATCGGGGTACAGCTGCTTCAGCAGGGCGACAACATCGGAGCCGAAGCACAGGTCGTCCTTGAACGCAGTCGCCGCGGGCAAGCCGTTGGGCAGGTCGCCACGCAGGGCCATGATGTTACGGATGCCCCGCGCGTAGTGCGCCTGTGCGGTGGCCGCAAGCTCCGCTCGGGTGTGGTTGACCGCGGTCAGGTGCGGCATGACCGTGAAGCCGAACTCGTCCTTGAGAAGCGAAGACACCTGGGCGGTGCGTTCCCGCGTGCTGCCCCCCGCCCCGTAGGTTACCGACACGAAGTCCGGCCCGATCCGTTGCAGGACCGCGGCGGTCTGGCGCAACGCCTCGACGCCCGCCTCATCCTTGGGCGGGAAGAACTCGAGCGAGCGCAGGGGACGATGCTGGGCGAACAGCTCGGAGATAGGTCGGTCTGGCTGCATGGGCGTATCAGCGGACACCAAGGAAAAGCTCTCGGACGTGTTTCCGATTCAAGTATGAGATCAGGGCCAGCTGCACGACGATGCCTATGAGGTCGAGGATCGTGAGGCCCCAGATGACCGCCGATAGGAGATCGAGGCTCATCAGTGCCCCACTGAGGACGATGGCCGCCGACCACGCCGAAGGCCGCAGGGACCACAGCCGGGAGGCGATCACGAAGCCGGCCGCGGATGTGGCAAGGTAGGCCGCGGCCAATGCCAGCTCCACGATGCCCCAGCCCGGATTGGCATGAGAGAAGTCGTCGTTGGCCCAGTAGGCGCCGTCCAGGACCACCAGGAACCCGGCCAGGCCGACGACGATCTCGAAGATGGCCACGATGGCGATCCCGGTGGGCCTAACGGGCGGAGCGACCTGCGGCACGGTCAACGGGAGCCCTCCCTTCCAACCGGTTTGAGCGTTCAGCAGAACGTGTCCTGCCGGCCGGTGACGACCCTCTGCTGCCCGGCGGCGTCCTGCCAGCGAGGCGGACGCGCGGGGAGGCCCTACCGACGCGGAACTCGGGGCGGCAATGTATGCGAGATGGGCGCCCCGCCGAATCCTAGCATCCCCCGAAGGCCGGACTTCCGCCGCGCGTCCGTGCGGCAAGAGCGGCCTCCGGCCGAACTCCTCTGCAAGCGGGGGCCTGGCGGCTACCTGTACGGTAAAGTGCTGCCAACTGCGATAGCCATTGGCCCCCTATGGCGCGGCCAAATGCGGACCTAGCCGGGGCCAGGAATATGACTCGCGCTGATCGATGAATTGATGGGTTCATGACGCCTTACGCGTTGAACGCACGGGACGGAATCCTGGATGCGCCTCCGGTTCGCGGTATTAGGATCGTCGGGATTGATGGCCCGTCGGGCGCCGGAAAGAGCACTTTCGCACTCCAATTGGCACCGCTGCTGGATGCCCCGATCATCCATATCGACGATTTCGTCTCGTGGAATGATTTCGCCGGGTGGTGGCCCCGGTTTGAGCATCAAGTTCTCGACCCGCTCTTGCGAGGTGAACCGGCTCGTTATCAGCAAAGAGACTGGGTTGCCGATGAATTTGGTGACTCCCTCCGCGAATGGGCGACGGTGGCTTGGAGTTTAATAGTTCTCGTCGAGGGTGTTACCTGCACCAGACGCGACAGCATTGGCAAACTCGCATATGCCGTGTGGATGGAAGCGCCTGAGGGGGAGCGTCTTCGTCGAGGTATCGAGCGCGACGGAGAGGACCACCGCTCTTTGTGGCGCCAATGGATGGAAGAAGAGAGCCAATTCTTTGCTGCCGACCACACCCGCGACCGAGCCAATCTGATCGTGCCAGGAATCTAGGTCAGAGAGTGTCCCGCAAAGTTCCGACCTTCGGAGCTCAAAGGCGAGACTGCGCCTGGCGCGTCGGCGAGGGAGTGAGGGTTGGCCGAGGCTTGGAATGGGGCTCGATTGGTTGTTATGGTCGGGGCGAGAGGCGTCAGGCCGACACTGTACGGGTGAAGGTACGGAGCGGCGCTATCCGGTAACCGCGACCGATGCGAGCGCCGCTTCGCCGTGTCCCGAACGGGTGTCGCAGTAGGCGGATTGCGACGGAAGGCGCTCCTCAAGGGCACATGGGTTCCGTGGGATCCACCGGACTGCTGAACGTGGCCTCCGACGAACTGCCTGCATTGAAGGCGACGACCGAAAGCTTTCCGCCAAACCTGGGAACGCTGCCGCTCCAACTATGTGTCGTCGAATCGAAGGAGCCGATGAGCGTGGCCGTGCCGTTGGCGGTCCAAGTTCCGGCACAGAAGTCCACTACTCCTGTTGTGTAGTAGAGGCGATAGCCATCGACTGGACTCGAGGATGGCGTCCAGGTCACATCGATAGGATCACTACGCTCATCAGAGCAAGTGATGGTAATCAGGCACGGCAGTTCCCAATTCAGCCCACCTGACGCAGCTAGCGGGGGTACGGGCGAAGGAGTGGGCGTCGGGCTCGGCGTGGCGATGGGAGTCGGTGCGGGACTGGGCGACTCGCTTTCGACGACCGCCGTCTTGGCGTTGGCTCCATCCCGACCGGCGTTCGCTCCCAAATCCCATCACCCCAAGGCGAGCGAGAGCGCGGAGTCAAGCAAGGCGCCCGAGGGAACCGAGACAGCAGAGGCAACCGAGACCTCAGAGGCAACCGAGACGGCAGAGCCCAGCAGTGGCGCCGAGGCCAGCCATCCGGTGAACCACGGCTGCGTCGTTTCGTTGGCGGCCAAGACAGCCACACCGAGCGGTTTCAAGAACCATGGGCAGTAGGTTTCGTCCATTGCCAAGAACAACCACGGGCACAACCAGGGCGGCGACACCAACACTTGCGCACTTCCGACCAATAGCCCCGCCCCGTCCGCCGCCGCTAACCCAGCCAAGCCTTAGCTCTCCGTGCCGCCACGCGCGACCGAGCCACCGGCAGCGTCAAACCCGGCCCAAAAGGCCGGATTTGACGCTGCGGTCCTGGTGCCGGGGACGGATTCGAACGCGGTACGGTTGTCTTGAGTTTGGTCGGGGCGAGAGGATTTGAACCGGCGAGTCCCACCGCTCGGATAGTGGTGCCGAGCTGGGTCACAGCTGCCCTGGCCGAGGTGGCGTCAGCGTTTCGCCTCTACTTCAGGCGAGCGAGAGGGTTGTCATCCTGGCGGCCGGCGACAGATCTAGCTAAGCTTCAAAGAAGGGCACGGGAGTTCATGACTGACGTGTGTCATCACGAAGCACTGGCTGAAGGAGATAGCTGTGGGAACTGCTGCGACTGGCATCAAGAAGTCGTTCACGCGCAAAGAAGCGCTCGCGATCGCGACTGAACTCGGGATCGACTTCAAAGCGCTGAAGTGCGACCTCGAGCAGTTCCGGATGGGGCTGGGCGTCGAGCTCGAGCATGGGCGCATAAGCCCGAAGACGAACGTTACCGGGGACGATTGGAACCTTACCGGGAAGATCGCGCTGGCCCACCTGACGGAGTTCCCGGACTATTACACCCGCCTCGCCGTGCTGGAGCGCGAAGCGGCCGCCCACTTGAGCGCGCGAAAGTA
>DATEXG010000179.1:0-3090 GCA_035257225.1 Candidatus Limnocylindrales bacterium
GGCCGACTCGCCTCCGGGCGGCCGACCCGGGCCGGCAGGAAACCGGCGCGCGGTCCATTCGCCGGCGGGAGCAATGCCCGGCGCAACGCACTTGCACATCCGCGTCCGATGCGGCAGACTCTCCCCTCAATGAACGCCAGCACCTTCAGCCGCCGGGAGAATTCGCGTCAGGCCTCCAGCCTGCGCGGTTCCATGATGTCCATGCCCGGGCGGCCCCGAAGTGCGGAGGACCGGGTCTGAAGCTCCCGCGCATTTGAGTGCGGCGCAGCTGAAGATCTGTCCCGGGGCCGCGGTCTCCTCCAGGAGCCGCGGTTCTTTGTTTCTCCGGACAGCGCGACGGGAGCCGCCCGAACAAACGCCCTGCACCGCAGGGCTCCCGGGACAACCATTCGTCATCCTTCCGCTACCCGCCGCCGAGTTCGAGCGGTGGGCCCCAGGAGGCTCCCGTGTCAGACCAGAACTCTCCCGCCCTTCATCGCGAAACCCTCGCCGTCCACGCCGGTCAAGTTGTCGATCCCACCACCAAGGCCCGCGCGGTCCCCATCTACGCCACCACCAGCTATGTCTTCGACAACGCCGACCACGCCGCACGTCTCTTCGGCCTGCAGGAGTTCGGCAACATCTACACCCGGATCATGAACCCCACCAACGGCGTCTTCGAAGAGCGCGTGGCCGCTCTCGAGGGTGGCGTCGGGGCTCTGGCCGTCGGCTCCGGCCAGGCGGCCGAGACGCTCACCATCCTCAACCTTGCCCGCGCCGGAGACAACGTCGTAACCAGCGCGTCGCTCTACGGCGGGACGTACAACCTCTTCCAGTACACCCTGCCGAAGTACGGCATCGACTTCAAGTTCGTCGACGGCTCCAAGCCGGCCGAATTCGACGCCGCGATCGACGCGAAGACGAAGGCCCTCTACATCGAGACGATCGGCAACCCGCGTCTCGACGTGCCGGACTTCGAGGCGATCTCCGCGATTGCCCACAAGCACGGCATCCCGGTCATCGTCGACAACACCTTCGCGCCCCTCCTCTCACGACCGATCGAGCACGGCGTGGACATCGTCGTCCACTCCGCGACCAAATGGATCGGCGGCCACGGCACGGCCATCGGTGGCGTGGTGGTCGACAGCGGCAAGTTCGACTGGACAGCGTCGCCGCGCTTCAAGGCCGACTTCGTCGACCCGGATCCCTCCTACCACGGTGTCAGCTACACGGGCAGCTTCGGCAACCTGGCCTTCATCCTCAAATTGCGGGTCCAGCTCCTGCGCGACCTCGGGCCGGCGCTGAGCCCGTTCAACTCCTTCCTCTTCCTGCAGGGCCTCGAGACGCTGCCACTCCGGATCGAGCGCCACAGTTCCAACGCGCTGGCGGTCGCCCGCTGGCTCGAAGGCCACCCCGCAATCGAGTGGGTCAGCTATCCCGGGCTGGCGTCACACCCGGCTCACGAGCTGGCCCGCAAGTACCTATCGGGTGGGTTCGGCGGTGTTGTGACATTCGGCCTGAAGGGCGGCGTCACGGCCGGCCGCAAGCTCATCGACTCGGTCAAGCTCTTCAGCCTGCTGGCCAACGTGGGCGACGCGAAGAGCCTGATCATCCACCCAGCCTCCACGACGCACCAACAGCTGTCCGCGGAGGACCAGATCGCCAGCGGCGTCACGCCCGAACTGGTCCGCCTTTCGGTCGGCATCGAGCACATCGACGACATCATCGCCGACCTCGATCAGGCGATCGGCGCGGCAACGGGCATCCGCTCCGCCGTCCCGGCGGGCGCCGTCTCGTAAGTCAGGCTTCGGAGTAGCGCCATGTCGGCGTCGACGACTCGTTGGGTCTCGCGGCAGCGCGCCGGGTCCCCCGCGGGATCCGGCGCGGCTCCGTCTCCGGCGGGGGCCGATCTCCCGACCGAAGCCGATCTCCCGACCGAAGCCGATCTCCCGACCGAGACCGCCGTCGACGCGTCGTCATGGGCAGAAGCCGCCCTTTCGACCTCTCAGGCCTCCGGATCGAGGTTCATCGCCGCCGATCCCGGCGTGTCGACCGCACGCGGGGACCTCGGTTTTCGTAGCCTGAACGATGTGGACAACCAGCCAGACCCGCAAGCTGGCAAGATCGCCTCACGCTGGCTCGGGCGCTTCCAGCTCGAGTCGGGCGCGGTGCTGCCGGATCTGGTCGTGGCCTACCGCCACGACGGCATCCCGGTCGGCGAGGGGCGGCAGATCCTGGTAGTCCACGCCCTCACCGGGTCGGCCGACGCCGCGGGCGACTGGTGGGCGCCGTTGATCGGACCGGGCCAGATCCTCGACACCGACAAGTACGGCGTCATCTGCATGAACCTGCTCGGCAGCCGGTACGGCACCAGCGGCCCGACTTCGCGCAATCCCCTGACCGGCAAGCCCTACGGTCGATCGTTTCCGCGCGTCTCGGTCCGCGACCAAGCCCGGGCCCAATGGCGCCTTCTCGACGCGCTGGGGATCGGCAAGCTGGCCCTCGCGGTGGGCGGGTCGTTGGGCGGCATGGTCGCGCTGGAAGTCGCACTGGAGCGGCCGGGCGAGATCAGCCGAGTCGTGCCGATGGCCGCGCCCGCGCGCATCGGCCAGCTCGCCGTCGGCTGGGACAACATCCAGCTCGAGATCGTCGACAAGCTCGGCATGGAGGGCCTGGACCTGGCTCGCCAGCTGGCGATCACGACCTACCGCAGCGAGATCGACTTCGAGCAGCGCTTCGCCGGGCGGGCCGAGCCGGACGGCACGCCATCGATCGTCAGCTACCTGCGCCACCAGGGCCGCAAGCTCCTGGATCGATTCGATCCCGACACCTACCGCTCGCTCGTTCTGGCGATGGACTCGCACGACATCGGCCGCGACCGCGGCGGAGTCGTTGCCGCTCTGGCGCGGCTGGCCGCGTACGGGACGCGTCTGACCGGCGTCGGCATCGAGGGCGACATCCTCTACGGCACGAACCAGGTCAAGGCGATGATCGAGGCCGCAAATGAGGCTGGCATGGACGCGGCCTATCGCGAGATCCTCTCCACCAAGGGCCACGACGCCTTCCTGGTCGAGTGGGATCAGCTCACGAAGATCCTGGCCGAGGCGCTCA
>DATEXG010000180.1:0-8346 GCA_035257225.1 Candidatus Limnocylindrales bacterium
CCGGAGATCCGCGACCTCCTCCCGTCGCAGGTCTCGCTCGTCGACGTCTCGCGGCCGGAGCGATCGAGCCCCGCCGAGGGCTACGCGGCCGCTCACCGGGCTCAGCAGCTGGCTCTGGTCGTTGAGGCGTTCGGGTAGCGAGCGTCCTGACGGGCGCGGGGCCCGGGCAGGCGCGTCAGGTGGGTGTGAGGCTGGGCGGCCGGGTGGATCGGTCAGCGTCTCTCGTAGCCTGATAACCGCCACGAGCGCCGACCTTGGGCACCTCGCCGATCCAACCTTATGGCTGCGTCGTGACTACGCGGGCATGCCGATTTGATCAGCGGGCCCGTCTAGCCGAGCAACCGCGCCGCCCGCTCCGGGGCGACGCCGATCAATGGTCAGTTTCGTGGGCCGCGTCGGCTTCAGCCTTGGTCTTGTGGATCGTGCCCGGCCTGTGCTCAGGCGGGGCGTAGATCGTGTAGAGCCGAAGGTCGACCTTGCCGGTGTTCACAAAGTTGTGGCGTGTTCCAGCAGGGGCGTGGACCAGTCGGTCGACGGCGACGACGCTCTCCTGGCCGTCCAATATGGCCTGACCTTCGCCCTGGACGAAGACGAGCGTCTGATCCACGTCATCGTGGACTTCCTCGCCGATGTCACCGCCCGGGGGAATGCTCATCACCACGACCTGACTGTGCGGCCCGGTTGCCAAGACCTCACGGAAGCAAGAGTTTGCCTTCGCTCGCTTGACGATGTCCTCGTTGAACGGCATATCTCACCTCTTCGGCTGAAGATCGGTAGGTCAGCAAGTCCGGTGGGGCGGAGTCAGCCGGCCCGGTGCGAGCGGGTGTCAGACGCCAGCATAGGGCCGGTCGGGCTACCTTCAGCTAGCAAAGCCTGCCAATGCTAGGAACACGACGATGCACGGCCGAGCCAGCCGATGGCCGACTCGGTCGAGCCACAAGTTCAGGCCAGCTCATCTGCCAGCTCCTCGGGCTCGGTGACGGGCCGACGGCAGGCGAAACCTCGACAGACGAAGGCGGTAGCTCGGCCGCTCATTGCGAAACGGCCGTGCAGCAGATCCAGGGTGCTCGACTCGGGGTCCCCGAGCGCCAGGACCCTGTACGGCTGGAAGCCGCGCCGTGCAACCTCCACCAGCGCCCGCGCGTCCGCCGCCTCTGGCTCGCCGACGATGGCCACCTGGGCCACACGCGCCGACGCGAAGTCGAGCGCCCCGAGCCAGGCCGGGAAGGCCCGCGGGTATCGCACTGCCCGCCGCTCTATCTGGCCGATGGCCCGCTCGGCGGTGTCGCGAAGGTGTGCCGCCCCGGTCAGCTCGGCCAGTCGAAGGACGACTGCGGCTGCCGTGGCGCCGCCTGCCGGAGTGGCTCCGTCCTGGATCTCTTTCGGCCGGACTATCAGCGGCTCCGCGTCGGTGGCTGTGTCGAACCAACCGCCAGCGGCGTCTGCGAATTGCCGTTCCACGACGCCGATCAGCTCGAAGGCGGCCACCAGCCATCGCTCGTCGAACGTGGCCTCGTAGAGGGAAACAAGACCATCGGCGAGGCAGGCGTAGTCGTCGAGACCGGCTATCCCGGTGGTCCGACCAGACCGGAACGAGCGCGCCAGCCGACCGCCTGGGCCACGCAGGAGACGGAGCGCGGCTTCGGCGAGTCTTTCGGCGACGGCTAGATCATCCGGCCGGTCAAGCACCGGGATAGCCTCCGCAAAGGCGGCCAGGGCGAGGCCGTTCCAGGCTGCCACTGCCTTGTCGTCAAGCGCCGGCTGGGACCGACTCCCACGCCGCTCCAACAGCAGGCGGCAGGCCAGTTCCAGCCGACTGGTGACTGTCTGCGGGGCGAGCCCGTACATGGCCGCGACCTGCTCGTCGCTCATCACCCGGGAAAGGATCGTTCGGCCCTCCCAATTGCCATCCGCGGTGACGCCGTATGCCGACGCGAACAGCGTGGGCAGACCCGGGTCGCCCGCCTGCGGCCCCGGCCCCGGTTTCGCGACCGTCCCACCCAGCACGGCCGCGACCTCATCGAGCGTCCAAACGTATGTGCCACCTTCGATCCCGTCGGTGTCGGCATCCTGGCTGGCGGCGAACAACCCGTCGCGAGTGCGCAACTCGCGGACCATGTAGTCGAGCGTCGTCTCGGCTACGTTCCGGAAGCGTTGCTCGCCGGTGAGCTGGTAGGCGTGGAGGTAGACCCGCGCCAGCTGGGCGTTGTCGTAGAGCATCTTCTCGAAGTGCGGCACAAGCCAGTCGGTGTCGGTCGCGTAGCGGTGGAAGCCGCCACCCACCTGGTCGTGGATGCCGCCGTGGGCCATTACGTCCAGGGCGCGAATCGACGTTCGCAGAACCTGATCTTCCGGGTCGACGCGGGCCCATCGCAACAGCAAGTCGATGACTGCCGGCTGCGGAAACCGCGGCGGGCCGGCCCAGCCGCCGTGCGCGAAGTCGAACTCGTCCACGAGCCGCTCAACGGCCGTGGCTACCACGCCGCCCTGGCCATCGTTCGACCGAAGTCCAGACGACAGCACGGTCTCGGCCGCAACGCCGGCCAAGCGGTCAGGAGGCGTCGGACGTACCTGCTCGGACCCGGTTTCAGATTCCTCGGCCGGGCCGGTCGCCCGCAGCCTCAACTCAGCCATGAGCCGGTCCGCCGCGGCCTCGAGCCCGGCCCGACGCTCGCCCCAGGACCTCTCCACCGCCGCGAGGATCTGCCGGAACGATGGCATGCCGTATCTCGGATCTCGCGGGTAGTAAGTGCCACCGTAGAAGGGTCGACCGTCGGGCATAAGAAAGAGGCTCATCGGCCAGCCGCCTCCGCCGGTCATCGACTGGAGCGCCCTCATGTAGACCGCGTCCAGGTCGGGCCGCTCCTCGCGGTCGACCTTGATCGAGACGAAGCCGGCATTCAGAACCGCAGCCGTTTCCTCGTCCTCGAACGACTCTCGCTCCATGACATGGCACCAGTGGCATGCCGCATAGCCGATGGACAGGAAGATTGGTCGGTCCGCAAAGACCGCTCGCGCAAGCGCCTCGGGTCCCCATGGGTACCAATCGACCGGGTTGTGGGCGTGCTGGAGCAGGTAGGGGCTGGTCTCGGCGGCGAGGCGGTTTGACTTCGCGGACATCCGCCTGATCGTAGGCGCAGGCGTGGATGAACGATCCACAGACCTACGGCCGGCGCGCTCCTCGAACCCGCCCGATAGGCGGCCCAGGGATTGGGGCCGTTGAAGACGGCCGAGCGGAGGTCGATGGCGTTGGGGATGTCGTTGGCGCCCGGGGGCCCACACCATGACCTGATCGTGTCGCGCTCGATCGGAAGACCGTGCTGGCTTGCCCTTGAGGGTCACGCCCGTGCCACGCTCAAATCAGCGGCTATCACCCTCGCGTCGAGCCAATGCCCGGCCGACATCCTCGCGAGGTAGGTCGGACGGTCGGACAGCGTGGTTCGACACCCAGCCTCCGTCTCACCTCTCCGTCGCCACGAGGCTCTTTTGGCGTCGCGTCGTTGCGGAGAGCACGTACACTGTAATGCTTGGACCAACGGGAATCGGCGCATCATTATCCGCGGCGCGACGAAGATCGCCCGATCCAAGACCCTCGCAGGAGTGACCGATGGCCAACAATCGACCCGACGAGATCGACGTGGATGACGTTCCGGATGGGACCGACACGGCCACGTTCGCCGATACGCTGGTCGCCCGAGGCCGCGCGGTCGTCGATCGCGTCCCGGCCGTCGCGGACAGCGCGCGCGAGGCGCTCGCCGATGCCCAGGATCACGTCAACCAGTTGTCGGACATGGGTGTCGTCGCAGCGCTCGGCTTCGCGCTTGGCGTGAGCAGCGGTCTGCTGCTGGCGGGCGCCCCCCGGGTGATCCTCGCCCTGTCGGCGGTCCCGGTCGCGCTCACGTTGCGGTCGGCGATGACTCGTGGGGTTCGGCCGGCCAGCCTCGTCAACTGACTCTCGGGCCTCGGCTCAGCGAGGCACCGGTACAGCCACATGGAGAGAGGTCGGCGATCCGCCGGCCTCTCTCCTCGATCTCAGATCGGCATTGGCGCCGGCTCGGCGGGATGGGCGAGGATGCCCGTCTCATCGGCCGGTGACATCGCCGGCGTCGGCGTCGGGTGCCTCATGACGCCGATTACTCGGCCCGAGCCCCAAACTGACGCCGTCCAGCGCCGCAAGGCCGGAGCCATGAGCACAAGGCCGAGTATGGTGGCCCCCAGGATCACGACCGCGACCCATGGCCATCGACTGGCCCGCCGACGGCGGGTCCACCCATCGGGCAGCGCGTCGCGAGCGGACGTGAGCGCCGACCTCGAGGCGCCCACGAGATCCGCATCGGAAAGGCGCTGACGCTGCGCCTCCAGGGTGGACGCCACCTCCCCGACTGACGGAAGTTGTTCGACGCGCATCTGGACCTCCTGATGTGTGGCGGTGCGGATCGGACGACCCGCGGTTGCGGAGCCGTGGCCGCTGGCGAATCCCTCAGTCGGTCACGAGTCGACGGCGCAACGAGTTCACCTCGCGTGCCAAGACATGTCTTGAGCAAGGCTATCGTACGCGCGAACAAAGGCTCCTGGACGACGGCGGTCGGGGCGGACGTCACCGCCACGGTCCCATTAATGTGAACGCGAGATCTCCCCATTGGCGAGCTACGCGACTCAACCGACTCGAGGTGGTCGCACTGTCGGACTCGCCCAGGTGGTCGAGCGCGGAGAGCAGCAGCGAGCGGGCACGGGCGTGCAGGGCGGTGCAGTCGGTCGGAGGAACGCCCAGGTCGGTCTGGGAATAGGAGGGTCGGCGGTTCCAGGCGCGGCAGGCGCCGCCGCACAGATACCGCAGGGGCACTCCCGTCAGGGACGGTTGGTGTCCAAGGTATGGGGCTACTCAGAGCGGCTTTGGGCCGGCACTGATCGTGTCTCTTCACGTCGCCTAGATCTCTGCACGGAGGATGGGGGTAAACTTAAAACCGTGCGTCCGACGGCGAGGTTGCCGATCGGGGGCCAGTGCCAGCGTCCGTTGGACGGAAGGCCCGAGGGCGACTGACGCGCGGCTCGCCAATGTCGGGCCCCTCAGCGCTTGGGGCTGGGGCGGTCCGGGGCCAGACTGCCGAGCCTCCCGCTGACGAGGGACGTCCAACAGTCAGCGGGGTAGATCCGAAGGCGTCCTCAGGAGTCCAATGGAGCACCATCCCGGCAGGACCGGGAACTTCGACCACCACGCGTTCGAGTCGACGGTTGACGACCTATCCGACGGACGTCCCGACCAGCGACCCCTCACCCCCGCTCAGCGGTGCCAGGTCGCCGCGTACATCGCGGCGATCGTCCGAAGCCCCGCGAGGGCGGCAGCAGCCGAGAGTGAAGAGGCCCTGACGCTCGGCCTCTGGGTCAGGTTCCGCGATACCTACGACGCGCTGCGGGGGCCGTACGGGCACTCGGACTCCGAGGACGTCTGGCTCGCGATGCAGCGACTCTAGGGACCGCCCGGCCAGCTAGCGCCCATGTGCATGAGCCCGGGCCAGAAGCGCACGATCCGGTGAGTGTCACGGGTGCTCCGTGTTCCGGGGGATCGTGCCGGCCGGAGGAAGAGTGCGGGGCTTCCTGACCTTTCAGATCGCAGCCGGAAGTGTGCCGCCGGCCCTGACTTCCTCCCGGACCTATTTCTCACCCGCCAACGCCGGGTCGCGAGATGCCGTCCTTCGCGCTCCGTAGAGCCCTGCTGCTCTCCATCGTCGCCCTCGTCATTGACGCGCCTGGGCGTGACAACTCTCATGGTCAGCCATCATGTCGGCGTCAAGCAACACGATGGCTTGAGACCACGACCGCGTGGGCGATAGGCGCACACAACCCTTCGGAAGAACGCTTATCGGGCAAGATCGGTATCCAGGCCGCACGAGAGCAGGCGGTCCTGATCTTCGAGTAGGTGGCGTCCGACCCCGAAAGACCAGCTGGCCATCCTCGACCCAGACAACGAGCGGGCCATCGAGGACCTGCTCGTGCGTCGTGACCCGGGCCGGTTCGACGCGGCTAGCGACTCGCCCGCGCCCTACGAAAGAGGTCCCAAGGACGGATCCAGCTGGGCGCGATCGGTCTCTTCGGCCCCGTCGGCCCCGTCGGCCCCTTCGGTCTCTTCGGCCCCGTCGGCTCCTTCGGGCTCTTCGGCCCCATCGGGCTCTTCGGCTCCGGGGAGCTCTCGTTCCTTGTGCGCCGCGTAGTCGGGGACCGTTCGCTCGTACGAGCCGGTCATCAACGGCGAGGAGATCATGAAGTCGGCCGAGGCCCGGTCGCAGGCGACCGGTATGTTCCACACGACCGCGATCCGCAGCAGCGACTTGACGTCCGTGTCGTGAGCCTGGGGTTCGAGCGGGTCCCAGAAGAAGACCAGGAAGTCGATGCGGCCGGCGGCGATCATCGCCCCGACCTGAAGGTCGCCGCCGAGCGGCCCCGATTGCAGGCAGGTCACCGGCAGCTCCAGCTCACGCTCCAGCATCAGGCCCGTGGTCCCCGTGGCGACCAGGTCGTGCGCCGCCAGAAGGGGGCGGTTGTAGCGCGCCCACTCGATCAGGTCCTGCTTCTTGTTGTCGTGGGCGACGAGCCCAATCCGCTTGCGCGGCGCCAGGTCCAGCTTCATCGAGCCATCCTTGTCCGGCCGCGGCAGCGCTTCGCCGCCTGCCTGCGCCCAGCATGGCAGAAGCGCTATCGATGGCCAGAGTCTCTTCTATGACGCAGCCATCGTGGAGGTCCGCGTGCGACTGATCGGTGAAGCTCGGAGAGGGCCAACAGGCGCTCGGGAAACAGGAGGCTGGCATGGAACCGACAGGCCCGGCCTCGTGTTTGGGCGGACGCCTACCGTTCGAGGGATTGAATGAGTCCGTCCACCACGTCGTGAACAGTGGACCCCGCGAACTCCACGAACGGTAATCCTATGCTCCCCGAAACGCTCAGCGGTCGCATGGCCCCGGAGCATGTCCGCCCGACTCTATGAAGGAACAGTGCCTGAGCGGGCTTGATCTCACATGCGAGCGCTATCAGCCGCCGAGCCTTGGCGCCCTCGGGCCTCTCAGCCTCGGCGTCGTTCGAAGCGAGCCAGTCCCGGAGGTCCGAGACGGCGTCCGAGCTCGCAACACGTATGCATGGATTCAGCGGCTTCGACATGGCCCAAGGCCTCATCAACGCGGAAACGAGGTCCATGCTACAGCGGTAGCGGGCCGGGTGGTCCGGCTGGCTGCCACGACCTAGCCGACCGTGGGAGCCTCACCGGATCCACCGAGCGCTAACGGCCCGCCCTCGAAACATGGGCTCTCTGTTGCGGGGTGCCAGAGATCGGCCCTGCCGGCCGCGGAGATCCACTCGCTTGACCACTGGGGCCGTGTACCCGCCGTTCCCACATGCCGGATCGTTGTGCCGAGCAAGATCACAGATGCGCTAAGACGCCGTCGTCGGAGCAGTCCACCGGGCTACTTGGGCCCGCGCCGTTCGTAGTGTCGCTGCTCCTCTATGGTCCGCTCGGCAAGAGGTTCCACCTCGAGTCGCTCGTCCGGGATCGGTATCCCGCTCTCGACCGATCTGCCGTACGTGCCCCGTGCGATGCGCTCCTCGGCGCGCCCGACGGCGGCGAGCTGGTCGCGGAGGTCGGACGCGAGGGCGACGGTGACCAACTCCGTTTCGAGAGCGCTGCCAGCGTCTGCGTTATCTCCGGTCTGCTGGCGCTGGACGGACCCTTCGGCACGGATCTCGCCGCCCAGCTCGGCGAGCGCAGATTCAATGCGCGCCCGCTCCCGGGTAACGAGTTCACAGGCCCGTGGCTCGTTCACGATCGCCTCCTGGCCGGATCGAACCGGCTGCTCGCCCGGTAGGATAGATCTGGCAACCGCTGGCGGTGCCTCGCCAGTCGCGGCGCATCTGATCTGGCCAGCACGAGCAGATTTCAACCGGCGATTTCCAGATGCCGGATTTCGGGAGAGCCTCGCTAAGCGTCGACCACGAGATCCCCGAGCAGCGTCCGCGCCCTCCGCGGGTCGCTCACGGCTAGCACCACCGCACCCTTCCCGTGGGAGATCCCCGTCGAGAGGGCCAGCTCGATGTTGACCCCGGCGGTGGCGAGCTTACGGGTGGCCTTCGCCAGCGCATCGGAATAGTCGGCCAAGGCGATCCTGATGACCTCGACTTCCTTCGCCTCGATCCCTGCCGCGCGGAGCGCGCCGCGAGCGTCTGCCTCGTCGCTGACCAGAAAGCCAATCAGGCCGGCTCCCTCGCCCGTCAATCCCGCGAGCGCCGTGATGTTGACGCCGGCTGTGCCCATCGCCTCACCGATCCGTGCGAGCTCGCCCGGCCGGTCCTCGGTTGCTACCA
>DATEXG010000181.1:0-12105 GCA_035257225.1 Candidatus Limnocylindrales bacterium
TTCGACAAGCCGACGCTGATTCACGGCCCGCAGACCTTCGCCGCCGTGCCGTCCATCCTGACGGGCGGTGCCGCCCGCTTCGCCGAGATCGGCGCCACCGCGAGCCGCGGCACGATCCTTGTCCAGATCTCCGGCGCCGTAGCCAGGCCCGGCATCGCCGAGGTCCCACTCGGCGTCACGATTCGCGAGATCGTGGACGTGGCCGGCGGCATTCCGGGGCAGCGTCGCCTCAAGGGGCTCCTGGTCGGCGGCCCGTCCGGCGGCATCCTGCCGGCCGACGGCCTGAGCGTCAGCTACGACCAGGCTTCCCTGGAGGAGGCGGGTGCGTACATCGGCTCAGGCTCGATCGTGGTCCTGGACCAGCACAGCTGCGTCGTGGATCTGGCCGCGGTCCTGACCCGCTTCTGCGCCGACGAGGCCTGCGGCAAGACGATCCCGTGCCGGATCGGACTGCGCCGGCTGGCGGAGAGCGGCGCCCGTATCTGTGAAGGCCAGCCCCGCGGCGATGAGCTGACGCGAATCGCCGACCTCTCATCCGACATAGTCGAAAGCGCCCTATGCGACCACGAGCGTCGCTCCACCCTGGCCCTCCAGAGCGTCGTCCGGTACTTCCGCGACGAGCTCGACGCCCACATCGTCCGCAACACGTGCCCCGCCGGGATCTGCCAGCCCAAGGCAGAAGCCCGAGCCGGGGCCGTTTCCTGAGGCGTTCCATGCGAGAACCGACCGTCCGCCCCAGCCCCGCCTCTCCCCGGTCGTCCGGACCGGCCAAGCCGTCTCGGTCGCGCAAACCCGCGAAGACCGAGGCCCCGGCTTCGGCGGCACCGGTCGCGGCGGGGTCGGCGGCACAGGCTTCAGCCTCGGCGGCACCGGGTTCGATCGGCCTGTCGGCCAACACGACCGCACCCGCGTCGGCCGCCCTTGAGGGGATCCTGCCCAATGCCGTGTTTCCGTTGGGACGGCTGCGACCGCCGGCGAACCAGAAGAAGGTCTGGAACCGCCGGGCCGGCCGCGCCGACAGCCGACCGGACGCGAAGACCCCGTTCGACACCGTCATCCAGCTCGATGACTCGCCGGCGGAGCGCTTGATCACGGCCCAGGATCCGCAGCGCCCACTTTCGACGCACGCCTTCCGCCTGGAGGTCGACGGCCGGATCGTCGAGGGCCTCGAAGGACAGACGATTCTGGAGGTCTGCCGCGCCAACGGCATCGAGATCCCCACGCTCTGCTACGAGCCCAAGCTGCCGGGCTTTGGAGCGTGCCGGATGTGCGTTGTGGACGTGGAGGGCGAGGAGCATCCGCCGATCTCGTGCTCCCGGGCCGCCGAGTCGGGCATGGTCGTGCGAACCCAGACCGAGCAGCTCCGCCGCCTGAGGCGGACGAACCTCGAGCTGATCTTCAGCGACCACAACGCCTACTGCCTGCCGCCCTGCCAGAACAAGTGCCCGAGCCACATCGACATCCCGGGCTTCCTCAAGTCCAACGCCGAGGGCCAGTTCCGCGAGTCGGCGCGCATCTTCAAGCGCACCATCCCGTTCCCCTCGATCCTTGGCCGCGTCTGCCCCGCGCCGTGCGAGGAGCACTGCCGGCGCGACGAGGTTGACGAGTCGATTGCCATCCGCGACAGCCACCGCTACGCCGGGGACATAGTCCTGAAGGCGCAGCAGGAAGGCATCGAGCCGCCGCTGCCGTTCGAAGCTGAGCCCAAGACCGGCAAGCGCGTGGCGATCATCGGCTCCGGCCCGGCCGGGATGTCGGCGGCCTACTACCTGCTCCTGTCCGGCCACGACGTGACCGTCTTCGAGAAGGACGAGCTGCCCGGCGGCTTGCTGCGCTACGGCATCCCGGAGTATCGCCTGCCCAAGGCCGACGTCCTGGACCCCGAATACGAGGCCGTCTGGCGCCTCGGCGCCCGCCTGGAATGCAATAAGGCCCTGGGCCGCGACTTCAGCCTGGACGACTTGCGCGACCAGGGCTTCGACGCCACGATCGTCGCCACCGGCTGCTACGACACGAACAAGCTCAACGTCCCCAACGAGAAGGCCGACGGCGCGATCGACGGCCTGGAATACCTCAAGATCGCCGCTCTCGGCCTCCCCTACCCGGGCCATAAGCACAGCCGAGTCGTCGTCGTGGGCGGTGGGTTCACGGCGATGGACTGCACGCGGACCTCGCTTCGCCAGGGCGCCAAAGAAGTGACCCTCGTCTACCGCCGCGACATGAAGGACATGCCGGCCGCGACCGAGGCTCACGAGGCCATCGAAGAGGGGGCCCGGATGATCTTCCAGGCCGGGCCTACCCGTGTCCTGGTCGACGGGAACGGCAAGGTGACCGGGGTCGAGTTCATCCGGATGCGCCCCGGCGAGCCGGATGCCTCGGGCCGCCGCCGCCCCGAGCCGGCTCCCGGCACGGAGTTCGTCGTCGAATGCGACCGGGTCCTGCTGGCAATCGGCCAGGGCCCGGACCTCTCCTGGATCGGCCCCGGCAACCAGGGCGTGGAAGCGGCCAAGTACCGACTCAAGGCGGACGCTGTCACGTTCGAGACCGGCCGGCCCGGCGTCTTCGGCACGGGTGACGTCCGCATCGGCGCCGCGACCGTGGTCCAGGCCGTGGCCGAAGGCCGGCGCTGCGCCTACGCCACGGACGCGTTCCTGAAGGGCATCGACCTGACCGAGCTACGGACCCGCCAGACCCTGGCGGAGGTCGAGCCGCAGTTCCTCTCGATCGTCCCCTACACCGACGAGCCCAAAGAACCGCGCCACCGCCTCCAGTCCATGCCGGCCAAGGAGCGGATCAAGAGCTACGTCGAGTACGAGATCCCCTATACGCAGGCCGAAGTAATGGCCGAGTCCACCCGCTGCCTGCAGTGCACCTGCGAGGCGCTGGGCAACTGCGACCTGCGGCGGCTGGGGATCGAGTACGGCACCACGCTCCAGACCCTGGAGCCGGGCCACGATCAGGGCGCGGGCTTCCGTAGCGTCACGGAGAACCGGTTCACCGGCGCCAACCACGACTACATTCGCGACGACAGCCATGCCTTCATCCTGCGCGAGCCGTCCCGCTGCATCGACTGCGGGCGCTGCGCCGCGGTCTGCGCCGACGTGGTGGGCGCGGCCTGCTACGACTTCATGCGCATCGGCTTCGACACGCTGGTGACGACGCCGCTGGACATGAGCCTCAACGACACGCCGTGCGTTTCCTGCGGCCGCTGCGCCGAGACGTGCCCCACCGGTGCTCTGATGCCCAAGCCGCGCGTCCTGGAGAAGTACGACGTGGACGAGAGCCGCTGCATCCTGTGCGGCATCTGCGTCGACGCCTGCCCGTACGATGCCCTGCGCGACGGGCAGGACAACGAGCTTGCCCATACCGGCCGGGGCGACCCGGAGATAGACCTGATCGGGCTCGCGGCGATCGATCGCGAGACCGAAGTGACTTACATTCGTCGCGAGCGCGACTGGGTGGCGCACGCCCTTGCCGAGGGTCGCCTGGAAGACCCGGCGGAGAAGCTCCCGGCACTTCCTCCGTCCCTGGCCGGCGCCCTCGGCGATCGCAGTGGGACCGAACGACCGTGACCGTCAAGCCATTCTGGACCGGATCGCCGGCCCGGAGTCCCGGCAGGCCGGGACTTGCAGAGGAGGGAAGCGAGGCATGCCGATAGGCGACTCGATCCCGTTGATCGGGATCCGCTGGGATGACGTGCTCTTCGTCGCCCTGGCCGCCACTCTTCTCGTGTCGGCGCTGCTGGTAGTGACCCTGCGCGACATCATCCGTTGCGGCCTGGCCCTGATCGTCTCGTTCGCGTCGCTGGCGGGGATCTACGTCCTCCTGGGCAATCCGCTCGTGGCGGCCACGCAGGTGCTGGTCTACATCGGCGCCATCAGCGTGCTGGTCCTATTCGCGATAATGCTGACCCAGACCAAGAACGCCCCCGCGCGGCTGGTCTTCCAGGCCCAGACCCTTGCGGCTGCCGTGACCGCGATCGTGATCGCGGTCGTGATCACGATCGCCGTCCTGGCCACGACGTGGCCGTCTGCCGGTCAGCGGCTCTGGACCTCGACGACGGACGTTGCCCACTTGCTGTTCCGCGACTACGTGCTGCCGTTTGAGGTGGTGAGCGTGCTGCTGACCGCCTCCGTCATCGGCGGGGTCTACCTGGCCCGGCGCGAGATCAGCAGGGACGGGGAGAACCGATGAGCGGCTCGCTCGACTCCTATCTGGTCCTTTCGGGCCTGCTGTTTGCGATAGGGACATTCGGCTTCCTGGCCCGCCGGAACGCCATCAGCATGCTGATGTCCATCGAGCTGATGATCAATGCCGTCAACCTTACCGTCGTCGCCTTCGGCGCCTTCGTCCCGGCGCTCAAGACGCACGCCGCGGTCATCGCCCTGCTGGTCATCGCCGTGGCGGCGGCCGAGGCGACTGTGGGGCTGGCCCTCGTCATGGCCATCTATCGCAACCGCAAGACGCCCCTTGTGGACGAGTACGACTCGATGAGCCAGTGAGCGACCAATGACCTACCTCATCCCGCTCATTCCGCTCCTGCCGCTGGCCGGATTCGTCGTTACCGGGTTGCTGGGCCGTCAGATGGGCCGGGAGTCGCATCAGATCGCCGTCTGGGCGGTCGCGGCCTCATGGCTGGTGGCGATGGTCGTGGCCTTCGCCGCCCTGGCGCACGGCTTCGGCATCGGCAACGGCGCCGGGATCACGCTCTGGAACTGGATCCCGGCCCTGGGCTTCAAGGCCGAGATGGGCTTCTACGTGGATGCCCTGACCGGGTGCCTGCTGATCGTGGTCACGACCATCGGCATGCTCGTCCACATCTACTCGATCGGCTATATGGCCCACGACCCCGGCAAGTGGCGCTTCTTCGCCTACCTGAACCTGTTCATGTTCTCGATGTTGCTGCTGGTCCTGGCCGACAACTTCCTGCTCGTCTTTGCCGGCTGGGAGCTGGTGGGCCTGTGCAGCTACTTGCTGATCGGCTTCTGGTACCCGCGTCGGTCCGCGGCCGTTGCAGCCAAGAAGGCTTTTCTGGTCAACCGCGTCGGCGACATGGGCTTCGCCCTCGCGATCATGGCCATCTGGACGCAGCTGGGCACACTCAACATGCAGGCCGTCTTCAAGCTGGTCGAAGGCGGCGGGCTCTCGTCGACCTGGGTCGCCGTCGTCGCCCTGCTGCTCTTCTGCGGAGCCGTCGGCAAGAGCGCCCAGTTCCCGCTCCACGTCTGGCTGCCGGACGCCATGGAAGGCCCCACGCCGGTCTCCGCCCTCATCCACGCCGCCACGATGGTCAACGCTGGCGTCTACCTCGTGGCCCGCTGCAATCCAATCTTCAGCGCCGCGCCCGGCGTGATGGTCGGCGTGGCCGCGATCGGCATCTTCACTGCCATACTGGCCGCCTCGATCGCCTTCACACAGACGGACATCAAACGCGTCCTGGCCTACTCCACGCTCTCCCAGCTCGGTTACATGTTCGCGTCCCTGGGCGTGGGGGCGTGGACGGCGGCGATCTTCCACCTCATGAGCCACGGCTTCTTCAAGGGATTGCTCTTCCTGGGCTCTGGCTCGGTCATCCACGCCGTCGGGGACGAGCAGGACATGCGCAAGATGGGCGGCCTGGCCCGGAAGATCCCGATCACCTACGTGACGATGCTGATCGGCTCGGTTGCCATAGCCGGCGTGCCACCGCTGGCCGGGTTCTTCAGCAAGGACGAGATCCTGGGCGGGGCCTTCAAGAACGGCTTCTTGTGGGTCTGGGCGATCGGCTTCGTCGTCGCCGGCATGACCGCCTTCTATATGTTCCGCCTCATGGGCATGACCTTCTGGGGCCCGAGCCACGTGGATCCCGAGGTGGAGCGCCACATCCACGAATCCCCGCCGACGATGACGCGGCCGCTCATCCTGCTGGCCATCCCGGCGGTTGCGCTGGGCTTGCTGATCGGCTTCCCGCCGGAGTCGGGGCTGCTCCACCAGTGGCTGGCGCCCGTCTTTGAGGCGACGATAGCCGCCGGCGGACGGACGGAAGCCGCCTACAGCTTCTTCGGCATAGACGGCGGGCTGGCCATCGTGACCACAGTCCTGGTGGCGACCGCGATCATCGCCGCGTGGCGGCTCTTCGGCGTCGACATGCCGGCGATCGGTCTGCACGCAGAGCCCCAGCCGGATCGGGTCCGCGAAGTCAGCGCCCGCCGCGGCCTGGACTTCCTGTACCGCGGCTCAGCGGCCAAGTGGTGGTTCGACGACCTCAACAACCTCCTCTTCGTGGTCTGGGGCGGTCGTCTCGCCGGTGCCGTGTGGTGGTTCGACAGGGTAGTGATCGACGGCACCGTCAACGGCATCGGGACGGTCACCACGCAGGCCGGCCTGCGGCTGCGCCGCGTCCAGACGGGGCACGTCCAGAACTACGCCCTCGGCATCGCCATGGGGCTGATTGCGATGGCCATCGGCTACTTCCTGATCGCGGTTCGGTAGGAGGACGAGACGATGAACCTGCCGATCCTGAGCCTGATCACCTTCACTCCACTCGTAGGCGCGCTGGCCCTGGCGGCCATTCCTTCCCGCCACGAGGAGCTCGTCCGTCGCACCGCGTTGGGCTTCGCCCTGGTGGCCTGGGGGCTCTCGCTCCTCCTCCTCGCCGCCTTCGCGTTGGGGCCCGCCGGCTTCCAATTCAACGAGACCGTCGACTGGATTCCGGCCTTCGGCATTCAGTACAAGCTCGGCGTGGACGGCCTCAGCGTCCTGATGGTGGTGCTGACGACGACCCTGACCTGGATCAGCATCCTGGCCAGCTTCGGGCCGATCAAGGAACGGGTGAAGGGTTACATGATCTCCTTCCTCGTCCTCGAGGTCGGCATGATCGGCGTCTTTATCGCCCTGGACTTCTTCCTCTTCTACATCTTCTGGGAGATCGTCCTTGTCCCGATGTACTTGATCATCGGCATCTGGGGCGGCTCCAATCGCATCTACGCCACGATGAAGTTTGTGCTGTACACGCTCGTGGGCTCGCTGCTGATGCTGGTTGCGATCTTGGCCACGGCCTTCGCGTTCCAGGCCGGTCACGGCGGGTCGTGGGCCGGCGCCTTCGACTACCAGCAGCTCCAGGCGTGGGCGGCCGGCGGCCACTTCGCCAACGACCTCCAGATCCTGGCCTTCCTGGCCCTCTTCCTGGCCTTCGCCATCAAGGTCCCGATGTTCCCATTCCATACCTGGCTGCCGGACGCCCACACCGAGGCGCCAACGGCCGGCTCGGTGATCCTGGCCGGGGTGCTGCTCAAGCTCGGGGCATACGGCCTGATCCGCTTCGCCGTGCCGCTGTATCCGCACGCGGCCCACACTTTCGCCTGGCCGATCATCGTGCTGAGCGTGGTCGCGATCGTCTACGGAGCGATCGTCTCGATCGTCCAGACCGATCTCAAACGTCTGGTCGCATACAGCTCGGTCAGCCACATGGGCTTCGTGACCCTGGGCATCTTCGTATTCAGCGCCACCGCGCTCCAGGGCGCAGTCCTGCAGATGATCAACCACGGCCTGATCACGGGCGGGCTCTTCCTGCTGGTGGGCGTGGTCTACGAGCGCACCCACGATCGAACGATCGCCAAGATGGGCGG
Organism: Candidatus Limnocylindrales bacterium; assembly: GCA_035257225.1. Taxonomy (GTDB): domain Bacteria; phylum Chloroflexota; class Limnocylindria; order Limnocylindrales; family CSP1-4; genus Fen-1039. Next base: position 7,608 of record DATEXG010000181.1, read on the forward strand.
CCTGGCGGCGGCAATGCCTATCTGGTCGACCGTCTTCGGCTTCTTCATCCTGGCCTCTGCCGGGCTGCCGGGCCTGTCGGGCTTCGTGGGTGAATTCCTCGTTTTCGTCGGGTCCTTCGGCGTGGCGCCCGTCATCGCTCTGGCCTCGATCGTCGTCATGGTGCTGGCGGCAACCTACCTGTTGTGGATGTTCCAGCGAGTCGCCTTCGGCGGGCTGTCCGACTTCCTCCGCGGCCTGGGCGGCCACCTGACGGATATGAGCGGGACCGAGCTGGTGACGCTCGCCCCGCTGGCAATCGGGATCGTCGTGCTCGGGCTCTTCCCGAGCCTTGTGCTCGATCTCCTCCGCGGCCCAGCCCAGAGCTTCCTGGCGGCCGCCGGAGTGGCGGTCGGCGGATGAGCGGAGACGCGAGATGAGCTGGTCGGACCTCGGAACGATCGCCCCGGTCGTCGCCTCCGTCCTGGTGGCGGCGGCGATCCTGATCGTGGATCTGGCCCTGCCGAACCGGCGCCAGGCGGTCATCGCCACCGCCCTCGGCGGCTTGGGCGTCGTGGCCGTAGTGATCCTGCTCCAGGCAGGCCACACCGGCAGCGCCTTCGGCGGCGCCTACTCGCTGGACAACCTGACCGTCTTCCTGGACGCGATCTTCGTGGCCATCGCGGCCCTCACGATCCTCTTCGGGGTGGACTACATCGAGCCGCGAGGCCTGCCAATCGCCGAGTTCGCCGCCATCCTGGTCTTCGCGGTGACGGGGGCGATGCTGATTGCCGGCTCCGCGGACCTGGTGCTGCTCTTCGTCGCCCTCGAGCTCATGGTCCTGCCGGGCTACGTGCTCGCCGGATTCGCCCGGCGCGACCCGTATTCGGGCGAGGGCGCGATCAAGTACTTCCTGCTGGGCTCGTTCTCGAGCGCGATCCTGCTCTTCGGCCTGGCGTACGTTTGGGGCATCACCGGGACCACGCGCGTCGACGGCGTTGCGGCCGCGCTGGCGAAGGTCGCGGCGGGAGGCTCGATCCAGCCCGGGCTGGCCATGGGCCTGGCCTTCATGTCGGCCGGCGTGGCCTTCAAGATGGCGGCCGTTCCGTTCCACTACTGGACTCCGGACGCCTACCAGGGCTCGCCCACACCGGTGACCGCGTACCTCTCGGTGGGGCCGAAGGTCGGCGCCTTCGCCATCGCCCTGCGCCTCTTCGTGGGGGCCCTCGGACCGTTGCGGGCCGATTGGCTGCCGGTCGTGATCGTCCTGGCGGCCCTCACCATGACCCTCGGCAACCTGGTGGCGATCTCGCAGGACAACGTCAAGCGGATGCTCGCCTACTCCTCGATCGCCCACACCGGCTACATCCTCGTCGGCCTCGCGGCCTATGCGGGAGGCCAGCACAGCGGCCTATCGGCGATCCTGTTCTACGGCGCCGCCTACACCTTCATGAACATGGGAGCCTTCGCCGTGGTCGCGGCAATGCAGCGGCGACCGGGCGTGTCGAGCCAGATCGCCACATTCGCGGGCCTGGGTCGCAGAGATCCATGGCTCGGGGCGCTGATGGCCATCTTCCTCCTGTCGCTCACAGGAATCCCACCGCTGGCGGGCTTCTGGGCCAAGGCCTACGTGATCCTGGCCGCCGTCCAGGCGGGAGGCTGGCTGACTGCCCTTGCGGTCCTGGCGATGGTCAACGCCGCGGCCGCGGCCTTCTACTACCTTCGGGTCGTCGTGTACATGTACATGCGCGAGCCGTCAGAGGAGCTCCGTCCGAGCTCACCCGGTCTGCTCTTCCGGGTCGGCCTTGGGGTCACGTGCGTGCTCACGCTGGTCTTCGGCCTCTTCCCGGCGATCGCCACTGCCGCCACCAACGCGGCCGGAGTGTTCGGCGGGTAAGGCCTTTGGGTCGAGCAGCTGGCCGGGGCACGCTGGAGCCTAACCCTCCGCCGCCCTGGGGCTCCGCGGGGGCCAGAACCGGGCACGCCAAATCTCGGCTGCGTACCTGCGCCCGCGGCTCAGCCACGGATTCGGGAGACGGACCCCGACTGCCGACTCGCGCCCGAGACTACCCGTCGCCGAACGGGGCGATCGAGTGGAACGGCGTGGGAGTGACGATCGGGGCCTGAGTCACGACGGGCACCGGAGTCGGCGTCTCCGTCGGCAGGATCACCGCCGTCGGCCGGGGAGGCACTGTGGTGCCGGTTCCCGGCCAAGCCACGACGACCGCCACAGCGACGACGAAGGCCGCCACCACCCCAAGGAGCGCACCGAGAACGACATTCATGCGACCTGACATGCCCTGAGGTTACCAAGGATCGCGCACTTCCGTCAGGTGGTCTGATCCGTGCCTTCCCGGCACTGGATCCGGCGCTCCTTGCCAGCACCCGCTACCGAGCCTGACCCCGCGCTCAATCCGAGAGCAGGACCGCCGGTCGCCTGCTAGGATGCCGGTCCATGCGACGCCTCAGCTCGCTCCTGGCCATCGTCTTCCAATCGATCGTCAGGCCGACCGCTCGGCTGGCCGGACGTCTCGTCGGCCTCGTACCCGCTCTGCTCGCCGGGGCGGGGGTCTTCATCGTGGTGGCGGGGCTCTTCTACTACCTGCAGCCCGCCTCTGCGGAGCCACTGGCCACTCCGAAAGCGGCTACGGCAACCGGGTCGTCGATCCTCTACAGTCTGCCGCCGGCGAGATCGGCCGTCCCGTCGGGCAGCGCCACCGTCCAGGTGGCGGCCCCCACTCGGATCCAGATCCCCGCGCTCGGCATCGACCTTCCGATCATCCCCTCTCCGCCCAACGAGGAGTGGCCTCTGTGCGACGTGGCGGAGATCTTCCCTCTGGGCCACACGCAGGAGGCCCCGGGCCTGCCCCAGGCGACCTACCTGTATGCGCACGCCCAGGCGGGCATGTTCCTCCCCCTCCTGACGGCGTCCCAGGTCGGCAACGGCGTGGCGATGGTCGGGATGTATGTCGAGGTCTACACCGACGACGACCAGAACCACGTCTACGAGATCAGCGAGGTCCTTCGCCACGGACCCTACAACTCGTCCCTGTTCGATCGGGCGCTGGCGGCCAAGACGGACCAGATATGGCTGCAGACCTCCGAGGACAGCAGCGCATCCGGGACCAAACTGGAGGTCGTTGCTCAGCCTATCGGGGTGCTCGCGGCCAGCCATACGGACGCCCATCCGACCGGCAAGGGAAGGATCTGTCCCAGCGGGGCCCCCAGGTGCAAAGTCTCCGGCGCCAGCGGCTGTCGACCCTGATCCTGACGCTCGGCGGGAGTCGATCGAAAGGCGCTCGCTCGCGCTTCCGACACGGTGAGCCTGGGGCCTGCCGCCCGGCCTAGCCGAGAAGTTTCTCCATGATGATCACGTCGACCCAGCGCCCGTCGAGCAGGCCCTGCTCGTGGTACGTGCCGACGGTCCCGAAACCGTGCCGCTCGTAATGACGCGCCGCCCGGGACGGCGGGCGCCGGCACCACTCCGATCAGATCCAGTCGATCTTGTGCAGTACGGCGGCGGCGACACCGGCCAGGACCAGGCTCCCGAATGTGACAATCCAGAACCCTGGGCCTTCACCATTGCGCAGGGCGTACTGCGCCTCGCTCATGCCGAAGATCCCGCCTATGGCCCCGATCCCGGCCACGACCACCGTCACGCCGGTGAGCCGCTTCATGATGAGAGAGAGGTTGTTGTTGACGGTGGAGAGGTAGGTCTCCAGGGTGGCCGAGGCGAGCTCGCGGTAGGTGTCCAGCTCGTCGGTCAGGCGGATCAGGTGGTCGTAAGCGTCGCGGTAGTAGAGCCGGTGCTCGGCCGAGATAGCGCTCTCCTCACGGCTCGAGAGGATGTTGAACATTTCTCGCTCGGGTGCGGTAACGCGCCGGATCAGGATGAGCTCGCGCTTGAGCTCGAAAAGCCGCTCCAGGAGGGCCCGGTCGGCCCGGTTGACGACCCGGTCCTCGAGATCGTCGATCTCGTCCCCCAGCAAGTCGAGGATGGGGAAGTAGCTATCGATGACGTCGTCGGCGAGGGCCCACAGGAGGTAGTCCAGCCCGCGACCCATGGGGTCCGCCACACCCGTGCGCAGGTGTCGAGTCGAGCGCGGTTCCCACCAGGCGCTGTGGTTGGAGAGGAGGAAGCCTTCGCCCAGCACGAACTCGATCTCACGCTCGTAGATACGGCCGTCGTCGAAGCCGAGCGAGAAGAGGGCCAGATGGAGCATGTTGCCCACCTGTTCGAGCTTGGCCCTCTGGTCGCGTTCGATCAGGTCCTCGGCCAGAAGCGGATGCAGGCGCAAGACTTTGGATACGGCGGCTACCTGGTCGGCCGAGGGCGAGCGGAGGTCAATCCAGATCCGCGTCCCCTTGCGCCCGATCGCACGCCCCAGCTCGGCCAGCGCTGCGGCGCCCTCCCATTCCCGACAGACGCCACGCTCGAGAACGGCAAGCTTGATGACGCCAGGCTCCGGCGTCGGCTCGGACGCGGCAGGAGCGGTCGGGCCGATCGGGCCGGCAGGAACG
>DATEXG010000182.1:0-2534 GCA_035257225.1 Candidatus Limnocylindrales bacterium
ACGGCCGCGGCGGCCATCGGGGCAGCGGCGGGGACGTCGAACTTGTCCTCGAACGCCTTCTTGAAGTCGGCGAGCTCGAGAACGGACATCGACGCAAAGGCGTCGAGCAGTTGTTCCTGCGTCAGCTTTGCCATTTGTTCAGTTGCTCCTTCGTGCTCGAGGCGTGCCCGCCCGAGCGGGTTTGTCTGGGTTGTGGCGCGCTCAGGCGCTCTGACTGTCGGCGAGGGCCCCGATCAGTCTCGCGACGTCCCGAAGCGGGGCATCGAAGAGACCGGCCACGGATGCCATCGGAGCTGCGATAGCCCCGGCGACCTGGGCCAGAAGAACGTCGCGCTTTGGAAGCTGCGCGAGACGAGCCACGCCATCGGCATTGACCACTCGACCGCCGAGCACCGCCCCGGTGACCTTGATCACGCGGTATGGCCGAAACGCGTCGAGGACCGCCTTTGCGGCAGCCCCCTCGTCGCCTTTCAGGAAAGCGACTGCGGTAGGACCTTCGAGCAGGATGGCGAGGGCTTCCGCCCCGGCCTCTCGCGCCGCGATCTTCATCAGCCGGTTCTTGACGATGTGGTACGTGACGTTCTGCTTGCGCAGGTTTCGACGGATCTCGCCGAGTTCGGAGACCTTGAGGCCGCGGTATTCGGAGACGATCATCGCCGTCGCCGACCGAGCTTCCTCGGTCAGTGCCGCGACTGTCTCGCGCTTGGCCTCGGTAGGCATGGATACCTCCCTGGACTACTGCGCGCAGCCGGCACGCGGCGGTGAGCGCATGCGGCCCGGCCGCATTCGCTCTGCGAGAAGCCGCTGGCTTCTCGTCGTGGCAAGTGCGGCGTGCCGCCTGTGCTGAGCCGGCTGGGCCGATTCAGCACAACGCCCCTGACGGCTCATCGCCACAGGGGCGCTCCCACCCACGCGAGTGGAGGCTTGGTCCCTGCCTCGGCATGGAGCCAACGCCTGCGGCGTTGGCTTTGGCGATTGCCAGGCAATCGCGGAGTGTTGCCACTCCTGTCAACGCTCGGTGCCGGCGAATTGAGCCCCGTCGGGCCCATGCTGTCTGCGGCGGTCCGTCGTATTCAGTTAGATGGCGTCGGGCGCCTTGCGGCGCTTCGTCGCCCGGCTGGGTCCGCGTTCCCGCGGCCCGGCCTCATATGTTGGGCGGCGTCAGGACGCCGCGGCGACCGCGAGAACGGCCGGAATATCGACCCTGATCCCAGGCCCCATCGTCGGGACGATTGTCAGCGTCCGCAGGTACTGGCCCTTGGCGCCGGTCGGGCGGGCTCGGTTTATGGCGTCCATCAGGGTGGCCAGGTTGTCGACGAGCTGCTGGGATTCGAAGCTCGCCTTGCCGAAGGCGACGTGAATGATCCCGCCCTTGTCCACCTTGAACTCGACACGGCCTTCCTTGACTTCCTTGATGGCCCGCTCGAGGTCGAAGGTGATCGTCCCCGACTTCGGGTTCGGCATGAGGCCCTTGCGGCCGAGGATGCGGCCGAGACGTCCAACCATTCCCATCACGTCCGGGGCGGCCAGGGCGACGTCGAAGTCGGTCCAGCCGGCCTCGATCTTCTTGACGAGATCATCGGCTCCCACCTCGTCGGCACCGGCGCGAAGCGCTTCCAGGGCCTTCTCGCCCTGGGCAAAGACGACGACGCGGACCACTTTGCCGGTACCGTGCGGCAGAACGACCGTGCCGCGGACCATCTGGTCGGCATGACGGGGGTCCACGCCCAAGCGAAGGTGAGCCTCGACGCTGGCGTTGAAGCCGACGTAGCTGGTCTTGCGGACAAGCTCCGCGGCCTCGGCCGGGCTGTAGAGCTTGGCCCGGTCCACGAGCTTGGCAGCGTCCTGATACTTCTTGCCGCGTTCGGCCACTTCGATCTCCTTCCATCGGTCCCGCCCGGCGAGCCGGGCCTCGACCTCCCCCTGGCGCGGGGTGAACGTCCGGTTCGCGACCGGAGCGCGTGGCGCTATCCCTCGACCTCGATGCCCATGCTCCGGGCCGTGCCCTGGACTTGAGCCATGGCGGCGTCGATGTCGTTGGCGTTGAGGTCCGCGAGCTTGATCGTGGCGATTTCGCGGATCTGGTCGCGAGTCACCTTGCCGACGTTCTCGCGTCCGGCGGTGGCCGCCCCCTTCTCGAGCCCCGCCGCCTTGCGGAGGAGATACGGAGCGGGCGGAGTCTTGAGGACGAAGGCGAACGATCGATCCTCGAAGATCGTGATCTGTGCCGGGATCACCTGACCGACCTTGTCGGCGGTCTTCTCGTTGTACGACTTGGTGAACTCGATAATGTTGATGCCGTGGGGGCCGAGTGCCGTGCCGACGGGCGGCGCCGGGGTCGCCTTACCGGCGTTGAGCTGGAGCGTGAGGACAATGCGGATCTTCTTGGCCACGGAACTCGGGCTTCCTTTCGGTTACAGCTTCTCGACCTGGAGGAAGTCGAGCTCGACCGGTGTCTCGCGGCCGAAGATGCTGACCAGCACTTTGACTTTGTTGCGCTCTGGGTTGACCTCGTCCACCGTGCCGATGAACTC
>DATEXG010000183.1:0-2262 GCA_035257225.1 Candidatus Limnocylindrales bacterium
GCGCCATGCCCTGGCAGCCGTGGAACCACGGGACGGCTCCAGGATCTCACCACACAAGTCTATCGGTGCACGATGGGTTGTTTCGACTCACTCGACTCGGGAGCTTGAGAAGCGCCCGCAGTCCGCAAACCGGACCCATGCTGCCCCGGCGACGGTTGCCGTGCGAAAGTGCGACCTACCGGAGAGTCAGGCGCCGCCCGCGGGGGGAACCTCCGGCAAACCAAACATCCCGGGCCAGCCCGCCACTACTCCCGTCCGCACCGACCAGTTCGGACTGCCGGCTCTGCCGTAGGGCGGACGCCGTGGGCGGCGACGGTACCTCAGGAAATGTGTCCTCAAGGCCGAGTTTGTCGCCGAGACTACGAACGGAGTACCGCTGGCCCGGTACGAGTGAGTCATATGGCTCCTGGAAGTGGCCCCATAACATCGCAACATCAAAGCGGTCAATCGACTGCCGTCTCTGAGGTCGGATCCTATGACGCAAGCACGCGAACACTGCCCCCGCTGCAGTAAGCGTCTGGTGAGCTCGCGCTTCGATACGACCTTCCGACTGCCTGACCGGAGCGAACGTTTCTGCTTCGGAATCGCGGCCGGCCTGTGCGAAGACTGCCATCAGCTGTACATCGATCCCGGGTTGGTCGAGCTGCTCGGCCTCGGCCAGGGACGCTGCGTCTTCGCCATCGAAAGCGATAAGGTCCTTCAGGAGCAGGCCTCGGCCAGCGCCACCTGACGCTCGCGGCGCGGTCCGGCGCGCTTGCGCGAGGTCGAGCTCATGCCTGGTGACGGCGCAGAGGCCCTGGAGTCAGATCCGACATTCTGCTGCGCCCGCAGACGCTGACCCGACATTCTGCTGGGCCGTCGAACGAACTCGGGCAAGGTCGGAGGCTCAAATGGAGTCAGGCGGTCTGCGCCCGCGGTGATGCGGATCCCGATCGAGTACCTCGCGTGGACGGCACGCGTCAGTTCCTGCGGTAGAGCCTTCGCGTTCGACCGAATGGGTCCGTGGACCAGCCTGCCCTCAGGCGCCCGTCGGCCTCGAGCCGGTGGAGAGTTGGGTACAGAGCCGGCTCGGGCGGTTCGGGCGCGGCCAGCGGCTTCGCCAGCCGAACCATGACTTCGTATCCAGACAGGCGGTCGCTCCCGATTGCCGCCATGACGGCGGCGAGCGACTCGGCCGACACGGTAGCCCTCATGTTGCCGCCGTCAGCCACTGCCAGATCGTGCCCGTGAAGCTCGAGACCAGCGGGCCGCCGCCCATGTTGAACTCGGGTTCGTTGAGGCGGTAACGGTGGCCGTCAGGTCCAATCCCCGTGACGAACACGATCCATTCGGTCGTTCGGACATGGCCGACGTCGAACTCGACCTCCGCGTGCCCGGCCCCGAATTGGACGTCGTTGAAGTCGGCCGGCGCGGTTGCATACGGCGCCGAATAGGCCGGGTCCGGGATCCACTCCGCGATGTCCAGGGACGCATCGAAGCGGACTGCACGCCAGGCCTCGAACCGGACGTCCTTGAATTGCGAGAGCGCCTGGGCGGCGGCGCCGGAGCTTGACGGATCAAAATCCCAGACGCCAACTGCCTGTCGTATGACTCCCGATCCCCAGAGTCCTCCGCCTTCCGCCAGCACCGGACGGCCGTCGATGTAGGCCCAGGCCGGAGCCACCCGGTCGAACTCGCGGAGTTGCGCGGCGTGCGCTTGGGGCGTGTCGGCGACGTCCGGCGGCGGTCCGCTCCAGGCAGGGACGTTGCGAGCGAAGCTCGCGCTGAGGATGGCCAGAACGCAGATCGCCGCGATGGCCTTTCCACGTGGGAGCAATAATCGAGGCGTCGAGTTCGTGAGCGCTCCGGCGGCGAACGCGAACGGAACGGCCAACAGTGACAAAGCCGAAAGTAGGTTCTGAGGGGCCGACACTACGAAGACGGCCGCCACGAACAACGTCGCGAAGCCGGCTATCGCCCATATGCGCCGAACGACGGCCGGCGTACGCCGGCTGATTCGGGTCGAGACGGCCACTCCCCGGCGGGCGGCGACGAACGCCGCGACGCAGCAGGCCCAGGCGAGAAGAGCCGTGACCATTGGTAGGCCGGCGATGGCAGCGCGAAGGGCGGGCAGGCTGGCGTACACGAACTCCGTGGGCGGCCTGAGCAGCGTGCCCGTCACGACTGCGGACGCGCACAGCGCGGCGGCCACGATCGCGATGCCGAGCAGCAATCCCCCGGCGGCGCCGAGAGTTGCATGGAAGACGCCGCCGGCGGCGCCTG
>DATEXG010000184.1:0-6895 GCA_035257225.1 Candidatus Limnocylindrales bacterium
CGGCACCTGGTTCGTTGCGCCTGTTAGCGGATCCGTCGGGTCTGCGAGCCCATCCACGAGCCCAGCGGCGAGCCCATCCACGAGCCCATCCACGAGCCCAGCGGCGAGCCCGTCCGAGGTGGCATCGCCGAGCGCGTCCTAACGGCGAGGTTCGAATGATTCTCCCGAAGCGTCGGCGTCCTTGAGCGTCGTCCGCAGCCAGCCGTTGGCGACGTCTAGCGCCCGTTCGCCCTCTCGGAGCTTCTCGAGTTACATGGCCTTGGCCGGCTCGACGAGATCGGCCACGAGCTCGCCCAGGCGGATCGCAAGATCCGCCTGGGCGTCGGAGGTGCGCCAGCCCCGGCCCGTACGCCTGGTTCCCGCGGCATCAGCCCGTGATTCGGATTCTCCCGAGGCCGTCGAGGACCAGATCTAGCCCGAACTCGAACGCGACCTCGCCCGCCTGGGGCACCGCGAGGTGCTGCTTGACGTGCTCGGCGAGATAGGGGTATTCGTCGACGGGAAGATTCCGAAGGAAGGTTCCCCCAAAGTCCTCGCGTCGGCCAAGCTCCGAGTTCCACGGCCCAGGTCATCTTCGATGTGACCGGCTACTTCGTGCCCGACAACAGCGGCGCCACGTACGTACCTCTCACCCCCTCACGCATCCTCGACACCCGCAGTAGCACAGGTCTGGCCGGTCCCTCCAACTCGCACGCTGCTCGCACCTTCCAGGTCACGGGCAACGGCGGCGTGCCCCCCCAACGCGACGGCTGTGACCGGCAACCTGACCGTGACGGCCCAGACGAGCCCCGGCTATCTGTTCATCGGTCCTGTCGCGATGGACAACCCGACTAGCTCGACCCTTAACTTCCCAGTCGGCGATGACAGAGCCAACGGGGTTACGGTGGCCCTGGGTACCGGAGGCACCCTGAGCGTCACCTTCGTCGCCCCGGCTCCCGGTCCTGTCGCCCATGTGATCTTCGACGTGACCGGTTACTTCACACGCGACAACACCGGCGCAACCTACGTACCGCTCAACCCCTCGCGGCTTCTCGATACCCGCAACGGCACAGGTCTGGCAGGTCCATTCGGCTCACACTCGGCGCGCGCGTTCGCCGTGAGCGCAACCGGTGTCGTACCGGGCAACGCGACGGCGGTGACCGGCAACCTGACCGTGACGGGTCAGACCAGCGACGGCTATCTGTTCATCGGGCCCGTCGCGACCAACGACCCGACGAGCTCGACCCTCAACTCCCCGGTCGGTGATGACCGGGCGAACGGGGTGACGGTGGCCCTGGGTGCCGGAAGTACTCTCGGCGTCACCTTCGTTGCCCCGCACCCGGGTCCAACGGCCCAGGTCATCTTCGATGTGACCGGCTACTTCGTGCACTAGCTCAGCGGTGCGTCGGGGCGGCAACGCCCCGACGCACCTACTTCCAAGTAAGCCGGGGCCCGGCGCCGACCCTCAGCCCCTCCGGCTGGACACGGCTGCCGGCCCCAGGCCGCCAGCTCCGCGGCGCGATCGGTCTCGGAGGCGGACCGCCAGCGGCCCGATTCCCGACCGGGCGGCCTCGGCCGGGCGTGCTACCGTACGGAGCAGCCGGACAGCACACTCCACCGCCGGCCAATAGGGGAGGTTCTCATGTTCCCGATTCTTGGGAAGCAGGGCCGAGGCTTGCTTCTCATGATTGCAGCCGTGACGCTCGCGGCTGCGGCCTGCTCGAGCAGCTCCGGCACCGCCTCTCCCGCCGCGAGCGCGACCGGGGTCCCAACCGGACCGGCGGCCACGGGTCAGACCGGCAGCAGTGACAGCGGCTCTGTGCTGGGGGGCGCGGCCGCCAACCTGGCCAATCTCACCAGCTACAAGTTCAAGATGACCGTGGCCGGAGGCGACTTCGGGCAGACGCTATCGCTCCTCGGCGTTGCCGACGCAACGGGCACCGCCCCGGTCAACGTAACCGGAACGATCGTCACCAATCCAGCCAAGGCCGACATCCACGTCGCCAGCATCCATATTGTCGAGATCGACGGCTACGACTACATGGATGCGGGCCCAGGCGGCTTCGTACAGACGCAGATGACCGACAAGGGCTGGGCCGACGCCGTCTCGCCGGCGACGATGTTCACCTCGTCGATCGGCGCTTCGGCGGCCGGCAACTTCCTGAAGGTCGATTCCGGGAACAAGAACGGCGTCAACGCGGATCACTACCAGGCCAGCTCAGGCGCCTTTGACGAGCAAGCGTCGATCCTCGGCATCTCCGGCGCCACCTGGTCGGGGGATGTCTGGATCGCGACCGATGGCGGCTACCCGGTCAGCGCGGCCGTCGTCGCCAAGGCCGCCGACAATAGCGTCGCCTACGAGATGACCTTCGACCTCAGCAACGTCAACGATCCCGCGAACAGCGTGGTCGCCCCAACTAACGTCGTAGGCGCGTAGTCGCCTTCCAGTCGCGGATCCAGCGCCGCGGCATTCCAGTGCACTGGGGTCTCGCGCGCGCCGCCTCATTGTCCTATCGTTGGCTGGCCCGCGACTCGTGCCAGGGTCATGGTCTTCCATGGCCCGAACGTCGGATAGTCGAGGTACGTCGCGGTGGCTTACGGTGCGACGCATGGACGAGACTACGCAGATCTGCCCCTGGTGCTCAACTCCGATCCCCGCCGGCGCCAGCGCCTGTCCCAAGTGCGGCGCGGTGGTCGAAGGCGCAACCGCGCCGGAGATTCCCGGGCTTACCGTAGTCGACCTTGAGGCGAAGGATCGGGCGCGTACCGAGGGGATCGTCCCCACTGTCGTGGATGCTCTCCAGATCCTCGGGCCGAGCGGTGACGGCACCGTGGCCAACATCGATGCGATCCGGCCTCCGAGCGAGGCCGTTCGCAACGAGATGCGCAAGATTGAGCTGGAGTCCCAGATCGAGAACGCGGGTACCGTGGTCATGAACCCGGCCGGCGACGAATCCTTGGAGGCAGGGGCGCCGTCGGATGAAGCCATCGCGGCCGAAGAAGCCGGCCTGCTCGACAAGACCGGACCGGCCGGGGAGACGGACCTCGCCGATCTTGCCGCCCCCTGGGAAGACCCGGAACTCGAGCAGCGCGCCCCGACGTGGCCGAAAGAGGGCCACGAGCAGCGCTAGGCTGCTGTGCCTTGCGCGCCGAGCCCAAGCCTGGGCGCCGGAGCTACATCAGCCGCCCGACCCAGTCGCCGACCGACGGCGGGTGAATGTGAAATGCGGCTTCCTCGGCAAGTCGTTCGGCGGTGCTGGCGTTGGGCGCGGTGCCGCTTTCGATCTCGTGGCCGCGCCCATTCAGCACTATCCAGCGCCAGCACGGCTCGTCGGTGCAGCGTTCCACGACTAACTCGTAGCCGCCGAGATGGGCTCCCAGACAGACCCTGACGTGGCGCGCCTCGTCGTGCGGCATTGCGTGCCAGCAACCAATCATCGGCTCACCTCCCGGGTCTGCTCCGGCCGGACCGGAGCAACTCAATATCGCCCGGTGGCGTAGCCACTCGCAAGAGCCACTCCTCCTCAATCGTCACCGCGGAGCTGCGCGACGACGAATGGCCGGCTTCTGTGGCCGCCGGCCGCTCGCCCGGTTCGACCTACTCCTTCGGTTCCATCCCACGTAGCTCGCGCAGTCGCGCGACGCTGCCGGACACGACCAGCGTCTCACCCACAGTGAGAATCCGATCGGCGGGCGGGTTGGCCTCGTAGCTGCGCTCGCCCTGCACGATTGCCAGCACGAAAACCCCGGAGTCGCGCAAGGCGCCGACGGTCACGCCATCGGTGGCGTTCCCCGGCCCGACCTCGACTTCTTCCATCGAGAACGCCAGCTCGCCGTGGGAAAGCGCCGCGTCGATGAAGTCGACGACGCGCGGCCGCGTCGCCAGCTCCGCCAGGCGATGGCCGGCCATCGTGTATGGCGAGACGACCCGATCCGCGCCCGCCTGGATTAGCCGGCCCTCCGAATCGGCCGTGTTCGCGCGCGCGACCACGAAGAGCTTGGGGTTGATTGCCCGCGCGGACAGGATGACGTAGACGTTGTGGGCGTCCGAGTCAATGGTGGTGATGAGGCCTCTGGCGCGTTCGATTCCCGCCGCCCGCAAAGTCGCCTCTTCGGTAGCGTCGCCTTCGACCTCGAGAAAGCCCTCGCGGCGCGCTCGAGCGAGCGACTCCGGCAGGATGTCGATGACCACGACCTTCCGGCCGGCGTGGACCAGCTCGCGGGCGACGGTCAGGCCTACGCGGCCGAAGCCGCACAAGATGTAGTGATCCCGGAGCTTGCTCACCGCATCGGCCATCCGTTTCTCCTCTCGCCGTCCGCTCGTCGCTTCCACAACAAAGTACTCGGCCACGATCCCGACAGATCCAAAGATGAGTCCAACGCCGGTCAACGCCAGGATCATCGTCCAGACCCGGCCCGCCTCAGTCAGCGGTTGGACCTCGCGGAAGCCCACTGTGGTGAGCGTGATGACCGTCATGTAGAGGGCGTCGAGGAACTGCCATCCCGGCTCGAGGACGAGGTATCCGCCAGTGCCGACGGCGATGCAGCCGACGATGATGGCCAGCCAGATTCGAACGTGGCCGGCCGTGAGGGCGGTTGGGACGGTCGGCGCCACAAACGTGGCTCGTCGCCGGGCGCCGTCTGTAGGGCCGTGCTTACCAGTCATCGGCTCGGTCCCACCGGTCATCGGTCGTGCCCCAGGGCCAGGGCCATGGGCAAGTCACCTCGTTGGCTCGGATGGGCCGATTCTAGTCCGGTCGAACCGGCGCCACGGGCCCACTCGGCGGCGCGCGTATGATCGGGGCGGCAACGGCGGACACGCTCACAACGACCGCCGAGCGCCAGACCGAGCCCCAAACCCAGAGCCAGTCGTCCAAGCGAGGTGCCGCCATGTCCGACGAGAAGCCCGCCGCCGCGCCCACCACGCCCCTTTCGCTCGAGATGGTGATCGGCGGCGAGCAGGTCGCCGCGGCCAGCGGCGAGACGTTCGACGTCGTGAGCCCGGTGACCGGCCAGACGATCGCCCGCGTGCCGAAAGGCGGCCAGGAGGACGTGGATCGGGCAGTCGCCGCCGCCCAGGCTGCCTTCGACGGGGAGTGGCATACCTGGAGCCAGACCCGCCGCGGCCAGACCCTGGGCCGCTTCGCGACGCTGATCCGCGACCATCTCGAGGAGCTGGCCGTCACGGAGTCGCGCAACATGGGCAAGCCCATCAGCTCGGCCCGCTGGGAGATCGGCGCGGTGGCCAACGTGATGGAGTACTACGCCGGCGCCGCGAACAAGGTCATGGGTGAGACGATCCCCGTCTCCAAGCCCGGCTTCGATTTCACTCTGCGCGAGCCGATCGGCGTCGTGGGCCTCATCGTGCCGTGGAACTTCCCGCTCATGCTGGCCAGCTGGAAGATGGGCCCGGCGCTCGCGGCCGGCAACACCGCCATCCTGAAACCCGCCAGCTACACGCCCCTGACCGCGATCCGCGTCGCCGAGCTGGCCCTCGAGGCCGGTTTCCCGCCCGGAGTCCTCAACGTCGTGACCGGGCCCGGCAGCACGGCCGGTGCCGCGATCGCCGCTCACCCCGGCATCGGCAAAGTGGCCTTCACCGGCGAGACCGCCACGGGGCAGGAGATCATGCGGACGGCCGCGGGCACCATCAAGAAGATCAGTCTGGAGCTGGGCGGCAAGAGCCCCAACGTCGTCTTTGCCGACGCGGACATAGAGCGCTTCGCTGCCGAGTCCCCCTACTCAGTCTTCGACAACTGCGGTCAGGACTGCTGCGCTCGGTCCCGCATCATCGTCGAGCGGTCCGTCCACGACCGCGTCGTGGAGCTCTTCGCCAAGGCCACTCTCAAGGTCAGAGTCGGCGATCCGGACGATCCCGCCACAGAGGTCGGGACGATGGTCAGCTTCCGTCAGCGCGAGACGGTGCTCGACTACGTCCGGATTGGGCGGGAGGAAGGCGCGCGAGTGGTCGTCGGCGGCGGCATACCGGCCGAACCGGCGTACGCGCAGGGCGCCTACATCCAGCCGACCGTCCTCGACGGAGTCGAGTCCCGAATGCGAATCGCCCAGGAGGAGGTCTTCGGCCCGGTCGTCGTGGTGATCCCCTTCGATACCGAGGAGGAAGCGATCCGGCTGGCGAACGACATTCCCTACGGCCTCTCGGGCTCGATCTGGACGCGCGACATCGGCAAGGCGATCCGGACGGCGCGCGGAATCCAGGCGGGCGTCCTCTCTGTCAACTGCAATTCGAGCGTTCACACGGAGGCCCCGTTCGGCGGCTACAAGATGTCTGGGACCGGACGTGAGAACGGCATGCACGCGTTCGAGCAGTACACGCAGATCAAGAACGTCTACGTCGACTTGAGCTAGCGCCCGACCGCCGGCGGGCGATCGAACCGAGACTCGCCGTCGAATCCCTGACTCGACCGCGGGCCATCGGGCACGACTTCAGGCTCATGACCATCGTCTCATTTGCGAGACGTCGCCTTTGGCCGAGACTGTGGGAGCTTTCCACACAGGGGAGATGCGGCGAAATGGCGAGTGGGCAGATTCCTCCTCGGCGGCATCCGGGCCGCCCGGCCGAGTCCCTCCCCGGCACGCCCGAGGACGGCACGTCCGAACCGAGCACCGCCGGGTCCTTGGCCGAGCCCGTGAGCAGGTCGGCGGAGAAAGCCGCACGCTTGTCCAAGACGAAGGCGGAGAGCGGCGCCGTGGGTGACGTGGCTGCGCAGCGCGCCGCCGCCGCGGCGGTCAGCGCCGCAATCGCCGCCACGAACGCCTCGCGGGCCACCACAGAAGTGACTCGGGCCGCCCCGAACTCCGCGGGTGCCTCCAAGAAACCCACCCGCGCCACGAAAGCCACTCGGGCCGCCGGCGACGCCACAGGATCGGATGCGGCTGTTGCCGCGGTGGCGCC
>DATEXG010000185.1:0-7488 GCA_035257225.1 Candidatus Limnocylindrales bacterium
GACGTATCGCTGTCGGCGTACCTTGGCCAGGGCTTGGTTCCGCTCCTGGCCAGCCGGCTGGCCGGTCTGGTTGCCGCGATCGGCATCTTCGCCGTGCTGGCCTGTTCGCTGGCTCTGGCGCCGTTCGTGCTCGTAGGCGCCTGGGCTCGCAGACACTCGGTCGACTTCGGGCCGTACTTCCTCTATGCCGGCCTCCTGTTCGCCGTATCGATCCTGCTGTTCCCGGTCTTCATCGTCCACGGTACCTTCCTGCATTCGGCCGTGGCCCTGGTCCCGTACACCTACATCCTTGGATTCGAGGGCCTGGCCGTTGTGGTTGCCTGGGTCTCCCGGCATCGCCGCAACTGGCGGGAGAAGCGGGCAACGCCCCTCTTCATCGGAACCGCGGCAGCGCTGATGGTTCTGTCGACGGCCGTATACGCCTCCATGTCGTTCCCCTCCTGGAACGCGGAGCGCGACCAGATGCTCGCCGCCGGCCAGGCCCTCGACGCCGCCGGCGCGCCGCCCTCCGACCTGGTCATGAGCGCCGATCCGGCCGGGTACAAATACTTCACCGGACGTGGCGGAGTGGTCACGCCGAACGACTCGCTGGAGGTGACCCGCGAGGTGGCCGCCGACTACGGCATCCGGTGGCTCGTGCTCGAGCGGGCGCACATCGTCGCGCCTCTCGCGCCGGTCATCGAGTCGACGGTCCGGCCGAGCTGGCTTGGCCCGCCGATCTACGTGATCCCGTACACGGGGCCGCGGACCGGCGATCCGGCCGCCAGCGGCGCGCCGGCCCTGGCGATCTATCCGGTCTGCGTCACCGCCACCGACACGCGATGCGGCGGAGCCACATCCGCCTCACCGGTCGCCGGCAGCTTCGGAATGGGGATCGTCCCGTGAGTCGACGCGAAGCCTGGCTGAGTGCCGGCGCCATCTTCGCCCTGGCGTTTGCCGTTCGGGCGGTTGCCGCGGCCGCGGTAGGCTTCCCCGTTCCCGAGGACACGGCCTACTACGCCGGCGTGGCCCGTAACGTCGTGGAGGGCCGTGGGCTCATCAGCGACGCCCTGTGGAGCTACCAGACTCAACCTCTGACCGTGCCGCGGGCGGCCTTCGAGGTTTGGATGCCCTTGCCGTCGCTCCTAGCGGCTCTGCCGATGGCGCTAGCGGGCACGGCCAACTGGTTCCGGGCCGCGCAGGTCGTTTCGGTCATGGCCGGCTCAACCCTGGCGGTGCTGGCGTGGCGCCTCGGTGCGGACGCAGCGGCGGAGATACGACTGCCGGTGGGGCGGGCACGGACCCTGGGCATGGGCGCGGGCGTCGTGGCGAGCCTGCTGGGCCCGCTGGTCATATACGGTGCCTTACCGGATTCCACCGCCCTCTTCGCCGTCCTTGCCCTGGCGGCCTGTCTCCTCATGACCCGCATCGCATCGGGGTACGGGTCGCGGGCGAAGGCGGCCATCCCGAATCGTCAGCTGGTGGCGCTCGGGGTTCTTCTCGGCCTTGCCGCCCTGACCCGAAGCGAGGCGATCTGGCTCGGGTTGGCCTGGCTCGCGATTGTCTGGCGAGGACTTCCGAGCCGGATGGTCGATGGTCCGCCCTCCGCAGAAACGGCCGCGCGAGCCGGCATCCGATCTCCGGCTCACCGCTTCGAGCGCCTCCGGCTGGTTCTCATGCCCGGCGTCGTTGCGGCGCTGATCTTCGTCCCGTGGGCCGTTCGAAACTGGCTGACGTTCGGCAGTCCGCTGCCGGGTCAGACAGTGAAGAACGCCCTCTACATCAGCTACTTCGACGTCTTCGCCTACCGGGACCAGCCCTCACTGGCCGGATACCTCGCTCAGGGCCCGGCCGCGCTTATCGGAATGCACGCCGCCGGAATCGGCCACAACCTGCTCGACGTTCTGATCATTCCCGCTTTCCCCGTCGGACTGATTGGGCTGCTCATGCTCCCGCGAGTCTGGCGGCTGACGTCCTTGCGGCCTCTCGTCCTGGCCGCGATCCTCACTTTCGCGGTCACGAGTCTGCTATTCCCGGTCAGCACACAGTCGGGCACGTTCCTGCACGCGGCCGGTGCGGTTCTGGTGCTGCTGATCGTGGGCTGCCTGGCCGCGTTGGACGCCCTGATCGCGTGGGTCGCGCGGTTGCGGCACTGGACCCGGCCTGTGGCCTGGCTGGGACCGGCCTTCGCGGTCGCGGCCATATTCCCCCTCACCGTGGTTTCCGTCTCTGCCGTATCGGGCCAAGCGAACGACGTTCGAGCCCGATATGAAGCGCTTCCTGCGGCCATGGCGCGCGCCGGAGTGCCTCTGGGAGACGGACCGGTCATCACCGACTTCCCGATATGGCTGGCCGAGTCGGCTCGTATTCGGACTCTCGCGCTTCCGGAGGAACCTCCGGAAGCCGTTCTGGACCTTGCCCGTCACTTTGGGGCGAGGCTTCTTGTCGTCCAGAACGACGGCCTCAGGCAGTGGCCGGGCATCTTAAGTGGGGACGCCCCCGCGGCCGCATGCTTCAAAGAAGTGCCGCTGACCGATACCTCCGGTGGCAAGCCGGTGGGAGACTCGCCCCTAGCACATACGCGCGTATTCCGGATCGACTGTCCATGAGAGACGCCCCGTATACTCCAAGCGGTATGGACGCTGCCAGAGGCGCCGCAGAATCTCGCGACTCGCGCTTCGACGAACTGTACGCCGAAGCGAAGTCCGCGCTGGGCTACGGGGCCAACAATCTCCGCTCCGTGACCGAGAGATACCGCGAGGCCTACCGCGACACTCTGGGTCGCTGGCACCATCTCCGGGATGAACTCGAGGTGACCGACCGCGCCCCACTGGCCCCGACGGAAGACGGCGATCCGTCCGCCGCCGCCGAAGCGGGTGCGGAAGACGCTCGCCAGAAGGCGCTGCGCGCCGAGGTCGAACGCCTCACGGGCGACCTCGGCCGGCACCAGCAGGAGCTGTCCAAGCTCGAGCTCTCCGTCCGAAGCATGGAGAACTCCTGGCTCTTCCTCGAGCGCGGCGACGCCAGCCTCGTGGCCGAGGTCGCCGACGCGGGCCTCGCCACCGATTTCCAGATGCGGATCGTCCAGGCGCAGGAAGCCGAGAGGTCGCGGCTCGCGCAGGAGGTCCACGATGGGCCTGCCCAGGCGCTGTCGAATGCGATCTTCCAGGTCGAGTACATCGAGCGCGTCCTCAACGAGGACGTTCGTGTGGCCGGAGCCGAGCTGCGCTTCCTCCGCGAGTTGCTGCGCCGCGAGCTGGGAGAGGTCCGGACCTTCATAAGCCAGCTGCGCCCGCCGCTTCTCGACGAGCTCGGCCTGGACGGCTCGATCATGGATGCGGTGGAGAGCATGGCCGCCCTCACGGGGGCCACGGTCGAGACCGAGCTGCGAGCGCCCGGGGACGGCCTGACCCCAACCCAACAGACCGCCGTCCTGCGCATCGTCCAGGAAGCGCTGCAGAACGTTCGTAAGCATGCCGCCTCAAGGCGCACGGTCGTATCGACACGAATCGTGTCAGGAGACTGGATCCTCGAGGTTTCCGACGACGGCCGCGGCTTCGACGTGAACGCGGTGGCGGCCAGGGGTCGGCGCAACTTCGGCCTCCAATTCATGCGGGAACGAGCCGATCTCATCGGTGCCCAATTCGAGGTTCGATCACGGCAGGGCGGCGGGACGGTCGTCTGGCTATCGATTCCAGTGGGAGAGGAGAGCAAATGAGTTCCAAGGAATACTCCGGGCCGGACAGGCACCGGCCGGGACCAGACGAGCGCATCGAGAAGACCACGATTCTCCTGGTCGATGACCACACTCTCTTTCGGGTTGGAGTGCGCCAGATCCTGGAGCGCGAGCCCGGGTTCGACATCGTCGGCGAGGCCGACGACACACGGAGCGCGTTCGATCTGGCGGTCCAACTGTCGCCGGACATCATCCTCATGGATCTCTCGCTGCCGGCACCGGGCGGGATTGAGACGACCCAGCGGATCAAGCGCGAGCTGCCGTCGGCCGGGATCATCGTCCTGGCCGTGAACGAGGACGAGGACGCTCTCTTCGACGCCATCAAAGCCGGCGCGGCCGCATTCATCCTCAAGGACGTGGCGCCCGACGATCTGGTCGCGATAATCCTTCGGGTCGCCGCCGGTGAGTACCTGATCAACGACAAGGTGTTCTCAAAGCCGGCCGTCGCGAGCCGCGTCCTCAAGGAGTTCCGCGAGCTGGCCATCTACGGTCAGGAAGCGGCCCCGATATTCGCGCCACTCTCGCCGCGCGAAGTCGAGATCCTGGACAACATCGCCCAGGGCATGACGAACAAGCAGGTGGCCTACGCCCTGTCCATTAGCGAACAGACCGTCAAGAACCACATGTCCAGCATCCTGCGCAAGCTCAGCGTGAACGACCGAACCCAGGCCGTCGTCTACGCCATGCGCCAGGGCTGGATCCGGATGCCCGAGGACTGAGCCGCCCGTGGCTATCGAACCACCGCCGCTCCCATTTCTCGACCTTGCGGAGCGGGCCAGGCGCGAAGTCGATCTCCTGACCCGAGAGATCGGCGAGTTGGAGCTGCTCGTCCAACAGGCCCGCACCGAGGCAGGCCGTCACGAGCAGAAGCGCTCCCAGGCTGCCGAGAAACTCAAGCCCGCGGCCAAGGGATCCACATCCGAATCGGAAAGCCAGATCGACCAGCTCCTGGCGCTGACCAAGCGCTCCGCGATCATGGAATCCCAGATCGACATCCTGGAAGGCAAACTCAAGATCCTGACCCGCTTCCGGGAGAGCCTGCGCCGCTACAGTGCCGAGCTGGACAGGGCATCGATGGGTGGAGCGATGCCTCAGCACACGTCGGGCAAGCTGGACTCGAGCACGCCGCTCCCACCGGCAGTCTCGCGCCTCGTCCTGGCGGCCCAAGAAGACCTGCGCCGAGAGATCGCGCGGGCGATGCACGACGGCCCGGCTCAGAGCCTCACCAACATCGTCCTTCAAGCCCAGATCGTCGAGCGACTGTTGGATCGCGATCCGGCCGCGGCCAAGACGGAGATTGGGCAGCTGGTGGCCATGGTCCAGCACACGCTCGACGCCACGAAGACATTCATATTCGACGTGCGGCCCATGGTCCTGGACGACCTGGGCCTGGTGCCCACACTGAGGCGAGTGGCGCGGGATCGTGGCCGGCGGTCGCAGACCCCAATCGAATTCGCGTCATACGGCACAGACCGCCGCCTGCCCATGGACATCGAGAGCGCTCTTTTCCGCATCATCGATGAAGCTGTGACCGGCTTCCTGTCGTGTCATCCGGATCGGATATCGATCCGATTCGAATGGGCTGAGAACCCCGAGGCCCGCATATCCGCGAAACGAGAGGGCGTCGAGGAACCCGACGAGCCCGAGTTCGAGACGTCGTCGCCGTCGGACAAGCGCGGCAGGGCGATGGAGCGGGACATTCCTGAGGCACTCAAGGCCATGATCGATGAGACACGCGCAGCCAAGGTCTCGCGTGCGGCCCGAGTCAATCAGCCGATGGCCCTGCCATCCAACACTTGGCGCGAGATCCAGCAGCGCGCGGCCACGATCGGCGTCACGGCCGAGCTCCTTGACGAGGGCCGGGAGGTCCTCCTGGTTCTGGCCGCGAGTTGACCGGAAGCCCGTCGGCCGCGGACCCGAGGGCCTGGTCGGAGTCCACCCGGAGCCATTTCGGGCGCCGTCCGATGGCCGGGCGGACTTCATCCGGGCGGGCTGAGCATCAGTCCGGTCAGGGCCTGATCGAGTACGGCCTCATCCTCGTCTTGATGGCTGTGGTGTGCGTGGTCTCGCTGCTCTTCTTCGGAGACCAGCTCTCGTCCCTGTTGAATCTGGTCACGTCGGCGGTATGATCGCGAAGCAGCCGGACACCCCGGGGCCCGTCTGCAGTCGCGCAATCCGTTGACAGCGCGCGCCGGCTTGCTTGCCGGGCGTACAGGCCGAGGTTGGGAAGGTAGGGTTAGGAGCGGTCCCATTACCATCTGGCTACTGGTGCCGATACGAACCGCCACCCAGAATCCCGTCATGCCTCTCACTGGAGGCGGACTTATCAGGAGGCCATCGATGTTTCTCCGGTCCCAGAAGGGACAGGGCCTTGCAGAGTACGCCCTGATCCTCGCACTCATCGCCATCCTCGCCATCGTCGCGCTCGCGTTCATGAGTGGCGCCATCAACGGTGCCCTCAGCAAGATCGGCAGCTCGATCTAGCCGTCCCGCTGCGACAAGAAAACGGGCCGCGCCTCGTGCGCGGCCCGTTTTCGTTTGTCTGACAGGGCCACCGGCGAGATCGGCGGGCACTGGCCGCACCGGGCAATACCCCTCGCCCCAGGCTCCGCAGGGCGCTCAAACCGGCTTAATAGCGATTCTTCACCCGCCGCAGAGTCCGAGAATACTTCCTAGATGGCCTAGTCCATTGGTATAGTCGCAGTAAGGTTGTCCGCAAGGCTACCGTCGTGCCATCTGTCAAATGCGCTGGGGAGTGTCGTTGTGAAGCGATCGAATCGGCTGCTCATCCTACTCGGGGTCTTTCTGGCAGTTGCCGGCGGCCTGGGGACTGTGATCCTCATCAGCGGCAGCGGCGGCGGCAATGGCGGCAATGGCGGCAACAATGGCGTCTCATCCGCTTCGCCCACGCCTACACCCGAACCTTTGACGACGGTCGTCATCGCCAAACAGGACATCAATCTCGGCGACAAGATCACCGCCGCCATGGTCGACACCAAGAAGCTGACCATATCCGCGCAGCAAGCCCTTGGCACTGACACCTTCTCGGACGTCAGCCAGGTGATCGGCAAGGTAGCCGGCGGCAACATCGCCAGTGGCCAGGTTCTTCTGGCCAGCCGCGACTTCCTGCCGCCCGGGACCGTTCCCGACGGGCAGGATATCGCGAGCCTCGTCGGAACCGGCATGCGTGGCGTTGTCGTGGAAGTCGACCAGGTCAACGGCGTGGGAACGCTACTCGTACCCGGCGACCACGTGGACGTCATCGTGTCCGCTTACATGGACCAGATCGCTCTGTCGGCCACCAACTCGAACAAGACGACGATCTCTCTGCCCGGCGGGAGCCGCGTCACCACCAAGACCGTGATCCAGAATCGCAAGGTCCTGATCACGCTTCTAGCGCCGCTCGACACCACCGCTAATGCCGCCCCTACTCCCGCAACCTCGGGTGCCCCCGTGGCCGGACCCACGCAGCCGGTCGTCCAGAACACCGGACGGCACATGCTGGTCGTCCTGGAGGTCAAGCCGGACGAGGCGGAGATTCTGCGTTGGGCCCAGCGCGAGGAGGGGGCGGGTACCCAGAACTACATCGACCTGTCGCTGTCATTGAGGTCGGACAAAGACAACGAACTACCCGACGCGACCACGCCCGGCATCACCTTCAAGATGCTCGTCGACAAGTACGGCGTGCTACCGCTCGACCCGCGTGGCGTTCTCCCGCCCGACCTGGCCAAGGGCATCTCGTGGTAGAGCGCTCCGCCGGCTCTCGGCGGAGC
>DATEXG010000186.1:0-2527 GCA_035257225.1 Candidatus Limnocylindrales bacterium
ACACGACCAGAGGAGCATACCGTTTGGTGGCGCAGCCGAAGGCAGCGCGGCGGGGCGAGTATCGTGTCCGGCGGCGATCGAGACCGTGGCCGGCGCCGCGGCTCAGCGACCGATACGCAGCCATCGGACCTGAGGGGAAGAGATTCTTCTGGCAGCCGTCGAACCTTTCGAGCTCCCGTCACGTCGAATAGGGCGGACGTCGGAGAAGCGGATCGAGAGGTCGGCGGCGTGGAAGGAGCGGCGAGGGTTGCGTTGGCGACAACCGTGAGAGAGGAGTCAGCCGATTTCGTCGCGCTTGTTCAAGCTGAACTGCCGGGCGCCTATCGACTGGCGGGTTACTTGCTGGGCGGCGCCGAAGACGCGGACGACGCCACGTGCGAGGCCGTGACCAGGGCCTGGCAGGGGAGAGGGAAGTTGCGCGATCCGGATCGGTTCGCCGCGTGGTTCGGCCGCATCGTCAGCAACGTCTGCTATGACCGCCTTCGACAGAGGCGCGGCATCAAGATCGTCGAGATCGACGTTGGACTGACCTCGGACGCTCGCGCCCGAGACCCGTTCCGCGACGCCCTTGCCCGCGACGAGGTAGGGCGGCTGATACGAAGGCTGCCGCCGGACCAGCAGCTCGTCGTGGGGCTTCGTTTCTGGCGCGATCTATCACTCGACGAGATCGCCGAGAGGCTGGATCTACCGTTGGGGACGGTGAAGTCGAGGCTGCACTACGCGATGCGGTCGCTCCGCAAAGATCTCGACCGACAGGGGAAGGTGTCCCGATGAACCACGACGATGAGCTCGATCGCGATCCCGACCTCGAGAGCCGGTTGCACCGCATCTCGCAGGATCCGGAGCCTCAGGTCTCCGGCCGTGTCTACCGATACGTGCAGAGCGTGGCGTCGGGTGCGGAGGACAGCTATGGGCCGGCACGGTCGAAGCTGCGGCCGCTGGCAGGGCCTCGGCTCCTGCGTATGCCGAAGCTGGTCGCCGTCACCGGACTCGCCGCCGCGCTGGGCCTGGCCATCGCCGGGACGCTGCTGGTGACGACGCTACGGCCCAAGGCGCCCGCCGCCACTCCACGATATGCGGGCATCTGGTCGGCCCTCGAGTGGCACGACATCACCTCTACGGCCTTCCCCGCGTCCAGCCAGCCGGGGAGCGAGGGGATTGGTTCTGGCGCGGTGGTCGCCTGGAAGGGCGGTCTGCTCGCCAATCCCCAAGGGAACCTGTGGTCCTCGATTGACGGGCAAACATGGCGGCAGCTAGGAAATGTGCCGAAGGTTCTCAATCTGCTCGCTACGAAGGATTGGCTGCTGGGGATAGGCCTGATCCGTACCCCGTGCCATGGGAATTCTCCGGGGATCTGTCAAAACCCGGGCGCCATCTGGTACTCGGCGGATGGCGTCGCTTGGAAGGAAGCTCAGGTTCCATTCACCGGGGACCTTGTCTGGGGTTATGCGGCTAACAACACCGGTGCGGTCGTGCTGGCGAGTCCGTACACGGACAACAGCGACCCTACGTCGAGCCCCACAACGCCGTACGCGTCGTCCGACGGCGCGACCTGGGCCAAGGCCACCGTGCCGGCCGATCTGGCCGGGGCAACCATGGCCACCGTCACCTCGACACGGGCCGGGTTCGTGATCTCAGGCTTCGTGGCCGATCCCGCCGGCAACGTCGAGTGGGGCGGCGCGAATGCTTCCGGACAGTTCAGCGTCAAGGGGTTCCAGCGCTATTGGTTCTCGGTCGACGGACTGGCATGGTCGACTTACGATCCGGGACCGGCAGTTGGCCAGGGTGGGTCTCTGTGGGTCTACGGCGGGAGCCTGGGCGACGCGATGCCATCCTGGCCCTACGGCGTGCACTCGGCGGATGGGCTCCGCTGGAGCAAGGACGAGACGGAATTGTCGCCGGGCGTGGGCGGCATGGTCCAGATCACGTCCGACGGCACCGAGATCCTCGTCCAGGGCGAAGGTCCCGTCTTCACGGTCGGTCTCGGCGACGGGCGCTGGCAGCGCCTGCAGAACGGCGGCGATATCGGCAGCCTCCCCAGAGGAGGCCAGAGCTGGGTCGTGCCCGGCGGAGTCATCTACGACGGCGGAGGCCGGGTCTACTACGGCAAGGCCGTGTCGGGAGTGACCGTCACGGAAACGCTGCGTCCTGGACCCACCATTACGCCTCCGCCCGGCCCCACCCTAAGGCCGCTGCCCAGCGTCTCCCTCGCGCCGGCCGAAGGGTGGTCCGGTCTGGGCGTCCTCCAGAAGCTCCCCGATGGGCCGGCCGGCGTCAGTTCCGTGGCCGCCTGGGCTCATGGGTACGTGGCGGTTCGAAACGCACCCGCCGGCGGGAAGATCGCGGTCTGGAACTCCCCCGACGGGCGGACCTGGACGGTCGTGCCGGCCGCGACGTTCACCGGCAGCTCGGCGGTCGTAGCCGCCGCCGGCGATTCGGTCGTTCTGTCCTCTTGGAACGACGGCAACGGCGTCTGGGTCTCGGCCGACGGCACTAACTGGACCTCGATTGGTGGTCCGCCTATTGG